>NZ_CP195314.1:2746641-3057462 GCF_054161275.1 Jutongia sp. SJQ-6 | reverse complement strand
TTTCAATTTTTTTCGACTTTTTTTGACCAGGCAACAAAAAAAGCCTCCAAAGCCCAGTATTTATGGGGTTTGGAGGCAATCCTGTCTTTTTACAGTTCAAAGAACTTTAATTGTTGATCCATACTCTTAGACAAATTGCTCAAGTTGCCCGCAGAATCTGCCTGTGTAGCAATCGTATCATTCAGTACCTGCATAGATGCTGTCGTTTCCTGTGTCGATGCCGCATTCTCTTCGGAAACCGCTGACAGGTTTGATATAACATCCATCATCTCCTGACGAACACTTGCACACTCTTTCGTCTTTTGTCGCATATTCTGCGTCTCATTTCTCGTCTCTGTGACACCCTCGCTGACATTCATAAACTGCTGCTTAGTTTCTTCCAGTTTTTCTGCCTCTTCTCCCACAATGTTCTGCATTTCTTCCATAATACTAACTGCTTGTGTAGATTCCTGCAAAAGTTCCGCTGTGATTTCCTCAATCTCTTTGGCAGATTCACCCGACTGCTCTGCCAATGTCTGAATCTGATTAGCCACTACTGCAAAACCTTTGCCCTGCTCGCCGGCCCTTGCCGCTTCAATAGATGCATTCAAGGACAACAGATTAGTTTCATCCGCAATGGAAGTGATGATCTGAATTGCCTTTTGGATGCGAACTGCCGCATCGTTTGTGATATGTATCTGTCGATTCATTCTGCTCGCCGCATCTACCGTATCAACGTTTGACTCTGATAATTCTATAATAATCTTTTCAGCACGCTCACGGCTTTGATCCATCTTATCAGAAGTCACCGCAAGCTGCTTCACATTTTCTGTCATTTCATCGATCAATTCGCCTAATGTATTCATCCGAAGCGTAGCAGTCTCAATCTCCTCTGCCTGTGCAACAGCACCACTTGCAATGTCATCGACGGCACTGCCGATCTCCGAAGCGTTTTCGCTCGTCTGCGCTGACATATCACCCAGCTGCACTCCCGCTGTCAATACATCATTAGATGCAGATTGTATCTTTTCTATAATATCACGAAGTTCATTCTGTAAAAGCTGAAGGCTCTTCGCCATGCTGCCAAGCTCGTCCTTACGCTTCAGTAAACGTTTGCTCATTTGAACATTCAAATTACCGCATGCCAGCTGTCCCAGCGCACCATTGGCGTCATTCAGACCATTTCGAATAGCTAACACACAAATAATTACTGCTATAAATGCAAGAATTCCGATCACTATTGCCACACCAACCAAAGTACCAGTCTTGACAGCAATGAAAGAATTAACATCTGAAGCCGGAGCGCCGGCAAACAACATGCCGATCGTACTTCCTCCCTGATCCTTTAACGGCATGTAATATACATAATACGCCTCATCATTAATGACCATATCATAAGAAGTAAAGGTTTTGCCATGTAATACTACCCGGTCATATACCTCCTGCGCTGCATCTGTCCCCAAAACAAATTGTCCGGTCTTAGCATCTTTCAATGTAGTCGCACGTCTGGTCTTGTCATAGAATATCGTGACATCCAGATCGGTTCCCTTCACCATATTTTCCAACATCTGCTCCGTGATCTGCTGCTCGCCCTTGTAGAGCTTCTCCCCATCTAATGTTAGCGGACTGTCATTCAGCGCATCTAACATTCCCTGCACTCCCATCGTCGATGCCTGCAATGTTAATTCCACCTCATCTTGAATGCCTGATCGAATACTTCCAATCCCTATAATGGTCAGAATACATGCCAAAATGCATAGTGGAATTATTGCTATCGCAGTGATCCTTACTGTTAATGAATGAATATGATGCTTTGATTGCTTTTTCATAATGAACACCCTCCCTAGTATTATTCCCGTTCATCTTCAGCGGTATTAAATTAATTAGAGTTATTATATCACAAATTCACAACACAAGGGAGCTTGCTCACTTGCGCAGAATTTGTGAACGACAAAATCGTAAAGCGCAATGCGCGACAGATGCGAAGCATCTGGATTTTGGAATCATTATACCACATTTTCCTATACAAAAAAAGAGCTATGTATCTCTTATTTCGACACAAAGCTCGATGGGAGTTATTTTTTATATTGTTGGATCTGACATTGATGGATCTTAGCACCTAACCTGTGCAACAAATTGAAAATCTGAGTTACATCGCTTTGCTATAGTTTCTTTATGGTGGAACCCACAATATGGTGGCTGCAAAATATAATTAAATCATCAACATAATAAACAATATGTGACTAAATGGCAGCTTTGGATGTGCGAAGTTTGAATGAGCAACTTGCACACATGAACACGTACATGTGAAATATGAACACATGTAGAAATAGAGGGAATTATGAGTCTATCAGACAGCCTTTTAAACGCAGTAACCGGAAGCAATATCTCTACGCATAAAGTATCCGTAGGTAATCTTGCAGAAATTATCAATCAGACCTGTTTACAAAACGCCGAGCGCTATGAGATCGATAAAGTTGAACGCGCCATCCGCGGTAAAATCTTTGGATACACAGACATCGAATCACCGGACGGCAAGTTCCACCTTCATGTCAGCTTCTTTATGCGAGGATTGACTAAACACCGCACCGTTTGGGTAAAAAATTATGAAACTGAAGATATCTGGGAGTGGTCCGGCTTTTCCCTGTCTCCGCTGAAACGTGCTATGCAATACCATTTGAATGCAGCGAGACTACGCTAGGATTGATTGTCAGATTGTAAAGGAAATAGTAATTTACTTTGTAATCCTTTGCTTTTACTCCAGGTACTACAGTTCTTAATACTTTCTCTGGATTTGTTACCGGATTCAAGTTGTTTCATTCTACCATAAAATCTCCTTTCCATTACCAGGCGGTGGTACACCTATAATTTAATGATATTAACAATATCATAGCTTCCTTCTAAAAATTCAACACAATAGTCTGATCTAGCTGGTTCTCATACTCTGATATATTATGAAAAGTAGCTTCTTTGCCAAACAAACCCAGCACATTATCCAAACCTTCTGTTACTCCACTCAGGTCAAATGTCTCTTTACATGCACATATTAGCATTTGATCAAACCCCTGTTGCACCGTTTTATCCCACTTCAAATTCTCATCCTGAACAAGTTTTATAAATTTCTCTCGTTGTTCTCTCATTGCATGAACAGCTGCCCTTTCAAGCCTCTTCACCTGTTGATCTCGCAAGCTGCATTGATTTAAACTCTTTGCAATATTATATGCCAAGATCAACGCGCTACACGCAACAGCAACAATTTGATTTACCGTGCTTGGCTGAACTTTGTTTGCTATCATTCCATTTATTCCACTTCTGCTGAGTGTACTTTCTACAACTATTTTTGTTCCTCCTACAACGGCTAACTTCTCTGCCTATGACGGGACTTTTTCTCTACCCCGGAAGCCTATTCCCAGCCTTTAGGATACATGTTTTCCGGTGATGGAGTAGATGACCCATTCAGAAATATTGGTTGCATGGTCGCCAATGCGTTCAAAATATTTAGCAATAAGCAATAAGTCCGCTGCCTCCTCACCGGAGCCATCAGACTCACGCAGCATCTGGATAACTTCTTCCTTTACTTTGAGGAAAAGGTCATCTACAATATCATCTTTTGCAATGACTTCTTCTGCCTGTTTGAGATTTTTACATACAAAAGCGTCAATACTTCCAACAAGCATAACGGTGACTGCTTTTGCCATTTCTTCGAGCAGATTAAGATGGGTGACATAATTTTCACCATGTATCCAGACGGTCATTTCTGAAATATCTGCCGCATGATCGCCAATACGTTCCATATCTGTGATCATTTTGAGGGCAGACGAAATAAGGCGGAAATCCTTGGCAACAGGTTGCTGCTGTAATAACAATTTCATACACAAACTTTCAACACGTCGTTCCTGATGATCAATATCTTCATCGCCTTCAATGACAGTTTTAGCAAGTTCAACATCGCTATTCACTAATGCACTAATTGCCTTTTCGATCGCCTGCTCGATCATGCTGCCCATCTCGATCAATTCATTATTAAGTTTTTCCAACTGATTATCAAATCGATTTCGCATACCTTCGCTTCCCCCTATCCAAATCTTCCTGTGATATAATCTTCCGTGCGTTTGTCCTGTGGTACAGAAAACAATTTATCCGTTGCTCCATACTCAACCATTTCTCCCAACAGGAAAAATGCTGTTCGGTCCGAGATACGAGTTGCCTGCTGCATATTATGTGTGACCATAATGATCGTATAGTCTTTTTTGAGCTCGATCGCCAAATCCTCAATACGGGATGTTGAAATCGGATCAAGTGCCGATGTCGGCTCATCCATTAAGATAACCTCCGGTTCTACAGCAAGTGCGCGTGCAATACATAAACGCTGCTGCTGTCCACCCGACAAACCAAGTGCTGACTTTTTGAGACGATCTTTCAATTCATCCCAAATCGCTGCCTGTCTGAGAGACTTTTCGACAATAACATCTAATTTCTGTTTAGAATGAATGCCATGCGTGCGCGGTCCATACGCGATGTTGTCATATATACTCATCGGAAATGGATTTGGATTCTGAAAAACCATTCCCACACGTTTGCGCAGATGATTGATGTCAATGTCTCCGTAAATATCTTGCTCGCCAAGCTTTACTTCGCCGGTGATCCGACAGCCTTCTACAAGATCATTCATACGGTTGAGCGATTTTAAGAATGTGGATTTACCACAACCGGATGGTCCGATAAACGCTGTGATCTGCTTTTCCGGAATATCAATATTGATATCTTTTAATGCGTGAAATTTATCATAATACAAGTCCAGTCCTGCAACGTGAAACTTGGTATCTGATGCTATCTGGGATGTCGATGCATCCACCACATTTGTATAGGTTGTATCCATAATAACCATACCTTTCTTGTTTTATTTCTGAATGCCTTTGGCTGCTAACCTGCTTCTTACTTTATTTCTGAATACCTTTAGCTGTTAATCTGCTTGCAAGCAGGTTCGAGATCAAGTTGATCACGATAACCAATATCAGCAATATTACAGCGGTTGCAAATGCCTGATCCGTGTGAAATCCTTCGCCCGACAGCATATACATATGCACCGATAAGGTTCTCGTAGAAGATAACAGGTTTTTGGGCAGTTTTGCGGTTGTTCCTGCTGTATAGATCAGCGCTGCCGTTTCTCCGACGATTCGTCCGGTTGCAAGAATTACACCGGAAAGAATGCCCGGTACCGCAGATGGTAATACGATTCGAAATACGGTACGAAGCTTGCCGGCTCCCAGTCCAAAGCTTCCCTCTCGGAAACTGGCCGGCACTGCGATCAACGCTTCCTCTGTCGTTCTCAGAATTGTCGGCAGAACCATGATCGCCACGGTAAGTGCACCGGAGATCAAAGATAACCGCAAATGCAAAAATGTGACGAAAAACAATGCACCAAACAATCCATACACAATAGATGGAATACCGGATAATGTTTCTGCCGTCACCCGAACGACACCGACAACTTTGTTGCCTTTTTTGGCATATTCAACCATATAGATTGCTGCAAAGATGCCAAGCGGTCCGGCGATCAACAAGGCTAACAGTGTCATAAGCAGTGTATTGATCAACGCCGGAAGCATTGATACATTGTCAGAATTATATTCCAGTTTGAATAAGTCCGGTGTCAAAAATGGGACACCTTTGATCAAAATATATCCGATCAGGAAGACAAGTACCCCCATTGTCAACAATGCTGCCAGCCAAGTGAGTAAAAAGACAATGAGTGAACCCGGATGCTTAAAGTAAGTGCGGCGTTTTTGCGCCAGACTTTGTACATTAATTGCCTGTTCCATAGGTTATTTTGCCTCCCTTCTCTTTAATATGGAAAAAAGTGTATTGATGATCAGGATAAATACAAAGAGTACAACACCCGTTGCGATCAATGCTTCACGATGCAGATCCTGCGCATATCCCATTTCCATAACGATATTAGCGGTCAAAGTTCGGATTCCCTGAAACATGTTGTCTGGTATCCATGCCTGATTGCCGGCAATCATAATGACAGCCATTGTCTCGCCAAAGGCACGCCCGATTCCTAGTACAATACCTGCCATGATACCGGATTTTGCGGCTGGTACCACTGTTCGAAATACGCTTCTTTCATGTGTAGCACCAAGTGCCAATGCACCTTGATAATATTTATCCGGTACGGCACGGATCGCTGATTCCGATATACTGATGATCGTTGGCAGGATCATGATTCCGAGCAGCAAAGCCGCGGAAAACAAGCTGAGTCCGTTACCACCATAGTAAGGACGAAACGTGTCACGCACCCACGGTACGATGATCATCAATCCGAAGAAACCGTATACAACAGACGGAATACCTGCTAACAGCTCCACGCCCGGTTTCATAATGCGGTATAACGGTTTAGGGCAAAACCTTGCCAAAAATACTGCTGCCAAAATTCCAATTGGGACACCGACAATGATCGCTCCTGCTGTAACATAGATACTTCCGATGATCATTGGAAAGATTCCAAACAGGCCATTTCCTGCCTGCCAGGTGCGTCCCAGCAAAAATTTGCCGAAGCCAATCTTTGCCATAGCGGGAACACCATTTGCAAACAGGAAGATACAGATCAATGCAACTGCCAGTATCGAGACACAGGCACAGAGCATAAAGACAAACTCCATCCCTTTTTCTTTTACTTTTTGTAGTGTCATATCAATCCTCATTCCTTTCCCATCCCAAAGTCTGTGGTCGGCTGTCTGCACACATTATCTATGTGCAGGTATACCTGTCAGGATTCCTTATTTCACATCTGCCCAGTCTGTTGTTGTACCTGTGTAAATGTTCTTAACGGCATCGGAGGAAATATCCTCTAAGGAATTTTTGTTATTTACGATTACTGCGACACCATCTAATGCGATTGCGGTTGGAGTAAGACCTGCCTGTGTCTCACTGTCCTTCAAGTCACGGGATGCCATACCGATATCACAAGTTCCCTCTGCTGCAGAAGTCATACCTGTTGTAGAATCACTCTGCTGAACTTCCACCTGTGCACCTGTGTTTACTTTCTGATATGCCTCTGCTAATTTTTCCATAACCGGTGTTACTGAAGAAGAACCGGCAACGACGATCTTACCTTTCGCACCATTGCTTTTGAATGCTGCATTTTCGGAAACTGCGATGTAACCATTGTCTTCTACTACTTTCTGTCCATCAGCACTCATGATGTAATTGATGAAATCCTGTGCTGCTTCGCTGACATCTTTTTTGGTAGCAATGTTGAAAGGACGGGAAATCTTGTATGTACCGCTTTTTACGTTCTCTGCTGTTGCTTCCACGCCATCAACTTTCAATGCCTTTACCTTATCGTTTAATGCACCAAGTGATGTATAACCGATCGCATATTCATCTCCGGCTACTGTTGTCATCATAACCTCTGTACTCTGTGATACGGAAGCACTTGCTGTGGTCTTATCTACTTTCTTGCCACCCTCTTCCTGTTCAATACCGAACAGCTCGATGAAAGCGCCTCTGGTACCGGAACCATCTTCTCTGGTTACAACAGAAATCGGTTTGGATCCACCTGCTGCTTTGTCACCCTTTTTGCTGCCACAGCCTGTCACCAAGCTTGCTACACATAATACACTCAATCCTACTGCTAATAATTTCTTTGCTCTCATTTTAATAATCTCCTTTTCTCTTCCCTCCACACGGTCACTCTTAACCGTGTTTTCCATCTGCTTCTTTCAGATGTGCGGCTAAATTTTGTTTACGGTTAATAGGATACTGTGCCAATGTAAAGTCTGAAATCTGCCACACCTAAAATTTATGTAAAATGTATGTAATCCGAACTTCGCGCCTCTAGAAGTTCTATCTAAGCAGGAACTTCCATATACATGAAGAGAGAATAATCTGTATGCGTAATATATTAATAGGAGATTAACTATAACTATTTCAAACTTCGCACATCCGAAGCTGCCATCTAGTCACATATTGCTTATTATGTCGATAGTTTCATTATATTTTGCAGCCACCATATTGTGAGTTCTGCCATGAAGAAACTATAGCAATTGCCTTGCCGCAATTAGTTTTCAGATGATAGGAAATTGCTGTTATGTAGCGTGACATCGCCAAGAATTGCTTTAGCAATTCTTGTAGAGCAAAACGCTGGTTTTGCTCTTTTTCACAGTGATTTCTAGATTTTGTTGTCTCTGATGTATGATTTACATGCCTTACGGAAACTCGAAGTCCCGGAAGCAAGGTATTCATCATTTTTGAAAGGGACTTTGCGCTCGTCGTTACTTATGTCTCGTATTTCAGAGACATTAAGTAACGTGACGTAGCGCATCGTAGCGAAAGCGTCCCGTCCAAAAATGGATGATACCTTGCTAAACCGGGACATCTCAGACACTCCTTCAGGCATGTATTCATCAGAGACCTAACAAAACAAGAAATTACGTAAAAACACTGCGCTCTACGGCAATTGTCTTAGTTTCTTGATGGCAAAATAATTTACGTTATTGGCTGCAAATTAGTTATTGTCTTACTGACATAATAAGCAATATGTGACAACATGATAATTTTTGATGTGCGAAGTTTGAGTAACTATATTGTAGTAGGAAAGGATGTTAGATGATTATGAAATTAGATGAAGAATATTTCCGACAAGAACAGCAAAAAATCCGATCCTTTATCGAGACCGGATTTTTTACACTTTCTGTTATTCTGATCGCAAGTCTGGCAATCGTGTACAGCCAGAAAAAAATGCCTGCAGATAAATCTGTCATGTCAAACAGTTTGATACATAACAAGGAACTGCCGATTTATTGCGTTGATACCAAAAAACCGGTTGTCGCATTGTCATTTGACGCTGCGTGGGGAGCGTATCGCTCATTGAACACTGTCTTTGTGCCGCCCCACTTCTTCCACATGCTGACTAAAAAGCATCGTCATTTCTATATTAATTGTTCACTTTATGATGCACTTCCGTCGTACTTGCCGTCAGCGGCAGGAATGTATAACCATGCTTTTTACCATATTTGATGATCTTATCTAATGCTCCAAGCATCTTATCATTCTTATAAAAATCATGCATTAACACAACATTTCCCCGACCTTTTATCAGTCCTGTAGTCACGTTGCGATACACATCATTTGCATTTTTAGCCGTGTCCGAGTCGCAGGAAGCAACATTCCAATCAAAATAATGATAACCCCAGCTGGCAATATCCTTGGTGATTCTCGTCATAATTCCCGGATTATATCGGCTGACCGTATTAGAACTTCCTCCCGGAAAACGGCTTAACGTACACCAAACACCGTATTTCTTAAAGAAAAGATTGCGAAGCTTATCCAAATTTTGCTTGTACACTTTCTTGGACTTGTAAACGATGTTATATTTATGCTGATAACCATGCATAGCAAGGGTATGTCCCTCGTCGATCACGCGTTTCGTCAGATCAAAATCTTTTTTCGCCGGTTTCAACTCAAAAAAGGTTGCCTTGACATTATTTTCCTTTAGAATATCTAAAACCTTCGGTGTCGTATAACGATTTGGTCCGTCATCAAAGGTCAGATACACAATATTTTTAATCTTTTTGTTGACTGTCAGATCACAACGATATGTGTGCTCTGCGCCCTTTCCGTAGATCGTTGTCGTGCCAACCTTTTTACCGGTAACAACACCATCTGCATCAACGGTGGCGATCGTTTCATCTGCACTTGTCCAGCTGACACCGCCTTCTTTATTACTAAAAAGGATCGGTAACTTCTCACCTTTCATCATCGTAAATGTCGGATACACCATGCCGCGCTTTTTGATCTTTAATGCACTGCTGCTCTTTTTGCCATCCTTAGTCACAGTAAGCGTCGTTTTTCCTGCTTTGCAAGCGTGGACAATCCCCTCCGGTGACACAGAGGCTACTGAGGTATCTGCGATCACATATTCCGCTTTTTCTTTTTTCTCCAGCTCATACTGCTCTCCCAAAAACAGCGTATATGTCTTCTGCTTGTCTGCGTCTGTGTTGTTTTTCACAGCTTTTTCCTTTTGAACGGCAGAATTGTTCGCCTTTTTGTCGCTCTTACAAGCTGTCATGCTGACGCAAAGCGAGCTCACAAGCACCGCCATCAACCCCATTTTTATCCATTTTTTCATCATTCTCAAACCTCCTATGTACTGATATCTCTTGGCTCTTTGATGTGTTCTATAACACACGCAGCCATTATGCTTTTCATTCGCATCTGTTCTAGCATACACCATATTTCGAATAAAATCCATGAAATTAATGTAATTATTTACATATATCTATGTATTTGCTGCAGCCGCCTGTCATATAGTAATACTAATCATCAACAAGCTCCTAAAGAGCTTTCGGAAATGAGGATCCTTATGAGAAAGAACCGTTGGGCGTTTTACATAAGACTGAGCCGCGAGGACGGTGACCGCGCAGAAAGTTTAAGTGTCGTGCACCAAAAATTGAAGCTTTCCGAGTATGCTAAGACGCACCCGGAACTGACACCGTACAGCTGGTATATTGACGACGGTTACACTGGGACCAACTACGACCGCCCGGCTTTTCTGCGTCTGCTGCAAGACATTGAAGCTGGTCATATATGCGGTGTTTTGGTGAAAGATCTGTCGCGATTGGGAAGAAATAATGTTAAAACAAGTCATTATGTCCATGAATATTTTCCAGCGCACAAAGTGCGCTTTATTGCTATTGATGATGCTGTAGATAAAGATTTTTTTGACATTGATACGAGTAAAGATATGATGATCGATCTCAAAAATATGTTTAATGGATTTTATCCACGGGACATCAGCGCAAAGGTACGCTCGACATTTCGCGCTAAGCAGTGCGCCGGACAATTTATTGGTGCGTTTGCCGCGTATGGCTACCGCAAGTCCCCATCCAATCATAACAAATTGCTGATCGATGAGCCGGCCGCTGCGATCGTCCGCCGAATCTTCTGCGAATACCTGTCCGGCATAGGTGCATCACAAATTGCGAAACGATTAAATGAGGAGCAGATTCCCTGTCCCTCTCTTTACAAACAAATGCACGAAATGGCCTATCACAATGCCAACGTACGCCCCGGAAATGGCTGGACATACAGCAGCGTGCGCAACATTCTCCGCAACCCGGTCTACACCGGGAATATGGTACAAAACCGTTCTTTTCGTCAAGTCTGCAGTAAAAAGGCACTCCCCCTGCCTCCGGAACAATGGATCACGGTAGAGGCAACGCACCCGGCAATCGTGTCTTCGGAACTGTTCGACCGAGTGAACACTCTGTTGTCACATGCGCCAAGACAACCACAGAAACGACACGTGCATCTTTTTGCCGGGTTGCTTCACTGTGCAGACTGTGGTGGGAGCATGGTCCGTATATGCCGCAACGGTACCGTTCGTTTTCGATGCGGTACCTATAACCGGCTTGGTCTGCGGGGATGCACTTCACATTCGGTATGTGAAACTGCTCTTACTAATGCTGTACGAAACGACCTTGAAGCACATGGCATTCCTCTGCCCGCTGAAAGCTCGCTAAACCGTGCCCTCGTGTGTTCTGTGATCCGTCAGATCACAATTCATGAAGATGGTTCCGCAGATATCTCTTATTTAAATTAAATTTCTTATTCATTACTCAAACTTCGCACAGCAATAATTACCATGTTGTCACATATTGCTTATTATGTAAGTAAAATAATAGCTATTTTGCAGCCAATAATGTAAATTATTCTGTCGTCAAGAAACTAAGACAATTGCCGCAGAACGCAGAGTTTTTACGTGATTTCTTATTTTGTTAAGTCTCTGATGAATACATGCCTGAAGGAGTGTCTGAGATGTCCCGGTTTAGCAAGGTATCATCAATTTTTGGACGGGACGCTTTCGCTACGATGCGCTACGTCACGTTACTTAATGTCTCTGAAATACGAGACATAAGTAACGACGAGCGCAAAGTCCCTTTCAAAAATGATGATTACCTTGCTTCCGGGACTTCGAGTTTCCGTAAGGCATGTAAATCATACATCAGAGACAACAAAATCTAGAAATCACTGTGAAAAAGAGCAAAACCGCGTTTTGCTCTACAAGAATTGCTAAAGCAATTCTTGGCGATGTCACGCTACATAACAGCAATTTCCTATCAACTGAAAACTAATTGCGGCAAGGCAATTGCTATAGTTTCTTCATGGCAGAACCCACAATATGGTGGCTGCAAAATATAATTAAACTATCGACATAATAAGCAATATGTGACCAGGTGGCAGCTTCGGATGTGCGAAGTTTGAATTCATTACTATTACCACAAGCCAAGCACATGCTGCATCAACAGACTCATTCCTGCAATGCCGACCCAGCAGCAAAATCCCAATGCAAGCGGCTTACCACCCGTTTTGATTAATTTGATGATATTGGTATTTAATCCGATTGCTGCCATAGCAAGCACGATAAAAAATTTACTAAGTTCTTTTAACGGAGTAAATACATCTGCCGAAACGCCTGCATTTACAGCGATTGTTGTAATCAAAGATGCCCCGATAAAGTACAATATAAAGATTGGAAATACTTTCTTGAAATGAACCTTTTTCCCTTCGGCTCCACTCTTCTTCGTACGAACCAGCGCCAAAACAAGTGTGATCGGGATGATCGCTAGCGTTCTCGTCAGCTTAACCGTTACTGCTTTGTCCAAAGTCGCACTGCCTAAATGCCACATAGAATCCCATGTGGATGCTGTTGCCGTTACGGATGAAGTATCGTTGACTGCCGTTCCTGCAAAAATACCAAACGCCTCACCGTTTGTGGTGCAAAAATGCAGCAGCGAACCAAGCACCGGAAATGTTAATGCAGCAATGACATTAAAGAAAAAGATAACGGAAATCGCCTGCGCAACCTCCTCATCATCTGCATCAATAACCGGAGCAGTTGCTGCAATTGCAGAACCACCACAAATAGAAGATCCAACTCCGATGAGCGTTGAGATCTTCCCTGGAATGCGTAATACTTTGCACAAAACAAATGCGATAACCAGCGATGTTGTGATCGTCATAACAATGATCGGCAAAGACTGTTTACCTGTCTGCAGCACAACAGACAGATTGAGTCCAAAACCAAGCAGGATCACTGCCCACTGCAATATTTTTTTAGAAACAAACGTAATACCTGACTGCAGATTAGTCTTATCTTTCACAAATAATGTTATGAGCATTCCTGCCAAAATTGCAAAGACCGCTCCTCCCACAATCGGAAATTGCTTGCCAAGCAGCTGACAAGGTACTGCAATCATAAGACAAAATAAGATTCCTTTTCCATTCTTTTTTACAAATTCCATAATATTCATCCTTTCTATCGTTATTTTAATCCACTCAAACCTCGCACATTAAAAATTATCATGTGTATCGTCATTTTGCTTCACAGAAGCATTCATCATTTTTTTGAAATACGGTGCAATTGTGGGCACACCGTCAATTCCGGTATTACCATACCATCTCTGGCAGCCAGCACCGTGCGTACTGCCTCAGCGACATCTTCCGGCAGGAGTGATGCCTGCAGATCTTCTGCTGCTGTAAAGTCCGCATTTCGGTACAGCTTTGTCTGTGTCATATCCGGGTGGATCACAGTTACCTTGACTCCATATTTTCTTGCCTCGTCAAATAAACTTCTGGAAAAAGCCGTAAGTCCGGCTTTTGTAGCACCGTAAGCGCAACCGTGCGGACTGTTTTTTAATGCGGTGACTGAGGAGATCTGCAATAAATATCCTTTTGATTTCTTCAGATCACGGAGTAACAAATTACTAAGAAGCAGCGGCAGTTCCAGATTTGTTCGCACCATCTGCTTGATCTTTGCAGCATTTAACTCCTCATGCAGTCCATAATAACCAATCCCTGCATTATTGATCAAGATATAAATTTCATATTGCTTACGGATCTGCTTGATATGCCGTTCTAACTCCTCGGTATCCAACAGGTCACAAACGACCGGATGAAAAGATACTTCTGCCGTAAACTCTCTGCCAAATCCAAAAACTTCATATCCTAACGAAACAAGCATTTCTGCAATCGCTTTTCCAATGCCGGAAGAAGCTCCGGTTACAATTGCAGCTTTCTTTTGATTACCATTCATTACTTTTATCCCTTTCTATGTCTGGTATTCTTTTTCTCCTGTCAATACCTTTTGATTATAACAACATCTTCAATCAATGCACATAGCATTCAATTCCCACTTGTCCCATATTTAGGACATGGTAATTTCGTATACTTTTGCCTCATTGGTCAGCGGATCTCTCTGACTGTAGTCATATAATAAATATCCACCGCACATCTTTGGATAGTATTCCAAATGCAGATCTGTCCGATTAGCCAGTATTTTTTCAATTTGTCCTG
The DNA here is from genome assembly GCF_054161275.1 of Jutongia sp. SJQ-6. Next base: position 3,043,122 of record NZ_CP195314.1, on the reverse strand, counting down.
CCTGTTCCTGTTTTAGATGCTGCGCTCTCCATCGCGGATCTCTGATCTGTTTTAACCGTTGCTTTGTTTCTGTGTCATCACAAGCCCAATCCGGTCTTTTCTTACTGTTTTCCGTCAAATACAGATCGTGCAGTAAATATTCGGACAGAAGTTCCTCTTCAAACTTCGCACAAACTGTGTCTTTCCGCACTGATCTTTTAGGATCACTTTCGCTGATATTTTCCGGTTCAGCTGTCATATTCCGTTGTAGACCGTCCGACACAAATGCTCGTAATGCATCATATCGAAACAGTCTCGTATGCTTATATCCCATCCACTCCCTCTGTCGGTAATACCGGGATAATTGCAAATAAAACGAAAACGTGTCTTCGCGTCCTGCAAGAAGATACTCCAACGTATGCATGAATTGTCCGCTATTATAGTATACCTCGACCATTTCTTCTACATCTTTGAGCAAAGAACGTTCTTCATAAGAAAGCCATTTTGTTGCAAGCACCTCATAAGGTGGCTCGCTGGTCGAAATGATCCCGTAATCCTCTTTCTTTTCTTCCATATAGGAACCCTTAAGCACCTTCAAAAAACCAAGCTGCAACTGATCCGGGCGCATTGCATATACATCATTAAAGCTCTGCTGAAACTGTGCAAATGTCTCAAACGGCAACCCTGCAATAAGATCCAGATGTTGATGAATATTATGCATCTTTTTGACTCTCGCCACACACTCTGCCACTTTGCCTACGTCCATGACACGACGTATCTCTGTGATCGTATCCGGATAAGTAGATTGAATACCGATCTCTAACTGGATCAATCCTTTACGCATCTGTGCAAACAACGCAAAATCTTCTTCTCGAAGCAGGTCTGCTGCCACTTCAAAATGAAAATTGGTGATCCCATTATCATGCTCTAATAAATATTTCCATATCTCATAGGCATGTTCATGATTGCAATTAAATGTCCTGTCCACAAATTTGACCTGATCCACCTTATGGTCTAAGAAAAACTGCAACTCCGGAAATACCAAAGACAAACTGCGAAGCCGTACTCTTTTGTCGATAGAAGACAGACAGTAACTACAGCGAAATGGGCATCCCCTGCTTGTCTCATAGTACAGGATCTTATGTGCAAACCGATCCAAATTGTGATAAACAAAAGGGATCTTATCCATCGGAAGGTACTCACGAATACCGTTGTCACAGATTTCCCCCGTATTCTCTCGATAACAGATGCCAACGATATTCTCTAATCGTTCTTTATCTAACAAATGCTTTTGCAATAGCTGTGCAAAGGTTTCCTCTCCTTCACCAACGATCACTAATTCTACATAAGATAATTCCCGAAGCAATTGTTTTGCATCATAAGAAGCTTCCGGACCACCAAACCAGATCTGTACCTGCGGATCTATTTTATGTAATTCTTCCGCTAATGCCTTGACATAAGTAATATTCCAAATATAGCAGGAAAAAGCGACTACATCTGCTTTGTGTTCATAAATATCCCGAAGGATCTCTTCCTGCTGCTGATTGATCGTATATTCTGCCAGCTCTACTTCTACCGGTATGTTCTCCGTATAGGCTTTCAAGTCATATACTGCCAGATTCGAATGAATATATTTGGCATTGACCGCCACTAATAACACTTTCATTCATTGGCTCCTTTCTTTGTATCTATCATGTGGATCCATTCGGACATTGTTTCTCGGACTGTCTGTCCTAAATCGCGGACAGCCATTTGTGGATCGAATGCTCCTTCTTGTTCTGTAACTGCATAAACCCGATCAAATAATCCACTTTCTGTGCACTGCTCGATCCCATCACCAAAACAGCCTGCATAAGCAATGACCGGAACAGCATATTTCTTCGCTAGTCTGGCAACCCCAGCCGGAGTTTTCCCCATTAAAGTCTGAGCATCCATTCTGCCCTCGCCCGTGATCACCAGATCAGCAGTACGCACCGCTTCTTCCAGATGAATTTCCTGCAGCACAATATCAATCCCATGCACCAGCTCTGCGTGCAAAAAATATGCAAAAGCATAGCCAAGTCCTCCGGCTGCTCCCGCCCCCGCCATCCAGCGATCATAGTCTTTTGCAAAGAGATCTGCAAACCTTGTGATTGCCTGTTCCATCCTCTGTACCATTTGCAGGTCAGCACCTTTTTGTGGTGCAAAGACAGTACTGCAGCCCTCGTCTCCTACGAGAGGATTATTAACATCGCAGATCACCTTGATATCTACATCTTTTAGTTTTTTCAGAATACCTGTTGTGTCCATTGCGGCAATGTTTTCTATCCCCTCTGCACCATATGATACTTCTTGGTCATTTATATCTGTAAAGCTCGCTCCAAGTGCTTGTAACATTCCAATACCAACATCGTTTGTTGCACTTCCGCCAATTCCTACGATCAGTTTTTTGCATCCCTTACGCACTGCATCCAATATCATTTCTCCGACCCCATACGTTGTCGTTTTAAGTGGATTTCTCTGTGATACTGGTACTAACGTAAGTCCTGCCGCCTGTGCCATTTCTAGGATAGCCGTTTTTTCTTCTCCTGTCCCGAAAATGGTATACTTTGCTTGTACTTTTTCGCCGAGTGGTCCGGTTACCGTAATGCATTGAAGTAAAACCGCCGCCCTTCCAAACGATAATGCCTCTGTTGTGCCTTCTCCACCATCTGCCACCGGATAAACTGTCACCCGACTTGGAGTCTGTTCTTTTATTGCTGTCGCGATCGCATCTCCAGCCTCATAAGAAGTCATACTTCCTTTGAAGGAATCTGTTGCGATAATAATATTATAATTTGTCTGATTCATCGAATCCTCCATATTTTAGCCAAATATCAACTATCATGACTTTATGTGTAATAAAGATATGATGCATACTCTTCAGTATAGAAGATGCCCTGTGTTCTGTAAAGAGGTTCTCTTAGCTCCCCGCTCCCTGGGGGAATGAAGATACCCGCAAAATTCTCTCGATCCTCAAAAAGAAAAAGGTTCACGTCACCTTTTTTATGACGGGAGGCTGGATCGAACAATACCCCGATGATGTCAAGGCAATCGCTGCCGCCGGTCATGAACTTGGCAACCACAGTGAAAATCACAAGCAAATGTCAACTCTTTCCTCAGAAGAATGTAAGAAGGAACTTATGACTCCGCATGAAAAAGTCAAGAAACTCACTGGTATTGACATGAAAGTATTTCGTCCCCCATATGGGGATTACAATGATACTCTCATCACAACCGTCCGAGAATGTGGCTACTCACCCATCCAGTGGGATGTAGACAGTTTGGATTGGAAGGATTACGGCGTAGATTCTATTCTTCATACCGTTTTAGATCATAAGCATCTCGGAAACGGTTCCATCATTCTCTGTCATAACGGTGCTAAATATACTGCCGAGGCTTTGGAACAGTTGATCGATGGCCTACAGTCCAAAGGCTTTACTTTGGTTAAAATGTCGGATCTGATCTACAAAGATCACTATGATATCAATCCCGAGGGCCGCCAGCAACACATCAAATAGCCAAAAAAAGTGTGGTAATTATATGGGTGGATTGCTATGTATGGCAGTCCACCTTTTTAATAATCTTCAGGAAACTAATCTGATTTTCAAGTAATGTAACAATTATTTATAGAAATTGTAACACAAATGCACTTGTTTACATTTCAAAAAAATGATATAAGTTATCTGTAACTTTAGTGTTACAGAAGTTCAACACAAACACATTGTAACATGAGGGGCATTGCTTTATGAGCGCACGCGGTCGATCAACGGATCACATGTATACTTACTGCGCGGCGCTCAGATTGGAGGCATCTCATATTAGAGATTGGAGGACACTTATGAAAAAACTAATCGCAATCACGTTAACAGCAGCACTTGCTCTAACCGGATCCTTTACTGCATCTTTGACAAAGACAGCAGATGCTGCTGCATATACGACGAAAACAAACACACAATACACCGACACATATACAGACACCGCTGTAACAAAGTCTTTTGCGAAAAGCAAAACCAAAAAAGTTTCCAAAAAGACAAAGACCAAACATATTACCGTTGCGAAATTAAATGGCACGACCTTAAAGTATCACAAGTCCACTATGAATACGAATCTTAAGGGCAACAGTGACTGGGAATGGGAAAATATAGTCGGTTATGGCAAAAAACAGTCGATCAAAGTTGCCAAAAATTGCAAATACTATATACTTGGAAACGATATACACACCGTCAAAAAGACCACAAAAAAGAAATTCCAAAAACGCCTATACAGTTATAAGCGTTATAAAGAAAATGGTGTTATTTGGTATTGGGGAACCGCTGCTAAGATCACGATCAAAAACGGTAAAGTCATAAAAATGGTACAAGAATACCAGGCATAGTAGAACAATTTTCTAATAATATGCCACAAGAAAGAGCACTCTCTAAATATGATGGCGATGTTACGCTAACAATAGAAATTTTCCATTAAATACGGGAGTGTCCCAAAGTTTGTGTAAACCTTCAAACTGATGTAAGATAACATTACTCAGTTTGAAGGTTTTTATTCAATCACGCCAGTCTGCATCTGATTCCCATTTACATTCCGTAATCTGCATATTTGAAAATGTTGCCTTATACGAGCCTTCTGTCGGGCTGCATGCATATATTCCATAAGTAATTTTTTCTGCACCTTCCCACATATGGAAAATACGCATTTGTCTGAAATTTATGCCATCCTCACTGCATTCAATACAGTAGTCACTGTCCCTTCGTGAAAAACGATACCACATACTTTTAATATCAGAGGATATGTCTGTTGTTGCCCAGTCAGAATATCCATGATTGGTTACAACGCTTCCCAATCGCTGTATTTTTTCATTCTCATATTCTATAGATGCCTTAAACCAATTATCACTATTTAAATACATAGCCACACCACACTGGTCAAAACGACAGGTACTCTCGAATTCTGTTTTAACAATAAAAGAAAAGTACTTGTCCGTTGTTTCAACTTGAAATACTGGAGCATTATCATTTTGAAAACCATAATAAGTGCGTGCCCATAAGTCGGTACCCCTTTCTGTAAGAATTACAACTTTATCCTCACTAATTTGTACCTGCTTTGGTTGACGTATCCATTTAGGATTGTTTTTCAAAAATTCCATCTTTTTTCTCACTTTCTTTTTTATTTTAATAAGCAGCTATATTTAGTGCCTACTTTTCACTGTATTATAATTAGTAATTTTCTTTTGTCTTCTGCAAAGAATGACTCCTATAAGTAACAACATTGGAAAAATAATTCCTGCCAAAATTCCCATCTTTAGGTTATCCCCAAAAGCTCCTGATACCATTCCAACCAATGTAGGACCTCCTGAACAACCTATATCTCCACCTAATGCCAGCAATGCAAACATGGCTGTTCCCCCTTTGGGCAAAGCTGCTGATGCCTTGCTGAAAGTTCCAGGCCACATGATTCCCACTGAAAGCCCACAGACAGCGCAGGCAATCAGATTTAATAGCGGAATCGAGAATAATGAAATCCCTAAATAGGATAAAATACATAAAAAACTACTATAAATCATAAAGTGTTCCAAATTGATGCGGTCACCATACTTACCATAAAACAATCTTGATATTCCCATTAGAACCGCAAATGCCATCGGCCCTGCTAAGTCGCCGGCTGCCTTTGAAATTCCAAGACCTTTTTCTGCAAAAGCAGAGGCCCATTGACTTACTGCTTGCTCACTTGCTCCTGCACATATCATCATAATCAACAAAATCCAAAAAATTTTCATCCGAAACAATTCCTTTAATCCAAGTCCGGTATCTCCATCCTCAAGCAATGATGCAATGGGAACCTTTGAAAAAACAAAAGCATTTCCAATTGGAATAACCGCCCAAATAATGGCTAATATTTTCCAGTTATCTATACCGACTACATAAAAGAACACTGTTGATATGAGTACAACTCCGGCGTGTCCCCAGCAATAAAAAGAATGCAACAGGCTCATTGCTTTTTCCTTATTGTCGGATGGGCAAGCCTCAACAACCGGACTGACTAGGACTTCCAAAAGTCCACCACCTACCGCATAGATCATTACAGCAATCAATATTCCAATAAAGGAAACTGGTAAAATCTCCGGTAAAACTGTAAGAAGGAATAATCCTGCCGCTGCTAAAACATGAGCTATAATCATTGCTATCCGATATCCTATTTTATCAACTAATCTGACAGAAAGAAAATCAACCAGTAGTTGTATCCCAAAATTAAAAGTCACTAACAATGTAATTTGGGAAATTGGAATGTGATAGCATTTCTGAAAAAACAAAAAAAGCAGTGGTGCAAAATTATTAACGATAGCTTGTACAATATAACCTACCAAACAGGCTGTAATTGTCTTATTATATTGGCTTTTCATTTTGTCCTCCTCTAACAAATGTAATTATATCGTAAATTTTATATCTAGTCATTGTATAAAATCATATATTTATGGTACAATATAACAAATTTTATTATTTATGGAGAAACATACCATGGAGACTTTTAAGATAATTACAGATGAAACACTACGAGAAACCATCCAGCATGGCAGCAATCGTTATCCATTTGCATACTATCCTGATAATATTTGGAAATTTGACTTCCATCGCATTGACTGGCATTGGCATCATGAATTAGAATTTCTTTATGTTGCTGAAGGTACCGCGCTCTGCCTTATAGGGACAAGTAAAATAGAACTACATAAAGGTTGCGGCATATTTATCAATAGTGGTGTCCTGCATCGTTTTGAAGCACAAAGCAGTACATTTGCACCTAATATTGTTTTTTCGCCAACTCTATTAGCACCCGAAAACAGCCTCATTTACGAAAAATATATTCTTCCTGTGATAAGTTCGTCTGTTCCATATCAAGTTTTCAGTCCATCCAACACATTTGGAAAACAGATGCTACAACTTTTGTCGCAAATTTGTACTATTCAGGAAACTAAGCCAGATAATGAATTATGTACTATACAGCTTTTATTTCAGCTTTGGAACATTTTGCAAAAAAATATGGACTGGACTTCTGATTCTAACAGTATTCATCGATTAAATCACAAACAAGCAAGATTACAAGCTATGATGCAGTATATTCATGATCACTACATGGAAGAGATTACATTGGAGACGATTGCGGCATCGGCATCTATCAGCAAAAGTGGAGCTTTACACATTTTTCAAACCGGCATCCACTGTTCTCCGGTAGCATATCTAATTCAATACAGACTAGCACAGGCTGCTGAACAACTTTATATCACTCAAAAATTGGTTTCTTCCATTGCAGAAGAAACCGGATTTACAAGTTCCGGCTATTTCTGCCGGAAGTTTAGACAATATTATCATATGAGTCCAAATGAATACAGAAAGAAGAAAACAGAGAAAATTTCTTAATTTCTACTTTCTGTAATCATACAATATTTGGAGATGATGTTGTTTTTCGTTATATTATCTGTATCAATTATGCTGACAATATACTTTTTATACATCATATTTACAATGTTCAGAAGATAAATACAGGTTTAGGGCGTCCCCTAAACCTGTATTATATTACCATATTTTTTGTAATGATCCGGTATGGAATCCGTAATAATCTGTGCATCACTATAGGCAGCAAATGTCACAGAACTGACTTCATCAAATTTTGCACGATCTGCTAAGACATAAGCCTTCGCACATTGACGAAGCGCGGTCTTTTTAACTAGCGCTTCGCTGCCATCCGGCGTTGTATAACCCTGTCTTCTGCTCAATCCGTTCGTTCCAAAAAATCCAACAGTGAAATGATACTCCTGAAGTGATAACACCGCCTGTGCACCAACAACCGCTTCCGTTGTACCACGAAGTTCTCCGCCAACCAACAGCACACGATATCCGGCTACTGCCAGCTTTCTGGCATGACTTACTGCATTGGTAACAAAGGTTGCACTGGTCTCCAGCGGATACTCCAACATATATCCGGTTGTCGTTCCTGCATCCAAATACACAAAGTCATGTGGCTTTATCATCGCTGCTGCGTAACCGGCGATGAGCCTTTTTTCCCGCTCATTGACCTGCAATTTCTGGGGAACGGACAACTCTATTCCATTGGAAACATTATCCGGCGCAACCGCACCACCAAATACTTTGGTTAATTTTCCTTCTTGTGCCAATGCATTCAGATCACGCCGAATCGTTGACTCTGATATTCCAAGTCTATCTTTGATCTCAGCTACCGTCACACTGCGTTTTTCACGTAAAAGTTCTAATATGATATTGTATCTTTCTTCTGTAAGCATTATCGCTGCCTCCTGGTTTACTCACATCCACATTCACTCTCGCGGACTATCTTGCGAATTGGCAAAATTCTTCCCGGAGATACCGACAACTCATCGATTCCCATTTGCAAAAATTGTTCTGTCAATTCTAAATCTGCACCAAGCTCACCACAGATACCGGCCCAAATGCCCTCAGCATGTGCATTCTGAGCAACCATATGGATCATTTTCAAAACTGCAGGATGATGTGCATCATAAAAATCATCCAGCTTCGGATTTTGTCGGTCAATCGCAAGTGTATACTGGGTCAGATCATTGGTTCCGATACTGAAGAAATCGACTTCTTTCGCAAGTTCTCTACTGATCATAACAGCTGCCGGCGTTTCAATCATAATGCCTTGCGCAACCTCGCCAAATTCAATATTCTGTGCTCGAAGTTCCTCTTTAACCTCTTCCACAATCTTTTTGATCTGCTTTACTTCCCACACACTGGTGATCATTGGATACATTATAGATATATTACCAAATGCGCTGGCGCGATACAAGGCACGAAGTTGTGTTTTGAACACTTCCGGTCTGGTCAGACAGATTCGGATCGCACGATAACCAAGCGCCGGATTGTCTTCCGGATCCATGTTAAAATAATCACACTGCTTGTCCGCACCAATATCTAATGTACGGATAATTACCTGCTTACCAGCCATTGTCTCAGCAACCATCTTGTATACCATAAACTGTTCGTTTTCCGTCGGATAATCTTCTTTTTCCAAGTATAAAAACTCACTGCGGAATAAGCCAATTCCCTCGGCATCATTTTGCAATACCATCGCAAGATCCTTGCTGTTGCCAATGTTAGCATACAACTTGATCTTTTTGCCATCCTTTGTAATGGTTTCTTTGCCTTTAAGCTGCTGTAAAAGCTGCTTCTTTTCCTCCGCCTGCTCCTTCTTTTCCTGCATCTGTGCAAGCACGTCTTCACTTGGATCAATATAAACCGTTCCGTTATCACCATCAACAATGGCAAATTTGCCCTCCAATTCTGCATCTAACGGCATATCCACACCGATCAGTGCCGGAATGCTCATCGTTCTAGCCAAAATTGCTGTATGCGAATTGACGGATCCCTGCGTTGTTACAAAGGAGAGCACCTTGTCTTTGTCCATCTGTACCGTCTCAGAAGGTGCCAGATCGACTGCCATTACAATCACCGGTTCGTCTGCATCCATCTGCTGTCTGCTCGCACCATTCAAAACAGAAACCAGACGTTCGGAAATATCTTTAACATCTGCTGCCCTTCCACGCATGTATTCATCATCCATAGATGCAAACATCTGGGCAAAGTTATCACCGGTTGATGCTACGGCATACTCTGCATTTACAGACTGACTATCAATAATATTTTCAACCGATTCTGTAAAATCTTCGTCTTCCAGCATCATCTGATGCATCTCAAAAATTGCTGCATTGGCTTCTCCAACTTCTTTAAGTGCCTTATCATACAATCCCTGCAATTCCGTAATTGCTGTCTGAACCGCCTCGCGATAACGCTTTTTTTCTGCCTCTGTATCCTGTACTTTGATACGTTTTACCTGCTGTTGTCCTTTACTAAAAATGTGAATCCGTCCAATTGCAACGCCGCCAAATACACTTTTGCCTTGATATTGTTCCACAACGCACCCTCCTCTCGCAACTGAACGATGACTACATATTTTCTTCCAAGAATGCACTTACCTTGGTATATGCTGCATCTTCATCTTCTCCATCAAATGTAACAACAACTTCCTGTTCCTTCTTGACAGCAAGACCCATCAAGCCAAAGATCTTTTTACAGTCTGCCGTTTTTCCATCCTTCATCAATGTGATCTTACATGCAAATTCTTTGCAAACTTTAACGAGTTCTCCTGCCGGACGTGCGTGAATTCCTTCCGGGTCTGTGATCGTATACTTAAATTCCTTCATGATAATCCTCCATTCTGCACACTGTTACTGTTAGGACGAATATGCGCCAAGTGTGCTAAGACGCATATCCGCCATTTCTTCATGAGATACTTATTATTAAATATATCGTGTTTCAAGTTCTTATACTTTATATCGCTCAAGCCACTTTCTTCTTTAAGATTCCCAAGAGCAATGCAGAAATCACTGTTCCGATCACCAAAGCTACGAGGTACATCCAAGCATGTCCCACTACCGGGAATACGAAGATTCCACCATGTGGTGCCATCAGCGTACACTTGAACGCCATACTGATTCCGCCTGCCACAGCACTTCCGATGATGCAGGAAGGAAGTACACGAAGTGGATCCGATGCGGCAAATGGAATGGCACCTTCTGTAATAAAAGCCAGTCCCATAATAAAGTTTGTAGGTCCTGCTTCTCTTTCCTCTTTCGTAAATTTATCCTTGAAGAGTAACGTTGCTAACGCAATTGCACAAGGCGGTGTCATACCACCGATCATTACGGCTGCCATAATATCGTAGTTACCTGCTGCGATTGCCGCAGTACCGAAAACATAGGCTGCCTTGTTGAATGGACCACCCATGTCGATCGCCATCATTCCACCAAGTACCAGGCCAAGCAGGATACGGCTGGAATCTCCCATTCCTTTCAAACCACTATTTAATGCTGTATTGATCGTACCCATGACCGGCTCAACAACGAAGTTCATTGCTAATCCAGTCACCAAAATACCAACAACCGGATAGATCAATACCGGTGCAAGTTTTTCCAATGCTTCCGGCATCTTTTCGCAAACTACGCGCAGCGCCTTGATCACGTAACCTGCCAAAAATCCTGCGGCTAACGCTCCCAAAAATCCGCTGGTTCCATTGTGTGCCATCATTCCACCGACGAATCCCAGTGCTAATGCCGGTCTGTCTCCGATCGCCATGGCGATAAATCCTGCTAATACCGGAAGCATCAAGCCAAAGGCAATATCACCAATTCCCTTTAATGTTGCAGCAACCGGTGTGATCGTACCAAAATTTCCACGATCCGCAACAGATAAGGAATTCATATCGACTGACAAACCATCGATCAGAAATGCTAATGCTATAAGAATACCGCCTCCAACGACAAATGGAAGCATATGTGATACACCATTCATAAGTTGTGTATAGATCTGATGTCCAATACTGCCACCGGATTTTGCATTCTCGCTGCGGGCCGGAGCATTTGCTGCATGATATAGCGGAGCATCTCCAGACGTTGCTCTCTCGATCAACTGATCTGCCTTGTTAATTCCATCTGAAACCTGACATTCTATCACACGCTTACCATCAAAACGCTCCATTGGCACCTGTGCATCTGCTGCTACAATAATACAGTCCGCATCGTCAATTTCCTGCTGTGTCAACACATTCTTAGCACCACCGGATCCGCGTGTCTCGATCTTAATGGCAATCCCTGCTGCTTTTGCTGCTTTCTCCAAGCCTTCAGCCGCCATATACGTATGTGCGATTCCTGTCGGACAGGAAGTAACGGCCAACACCTTTGCTGCCTGAGCTGTCTCTAACCTTTCATCAATGTCCGGTTTCTCATCGTCTGCCTTGTCGATAATGTTCAAAAACTCATCGACTGTCTTAGCATTGCGGAGTGATTCTGAAAAATCCTCATCCATCATAAGCACTGATAATTTGCTAAGTACATCCAAATGGACATTGTCCTCTGTGTTTGGTGCTGCGATCAAAAATAGTAACGTTACCGGTTCGCCGTCCAAAGAATCAAAATCAACACCATCCTTGACTACCATTGCTGCAAGTCCCGGCTTTGTAACTGCATCGCATTTACCATGTGGAATCGCAATGCCCTCACCAATTCCGGTCGTGCTCTCCTCTTCACGAAGAAAAACCTGCTTGCGGTAAGCTTCAATATCATTGATCTTACCACTTTTGCCCATAAGTGACACAATCTGATTCAATGCCTCTGTCTTGTCCGCTGGCGAAGCATCCAGACAAATGCTGTTTTTGTCTAATAAATCTGTAATTCTCATATGATCACCTTTCCTTCCCATACATTATAAATAATGCACTGCGGTTTTTTCATATTCCGTTTCAATTTCCTGTCTTGTTGCCAAATTTTCAGAGCAAGCGCTGGCACCTCCACTGGCAAGGCCCATACGGAATGCATGTTCGTAATCTCTCTTCTGCATCCAGCCAGCCATAAAGCCTGCAACCATGGAATCTCCCGCTCCCACAGTGTTTTTGACTACGCCCTTAGAGGATTCTCCTGCAATGATCTGCCCATTCTCTGCAATAAGAACTGCCCCTTTACCACCCATAGAAACTAATACATTTTTAGCTCCACGTTCCTGTAGCTTCTTTGCATATGGAATAACATCACTCCACTCTGACAATGTTACCCCAAAGATCTCACCCAATTCATGATGATTCGGTTTGATCAAAAACGGATGATATTCTAATACATTTAGCAGCAAATCTTTAGTGGCATCAACTGCGATTGTCATATTTTTATCAGACAAACGTTTCAAGATCTGCTGATAAATATCATCCGGCATCGAGCTTGGAATACTTCCTGCCAAAACAAGCACATCATCTGTATTGAGCTGATCAAGTTTACCCATCAGCTGATCAATCTGCTGTTGTCCGATATCCGGTCCTTGTCCATTGATCTCTGTTCCATCAATGTTCTTTAATTTCAGATTGATACGTGATATACCATGCTCAAGTTTGATGAAATCCGACTGAACTCCTGCCTGTTCCAACATTCGCACAATCTCGTCTCCTGTAAAACCGGCCATGAATCCCAGTGCTATGTTCGCAATCCCGAGATTTCCAAGGACAATAGAAACATTAATTCCTTTGCCACCCGGCAACATCAGTTCGGATGCAGTGCGATTGGTCATTCCCAGTTCAAAATCGTTCACCGACACAATGTAATCCACTGATGGATTAAATGTTACTGTATATACCATACAACTTCCTTTCCGCTGTCTTCAGCTATTTATTTTCTTCTTTGCCTGATCGATCATTTGCTTTATGATAATTTTATTATAACCGCATACTCTTTCATAATCAATCATAATCAATCACAAATCTTCATACTGTTTTTTGTGCAGATTGCACAATACTACTCTTATTTTTTTCATTCTTCTAGATATTTCGTGTGTTTTATGCCGGTTTTGCCATATTAGCAAAATAATTCGAACCATTATTCATTCTATTTCACTCATACTCGTTCATTATCGGTCATTATTTTCATGATGGTTAGTTTGCTTCTGTAATCTCTCTTTATTATAAGAGCTGAGAGTACGATTTAGAGCTGAAAGGTTGCGTTAATACAAAAAGACAACCTCTATTTACCATAAAGGTTGTCTTCTTATTATTTCTTTTTATCCAAAAAATATGACTGCCAAGCATGATGTTGGTTTGGCATATTCTGATAATACGATACTGCCGTTCGGCTGCTCGCTCTGGAATTACCAATCTCTTGGCGCTGTTTCAACAGATACCGTTGAAACACTTCCCGATTTCTGCGTTCCAACCCCTCGATCTTAACACCGCAATCAGTAATGACACGGATCAAATTCTGCATTTCCAAGATTGCACTGCGATAACTCTGCTTATCTTGCTCAAGATATGGGCTGACTTTGTGATATACACTATCAAACCCTTTATCCAGAATATTGATTTCTCCCAGCGCTTTTTCTTTCTGTGCCATTAATTGTTCAAAAACATCTATGTCCATGTTTTCCTGTTGCAAAACTTCGCTTTGTTGTTGCGTCAATGTAAACAGTTCTTCCATGATCCGTTGTTTCTTTTGCAGCGATTCCTGCAACGCGGATAAATATACTGTTGCCGTCTCCATCAATACTCTCCTACTTCACTATGCCGTTACTCTATATAACCTTGTGCTCAGAAAGCAATGCCTCTGACATCTGTTCTGCACTATCGATCATACCACATTATTAATACGCATTACCTCTTTCCACGTCTCACGCATTGTCTTAATATGGTGCAGCGCATCTTCTAACACTGCTTTGTCTTTTTTGACATTAGCCTCAACCAAGCGACGGTAAATATAATCATAGACGACCTCAAAATCCTTCGCCACCGGATACTTCATATCAAGCGTTGAACGAAACTCTACAATAATATTTTGAACTTTAATAATATTATTATTCGCTTTCTCAATATCGCCTTTATCGATTGCCTCAATCGCCATATTAGCGAACTTGATCGCACCATCATACAACATCAATGTCAACTTAGCCGGTGATGCCGTCTGAATCGCATTACGCTGATACTGCATTGCTGCCTTGTTATATGTTGCCATTCCTCTTATCTACCTCCATGTATTAGTTGCTGCCAAGATAACTTGACAAGGATGACTGCTGTGAATTCAAGCTTGCCAATGCTTTTTCCATCGCTGAAAACTGTTTATAATAATGGTCTTCCATCGTCTGCAATTTTGTTTCCCAACTCTTAATATCTTTCTTATATTGAGTCATCTGCTTTGTCATTTCCTTATCGTTATAGAACGTCAAAGCACTGCTCATCGTTGTCGATTTCATCTTTTCATTTAATGCATCATACAAGTTGTTGGTAAGCCCTGCCATCACTTCTGCCACAACGTCCGGATCTTCTTTCAAAAGATCCTGCAGCGTATTCGTTGAATCAGAGTAAACCGAATCATCCTCATCTCCTTTAATATGAAGCTGACCATACTCTTTATAATCTGTTCCTGTAGTAATACCAAGATTTGCCAAAGAATACTTCTTCCCGTTCGAAGCAGTGATCGATTTACCGGTAATACTTCTCATCGTTGTAATAAGTCCATCAAGAGTGCTGTCACGACGAAGCAAAGAATCCTTAATCTTTGTATTCCATTTCTCTACCTCTTCATCAGACATCGCATCCTTCTGATCATCAGTCAACACATCATAGTTTCTCGCCGATTTCGCATTATACAATGTATTCATTTCTTTCAGAATCGAATTATACTGTGTCACAAACTCTTTGATCGAATCGTATACCGCATCGGTATCATCAGAAACGGTAATAGACACTTCTCCGTCTGTCACATCCATAAGATCTAAGGATAAGCCATTTACATTCAAAGAAGTCTTGGAACTCGTCAATGTTGCACCATTTACCTGTACTACAGAATCTGCCGCTGCAACAACAACCATGCCGACACCGGAAGCAGATTCCTGCACTGCCGAACCGTCAATCGTATCCAAACCAATCTTCTGCAGTTCTGCTGAGGATCCCGTCTCGACCCCGGCCCCTTTTGCCATAGCTGCTGCATAGTCAGTTACTGCATCAGTGATCGTCTGTTTACGGGTTTCTTCTGACTGGATCGTAATCTCATCATTACTGAGACCATTGGTCAACGCCTCCGTAATCTTACTCTGATAATCGTCTCCGGCAATCTGACTATCCGCATTTTCCTGTATATATTGTTTTGCTAATGTGACTAGCTCTTCTTGTGTATGTGACGCATCATCTTTTTCTTCTAGCTTCCCGGCGTTGATCAATGCCTGTTTGGCATCGTCCGTTATCACATTATTGCCATTTTCATCTTTTTTGAAATATTTTGTTTCCAATTCTGTAACAATCTGGTTACGGTAATATCCGGTCACCTCAGATTTTGCCTGTGCATCCGATACTTCCATCAGAGAGGCAACTGCCGAATCAATCTTATCCGAAGATGTGTCATTTTGTATACTATCTAATACGTCCAGCACACTATTCTTCTGTGCTGCTGTCAAACTATCATATTTTACGGCATTGTTGACAGTCTGTTGCGCATTTAACTGCTCCTGCGTAAATGCCATCATCTTGATCTCAAACTTTTGATCTAAACCACTATCCTTTGCACCGATGAAGAATCTGCCCTGCCCCTCATCAAAAGATGCATTTAAGCCTGCCGATTTCAAATTATCAACAAAATCACTAATCGTAGTATCTGCATTTACCGTCATGCTGACTGTCTGATCTGCCGTCTTGATCTGAATCTGCTTCGTGCCATCAGCCGTCATGCCAAGATCAGAAAGTTTTGTGGAAGAAGTAACCTTGTTTGTAATCTTCTCACCCTGATCATTAGTAGTCTCATAAGAAGAAATCTTGGCACTTGTAACATACTGTGCCGCTGCAAGACTCTTCACATTGACGCGATAGGTACCTTTTGTCGCACTGCTATTTGCAGATACTGTCACTTTCGTTGAATCGGAAGATGTTGCTTTCTTCGTCTGATAATTAGACTGAAAACGAAGCTTACCGGCATAATCTTTATAAAAGCTATACATTTTCGTATTCAGACCGGACCAAATCTCCTGTTTCCACTCTAATTTCTGCTTCTTAGACTCTATCTTGGTCTTCTTAGCTTGCTGTGTCTCCATCAAAGACTTTACAATCGATTCCGTATCCAAACCGGAAATCATACCTGACATTCTAATCGCCATAATATCCTCACCTTTCTAAGTGCCTATATATCGCCGACATAACCGCACTATGTAATTATTTACATTCTGATTTTTACCATTAGCGCTTTTCATCCACGATCAAACCAGCCAACTCCCACATCTTCTGAAGCATTTCCAAAGACTCTTCCGGCGGCACTTCGCGAATCAGCTTATCGCTTGTTTTATCAAACACTTTGATCGACACTCGCTTGGTTGCCTCATCATACGAGTACTCGCATCGGGTACTCACCATGCGATTATTTGCACTGGAAACCGCAGAATCTATTGTACTCTTAGCAGGATCCTTCCCATCAAATGGCATTCCCTGCTTTGCATCAGACTCCTGTCCACTTGTCTGCCCTGTTGTCTGTCCTGTAACATTACTTGGTGCTGCCGTTGTCTTCTGTACGGCAACCGCCTTACCTGCATCTACACGGGTTACATCCGGCGATGCACTTTCCGTAGTCCTGTTTACTCCACTTATAACATCCATATCCATTTTCTTACACCTCCGTGTGCTATACTCTGCAAGTCCCTTAAGCGTCTTGGCACATCCTGTACCCGCTTTCTATATAATATATCGGATTTTCCGAAAATAAATTAACCGTTCGGCATGTTATTTCTGAAACAATCCTTTCAGTGCTTCTACATCCACGGCACTTCCTGCCTGTTTATTCTCTTCCTGAATCTGTACATACAATTCTTTGCGATAGATCGGCACGGATTTAGGAGCTTTCACACCCAGTTTAATCTGATCGCCTTTAATCTCCAACACTGTGATCTCTATATCATTTCCAATCATAATGGATTCATTTACTTTTCTTGCTAACGCCAGCATAATTTTGTCTCCTCTCCATGTATTACTGCAAAATAAAGTGTTTCACCTCATAATCTGTATTTTCAGCAACGATCTGCACGCCCTTACGCGTTCCCGCATTAATGATCAATGGCGCCTTTTTGTTTACCGATGTGCGTTTCACATCTGCCGGTACCGTTGCCAACAAAAATACAACCAGATCATCTTCCTTGATCTCGCCAACAGGCTCTAATAATGCATCCTCAACGATCGGATTGTACTGTTCATCTACCCGCTGTGGATTTACGATTGGAAATGCCAGTCCCGGCTCCGTTGTTGACTGCAACCATGAGAAAAACGGCGGTTCCTCCCCATCGATATCGTAAAGGATCGTGTAATCCTTGTATTCTTCAAAACCAAACAGCCCCTTATCAAAATGTACGATCTTTTCATCGCCGATTTCTACTTCCCCAAAATATCTTGTTTGAATCTTCATCTGTGCATCCTCCTCGTTGATAATCAGTAAGGTGCCAAACTCTTTTGACACCTTACATTTATTTGCTGATCCTGCTGCCTGAAACCTCCCTGCAGGAATTGCCATGTTCTATTCTAGATATAATCTAACAATGAATTACCCAATATTTTTGCCGTAGCCGATAATGATGCCTGATACAGATTGTCTGCCTGTGTCAAGCCGATCACAGCATCTGCGATATCCATATCTTCGTTGTTCGATAATTTTTCCTCCGTATCTGTCTTTTCATCCGAAAGACGATCCTGTGTCATCTGCAAGCGATTGTACTTGGCTCCAAGTTCAGCTACCGCAACATTTAAGGTTGCCTCACATTTGTTCACCATAGTAAGACCGCGTCCAAAGGCTTCATTCATGATACTGACGCGAAGCTGCTGCTCATTTTCCAACGATGTTTTTAAGGTACCTAACGATGCAATTTCATCTTGATCAGACGTATTTGCTATCTTCTTCTCTACATCTGCAATACGGTTTTCTACATCCGTCACATCGCCGATCACACGCTCAATATAATCTAAGCAACGATAAATTTCTGTATCAAACGCATCTTTTGCCTGCGTATTTACTGTCAATGTCTGACTGAAATTGACCTCATAATTAATATTTTGATCACTTGGATCTGCAAAGTAAGTGTTCTTCATGGATACTGTATCGTAGCGATCACACTTAAAATACATCTCCGGGCGAATATCACTTTTTTCGAATTTATTCTTGGTATAATCAATTGAAAAATCAGCCTCTTTCTCCTGAATCGTACCATACAAAGTCTTACCTAGCGCAATTTCTCCGGCATCATATATATATAGTGCTTCATAATTAGTGCCGTTCACCTGATTGTACCGGTCAATGTCGTAAGCATACGCATCATTTTGAGACACCACACCAACTTTACCATTATCTACCGAATACTCTTCTGTCGTATTTCCATAGGTGAGTGACATACGAAATACATTGTTTCCGCCTGTGATCGGCTGATTGGAACAATTGTTGTAAGATAACTGTATGCGATAACCGGTGTTCACCTTTGCCTCTAACTTAGCATACTCTTCCTGCGTCATGCCATCCTGATATTTAATATCAGACTCTACATTACGGATCGTATCAATATCTGTCGATTTAAATTTCTCCGTAATCTCATATTCTAATGTATCACTGGAGTTCGGGAACAACAGCGATGTGTCCGTGCGATACCCGGTAAACATATATCGTCCGGCGTAGTCCGCATTTGCATTATCCTCAAAGATTGCTGTTGCGTACTGTCTAAGCTGTGTCAGTATCGCTGTTCTCTCTTTTGATTCCGGATAACTGTTAGCACCTTGGCTAAAATATCCTTCCATATCCGTAAACGTAGAGCTTACCTTTTTCATCGCTCCCTCTGTCGTATCCATCCAATCCATGGCATCCTGCACATTTTTTTCAACATATTGTGTCAACTGTGCCATTGTTGTGCGAAATTTCAGCGAACGGGATGCGATCGTCGGATCCTCTGACGGACGTTGAATCTTCTTCATCGTCGTGTACTGCTCTTCTGCCGTCAACATTTTATTCTTTGCATTTGATATATGCACCTGTGATCTGTTTGAAATCATTGAATTTGTTACTCGCATAGGTATTCCCTCCATTTACTGATCATCCATTATACTGCAGTGCCATTGATCAATTTATCCAATGCTTCGTTCATTACGGACAAAACACGGTATTGATAATGTAACAGATTTTGATAGATTACCAAATTCTGGCCCTCTTCATCTTCATCTACACCGGAAATCGAAGTTCTTCGATGATCCACTGCATCCAAAATGTTCTGTGCATTTTCTGTAGCTGCCGTCACACGTGCTGAATCTACACCAAGTACTGCAGTGCATAATACATTCAGGAAAGATCCCGGATCACCCTGCTTAAACATGGAATTATCGGTCTGCAGTGCCAACATTTTTGTGAGATTTTTGGACTCTTCCCATCCGGTCAGACCCTCTGTATTTTCTGCAGAGCAGGCCAACATTCTGCCGTTTTTAACAATATCGTCATTGGCATGAAAATTAAGGATCGACATATTGTAATAACTGCATACTGCATTCTCATCCGTATTACCCAACTCTGATGAATGAAACGAGAATATGTTGTTGTCATCATCCGGAATGAACACTTTTTCTACAATATTGCCATTTTTATCTTTCAGATTATAGTAGTTCGCTTCTCCTGCAACAGTTTCAAACTGATAACCATCTGCCCGATAAGCCTGCTGCTTGTTAGAATCAAACACTTTACAGCCGTTATAATAGTAAAATGTATCTTCCGCATTATACAAAAATTCTGTCATCTGAAACTGTTGATTCGATGTCACGTTAGCCGCTACAAACAAATCCTTTCCAAGTTTGCCATCCAGATCATAGCCCTTATTTTGCAACATATTAAAGTTTGCAGAAAATGTTCTGACAAATTCATTAAGCTGCGTCATATAATACGGGATTCCACGGAATGCGATAGAATCTCCTGCCGATGCAAGCCTCTTTTCAGGATTCGGATCCTGCATAATATTTTGCAGACGTGTTACCCCGTCATCACTTAACTCCTCCTTCAAAACAAATGTATATGTATATGTACCATCTGCAGCTACTGTTGCAGAAAAGGATTCATATTCGTAATCCACATTACCGATCGTTAACACTCCATCCGATGCCGGCAGATCCAGCTTGGATAAATTCGATGCGTTGGCGCTGCTGTATTGATCACTCGTGATCGTTAATGTACTCTTACCGCCCTTTGCTGTATCATTCTTCTGCAATCCGGTCAGTGTTGCTTTGAAATTTTCCGCATTGTTGCCATCGCGCATCTCGATCAACCCCTGTAATTTGCCTCCAAGCGTTGTATTGTACATGTCAAATTCCTGACCATAACTCCACTCTAACCGATACAGATTAACAACATCATTCTGGCTTACCTTGTTCGTAGATCCCTCTGCATTGATCGTATTGTACCGTGTGGTATCGACCAAAATACCTCCACCCAGCGTCACAATAAACTGATTCGTTCCATTGCCATCTGCGGGTGCTTTTTCTGTCACATTGATGTCCGCTAATTCGGACAATTTGTCCAAAATAACCGCTCTCTGATCACGAAGATCATTTGCACGGTCGCCATACACTTCCAATGTATTGATCTGTTTATTTAAGGAAGCGATCTGTGCTGCATACGCATTGATCTGCTTTACCGTTGTCTCAATCTCTGTATTGACATCTACCTGCATATTCTGCAGCTTCACTGCCGCATCTCTGACATAATAAGACAGCGTATCCGCATATCCTGCCACCTGTGCACGGATCGTCTGATCCATAGAAGAGGTTGTCAAATATTTCAAAGAGGAAAAGAAGCTGTCTAAAGAATTCGTAATGCTTCCTTCCGAATCTTCTTTCGGATAGATACAATCCTCAATGCTGCTCAAATAAAAGGACTCTGTTGAATATTTACCTACTGTAGTATTGCTGATGCGGTACTTGGCATCATAATAATCATCGCGGCTGCTGAGAATCGCTGTGGCATCTACACCTGCACCCAGCATTCCGTAGCTGGTGCGCAGCGAAACAGCTTCCTTCGCCGACTGCTCTACTGTCTGTCTGCTGTATCCTTTCGTCTTTACATTGGATATATTATGTCCTGTCGTTGTCAATCCGGCATTATATGTCGACATGCCGGACACTGCTATATTCAATCCAAAAAAAGTTGATGGCATATTCCATTCCCCCTTCTGCTCTATCCAAGTCGTTCAATCAAATGCTCTAACATCGCATCGATCACTGAAATATAACGTGATGCTGCATTATAGGCGTGCTGATATTTTAACAGATCCACCATTTCTTCTTCACTGGAAACGCCCATCACCTGCTGTCGTTTATCCTCAACACTCTCGGTCAGCTTTTGCTGGTTGTCGACCATGCTCTGCCATGTATTTCCCTTCGCACCGAGTGCCGTGACCATAGAGCGGTAATACTCCGCATAGGTATACGTTGTCTCATTGTTGGGATCCAGTGCGGCAAACTTCTCATTCCATTTCGAAAGAATATCCTCAAATACTTTTGTATTGTATCCGCCGGTCTCTCCAAGTTCCGGATTAAGTTTCACCGGAAGCAATGCATAATCTTCTATAACATCCGGATTCACTTCCAGATTCAGCAAAGTATATAACGTATTGGCATCTTCTTCGTCCTCCTCATTGTATACATACAATTTATAAGACTTAGATCCATCCGCATTTGTAATTTCCTGCGCCAACGGAATCTGATTGCCCTCCTCGTCTTTTCCATAAACCTGTGCATCTATGGTAAGTACCCGATAGCGATCCGTTGCTTTGCGGGAGAAAACTTCTGTTCCGATCGTCATATCATCATCAGTACCCACTGCACAATTTACAACATCTAGGATCTTGTATTTGCCATTCTGCAAGTTCACAGCATTGCCGTTTGCATCTACGCCACTAATTCCTGTAAGATCCTGCGAGGTGTTCGGACAAAATGCATCGTTGATCATCGTTACCAATCCATGGATCAACTGATCAAACTGTGCCTGTATCTGTGTAAGTATCGAATTGCCGGTTGTATTATTGTATTTATCTAATTTTTCTTCGAAATCATTACAAGCCAACAAATAACTTGTTTCATCAAAGTTGCCGGCATCATCGATATAATCAGACTTGACCGGCTGTACCGGAATATCTTTATAATTGGCGATCTCATTTCCTCTCGCTGTCAAGATACCTAGC
Source organism: Jutongia sp. SJQ-6 (assembly GCF_054161275.1). Next base: position 3,020,347 of record NZ_CP195314.1, on the reverse strand, counting down.
AAGGAACCGGTATCTGTCTTGCGCACAGCAGAGTACGCTGTCTCCATATCATAAACATCACTATAACCATTGTCGAGCCATGTAACATTATACATTTCAGATACTGATTTTACTTCATACTGCTGTGTCGCATCGTTGTATTCTTCCTGTTTTATGCGTTCAACACCCATGTGGTAACTTCTCGCATCATTCACTAACGGTGCATTGCCTATAAAGACGCGCACATTGCCGTTATGATCCTCATTGTATGTATAATAAGTATACTCTGCCAGCTCATCAAGGAGCTGGTTTCTGGCATCGCGGTAGTCATTCGCATTTTCCAATCCGGACGCTTCCGCCTCGCGAATACGCTTGTTCAGATCCAAAATCTGTTCTCCAATAGAATTGATCTTATCGACCTGCGCCGTGATCTCTTTATTCAAATTAACCTGGTAGTCCACCAAAGTCTGATAAACATCCTTTGCATTCTTAATAAAAGACTCTGCATTGGATAAAAACAGTTCGCGATTCACGACACTCTGCGGATCGGTCGAAATGGTCTGTAACGAATCCCATATATCCTGCAGTGAATTTTGAAATTCAACACCTTCCAGCTCACCTAAGATGTCTTCAATCTCCTGACTGGTCGTAAGCTGTCTGTCATAAAAGTTTCCTCTACTCACTTCCAGACGATATTCCTTATCCAAGAAAATATCGCGGATCTGTCGAACCTGTGCAACCGCAGTTCCATAACCAATCTGCTGCGTCCCATGGCTTGTCACCTTGATGTTGGAATAGTAAGTATCCCGCAATATATTCTGTTGTCTCGTATATCCGGTCGTTTTGGTATTGGCCAGATTGTGTGCCGCAGTATTCATACCCGCCTGCGAAGCCTTCAATCCGGACACACCGGAATTAAAACTGGTAAATAAGCTCATACGATACTCTCTCTTTCTTTCCGTTATACATAAAAAGCACGAATACCACTCGGAAAATACAGTATGTCAGAAAAGCTTCCTACTTCTCTGACGATCACTGCTTTGCGTCGAAAGACCCCGTCCCAAAGCCGGCATCAACTCCGCCTCCTGCGGCTGACGCATTTTTGTCGTAATTATTATTTCCCGGTGACATCCGTGTACTCTGAATAAAATTCATATTGAATTCAATCATTTCAAGGGAATTTTCTATTAAATTTTTATTCTTTGTATTAACATCTACCAAGCGTTTCATCGTTTGTTGCAACTCGTCGTGCAACAACGCCAACCGCTCCTGCTCTTCCGGCTGTTTCCCCAGCAGTTCGATCAGGCCGGTAAGACTTAAATCTTTCACCGGACGATTCAACACCATTCCCATATTGTGCAGAACCTCTTCTCTGCGATGTCCGTACGCAGATGCCCGATCCAGCAATTCCTGTTCTTGATCCGTAATCTCTTGCAATCGCTTTAGATCTCCACGGATCAACACTTCTGTCTTCTGTTCCGATATCGGAATCAGTGTCTGGTAGACTTCCATCTCCTGCTGCAACACGGCAGTCAGGTCATCAATCAAACTTGCCAAATCTGCTCCCTCTTGTCTCCTATTTCAAGAATCCGTTCTTAAAATAAGGAATCAAAATATTTACTCACCATCTTTTCTGCAATCTCCTGTGAAGATACATTATACGTACCGGAAGCAATCGCATCCTTGTACTTATTTACCTTGTCCTCACGAACATCTTCCGTATCCTTCACTGCCTGCTTTGCAATCTGATAATCCTTCGCTGTCTGCGAAATCTGAAATTCGTCTTTCGCATATTTCTTCTCAGTGCGGACATTCTTCGTCGGCTTAGACTGCTGATAAAGTCGGCTTACATGATTTAATGCATCAATTCTCATTGTTATCACCACCTGTTTCTCTCTCATTTCAGTGTTTCATACATAATATGTATCGGATTTTTTTAAGATTACTTTAGCATTTGTTATTAATTTTCCAAAATTTCAAAAGAGGCACTGCCCTACTGCAGCGCCTCTTATATAGAAAACATTTACCATTCAGCGATCGATCACTCTTTAACATTTTTAAGAATGTCACAAAAATCAAAGGTTGCAAAATAATCTTTTGGTGTTTCAGCACGACGGATCATTTTGACACTTCCATCTTCCTGTAAAAGCAACTCTGCTGATTTTAATTTGCCATTATAATTGTACCCCATAGCAAACCCATGCGCACCTGCATCATGAATGAACAGGTAATCACCCATATCAATCTTTGGAAGCATACGGTCTACTGCAAACTTGTCGTTATTCTCGCAAAGTGAACCGGTGACATCATATTTGTGATCACATGGTGCATCTTCTTTGCCCAGGACTGTAATATGATGATATGCACCATACATTGCCGGACGCATCAGGTTTACTGCACAGGCATCCAAGCCAATATACTCTTTGTAAATATGTTTTTCATGAATTGCCTTTGCGATCAGTGCACCATAAGGAGCTAACATAAAACGACCAAGCTCTGTAAAGATAGCAACATCGCCAAGCCCTGCCGGAACCATGATCTCCTCAAATTTCTGACGGACACCTTCACCGATCACTGCAATGTCATTTGGCTCCTTATCCGGTGTGTAAGGAATGCCAACTCCACCAGATAAATTCACAAATGCGATCTCCACACCCGTCTCTTTCTGCACTTCCACGGCAAGTTCAAACAAAATGCCCGCCAATGTCGGATAGTATTCGTTAGTCACGGTATTACTTGCCAAAAAAGAATGAATACCAAAACGCTTCGCACCTAACTTTTTCAAACGCTTAAATGCTTCAATAAGCTGTTCCTTGGTCATGCCGTATTTCGCATCACCCGGATTATCCATAATATCGGTACCCATTTGGAATACACCACCCGGATTATAACGACAGCAGATCGTCTCCGGAATACCGGCAACCTCTTCCAAAAAGTCAATGTGAGTAATGTCATCCAGGTTAATAAACGCACCCAGTTCTTTTGCTTTCTGATACTCTTTGGCTGGTGTTACGTTCGAAGAAAACATGATGTCCGATCCCTTAAAACCACAAGCTTCTGACATCATCAACTCAGTAAGAGATGAACAATCTGTGCCACAGCCTTCTTCCTGCAGGATCTTCAAAATAAATGGATTCGGGGTTGCTTTAACTGCAAAATACTCACGAAAACCTTTGTTCCAAGAAAATGCCTTCTTCATTTTGCGTGCATTTTCGCGGATACCCTTCTCATCATACAGATAAAACGGAGTCGGATATGTCTTTGCAATCTCTTCAACCTGTTCCTTCGTAACAAATGGTGTCTTTTTCATAGGTACTCGATGCCTTCTTTCTTAAATATTATGTATTCTAACTTCGGATGTATGAAGTTTGAATTATTTACATTTTCTTATCATATCAAATGACATCCATTTTTGCAATATGGTGGAGAATGTAGATGGGGTGTGTTACAAGTTGCATTTTCTCTATATTTTATGGTATAATAAGGGCTTGGTAGCGAACAGACGTTTGCACCGGATGATTATATGCGGCAGAATATACACTGCGGCAGGAAATGAGGTAACTATGGCAGAATATACTGGCAAAGATATAGTAATATTAGAAGGACTGGAGGCCGTACGTAAACGCCCCGGTATGTATATTGGTTCCACCGGATCACGTGGCCTGCATCATTTGATCTGGGAGATCCTCGACAATGCTATCGACGAGCATCTCGCCGGTTATTGCAGTGAAATACATATCACACTGCAAAAGGATGGTGGCATCTGCATTCAGGATAATGGTCGCGGTGTTCCGGTCGATCTGCATCCCACCAAAAAAATCCCTACAGTCCGTGTCGTCTATACGATCCTGCATGCCGGCGGTAAATTTGGCAATTCTGCCTATAAGGTATCCGGTGGTCTGCACGGTGTCGGTTCTTCCGTTGTAAATGCACTGTCAACGCATATGATCGTAGAAGTACGTCACAACGGTTTGATCTACCGCGATGAATATGCCGATGGCGGTCATCCGGTCTCGCCTCTCGTTAATGGTGAATTGGAGATCATAGGTAAATGCCGCAAATCCGATACCGGCACGAAGGTTACTTTCTATCCGGACCCGGAAATTTTTGAAACGATCATATTTAAGCCGGACATTATAAAAAAGAAACTAAAAGAGATTGCTTATCTCAATAAAAATCTAAAGTTGATCTATTATAATGAAGCCGAAAATGAAGAACGTACCTACCAGGAAGAGCACGGCATTCAAAGCTTTGTCAGCTATATCAACCGTGATGCAACGCCAATTCATGACACGCCGATCTATATTGAAGGGACAAGCGGTGATATTGAGGTAGAGATCGCATTCCAATACACCACGAATTATTCTGAGCAGATCAATCCCTACTGCAACCGCATCAATGTAGCCGATGGCGGTACGTTGGTGACCGGTTTTAAAACAGCTCTGACACGTGTAATGAACCAGTATGCAAGGGAACTTGGCGTACTCAAAGATAAGGATGAAAACTTTGATGGAAAAGACATCCGTAACGGCATTGTCGCTATTATTTCGATCAAGCACCCTGATCCACAGTTTGAAGGTCAGACCAAGACAAAACTTGGCAACACGGATGCAAAAACGGCGGTCGATGAAGTATTCAGTGCCGAAGTACAGCATTATTTAGACAAAAATGTAGATATATTGAAAAAAATTCTCGATAACTCCATGAAGTCCTATAATGCACGCAAAGCCGGTGACAAAGCACGCACTGCCGCACTAAAACAGCTCAATGATGTAGATACTAAAAGCAAATTAGCCGCCTGCACCTCCAAAAAGCCAGAGGAATGCGAGATTTACATTGTCGAGGGTGATTCTGCCGGCGGTACGGTTAAAACAGCCAGAAACCGCAAAACACAGGCAGTTCTTCCTCTACGCGGAAAAATACTGAATGTAGAAAAAGCAACTTTAGAAAAAATATTAGTAAACAATGAGATCAAATCTATGATTGCCGCTTTTGGCTGTGGAATCGGTGAAGAATTTGATATTTCCAAACTGCGCTATGATAAGATCATCATCTTAACCGATGCCGATGTCGATGGTGCACATATCAGCACACTGCTGCTCACATTCTTCTATCGCTTTATGCCGGAATTGATCTACTCCGGCAAAGTATACCGTGGTCTTCCACCATTGTATAAAGTAGATTACGAAAAGGCAGGTTCCGGCAAAACGCCAGCAGATGCCAAGCCAAAGAAACGTGGAAAGAAAAAGTATTCCGAATATGTATTTAATGACTTTGAGCTGGAAAAATTCCGCAAGATCAAGGAAAATAAGATCATCGGCATCCAGCGTTACAAAGGTCTCGGCGAAATGGACGCAGAACAGCTTTGGGAAACTACACTGGATCCGGAAAGCCGTATTCTTGCACAGGTAACGATCAGCGATACTGTAGAAGCTGACGATATCACAACAACTTTAATGAGCAGTAATGTCCCACCTCGCCGTGAATTCATTATGGAAGAAGCCAAGTACGCAACGCTCGACATTTAAGATCAGGAGGAATGTGAAAACATGTCACAAAAGGATTCAATTATACAATTAGACTTTACAGAGGAAATGCGTAATTCTTACCGTGATTATGCTGTAAGTGTTATTATTTCCCGTGCGTTGCCGGATGTCCGGGACGGATTAAAACCGGTACAACGCCGTATCTTATATGCAATGACTGAACTCGGTCTGGCTCCGGATAAGCCACATCGAAAGAGCGCGCGTATTGTCGGTGATACCATGGGTAAATATCATCCACATGGCGACAGTTCGATCTATGACGCATTGGTACATATGACAGAAGAGTATTCTCTCTCAATCCCACTTGTTGACGGCCATGGTAACTTTGGCTCGATCGACGGTGACAGTGCTGCTGCCATGCGTTATACGGAGGCACGCCTCTCTCCGGGCGCTATGACAATGTTGGATAATTTGGACAAACAGCTTGTCCCATTTGGACCAAACTTTGATGAAAGCGAGAAGGAACCTTTGGTCCTTCCTGCCACTCTGCCAAATCTGTTGATCAACGGTACAACCGGTATCGCCGTAGGTATGGCAACTAATATGCCGCCGCACAATCCAGCCGAGGTCATTGATGGTGTGATCGCCTATATGAAAAACCCGGACATAACGATCCATGGGTTAATGAAATACATTAAAGGACCGGATTTCCCAACCGGAGCGATCATTACAAATGCAGATGAGATCGCACATATTTATGAAACAGGCGAGGGGAAACTAAAGGTTCGTGCCAAAACGGTGATCGAAAAGAGTGATTATGGCCGCCAAAACATTGTAATCACGGAAATTCCGTATACGGTAGCCGGCAACAAAATGAAATTGTTAGAAAATCTGGTCAGCCTGACGAAAGACAAAGTATTTGATGAAATTTACGATGTCCGCGACGAGTCCTCGAAAGAAGGTATTCGTCTGGTGATCGAAGTAAAGAAAGACCGTGATGTACAAAATCTTCTCAATGGCTTGTACAAAAAAACTGCCATGGAAGACACCTACGGTGTAAATATGCTTGCTGTAAAAGACAAGCAGCCGATCACGTTCGATCTCAAATCGCTGATCCAGGAATTTGTATTCTTTCAGGAGGAACTTTACACCAAAGAATATACACATCTGCTCAACAAGGCGAACAAGCGTCTGGAAATTGTTGCCGGACTGATCAAAGCGACCGATGTGATCGACTTGATCGTCGAGATCCTGCGCGGCAGTTCCTCCGTTAAACAGGCAAAGGGCTGTCTTGTAAATGGTGTTACGACGGATATCCGCTTCCGAAGCAAAGCTTCTGAAAAGCAGGCCGCAACACTGGACTTTACCGAAACGCAGGCAGATGCCATTCTGGCAATGCCGTTAAGCCGTTTAGTCGGCTTGGAACTTCTCAAGCTGCATCAGGAAAACGATACCTTGTTAGCAAATATTGCCGAATACAAAAAAATACTTGGTGATAAAGAGGCTTTACATGATGTTATCAAAAATCGTCTCAGAGCCTACAAAAAACAATTTAACGCGCCTCGTCATACAGAGCTTGCCAACATCACGGCTGCTAATTATGTCGAAGAGATCAAGGAAGAAGACTTGTACGTGTTGATCGACCGCTTCGGCTATACGAAATCAGTCGACGCTTCCTCTTACTCCCGCATTGCCCCGGATACTTTGGAGGAATATCATCATATCGTGCCGCTTCGCAATATTGATAAATTATGTGTCTTCACCAAAGGCGGTTATATGCATCAAGTGAAAGCTATGAATATCCCGAAGGGACGTGCCAAGGACAAAGGCGTTCTGATCCAAAACCTATGTAAACTGGAAAATGATGAGCCTCTCCTTTATATTAGTTTTGAAGAATTGTTTGATTCACAGCTTCTCTTCATTACGCGAGCCGGCTTTATCAAGCTGGTATCCGGTGTCGAGTTTGAAACAAATCGTCAGACAATCGCCTCAACAAAACTGGCAGAAGGTGATGAACTTGTATGCGTACAGCAGGTAGGCATTGAAGATGTGATCAACGCAGACCGTAAAGTAATTGTAATTACCGATCAAGGATTGTCTTTGGGATTTCCGCTTCTCGAAGTTGGCGAACTCAAGAAAACCAGCCGCGGTGTCAAGGGTATCACTTTGATCGGTGATGATCTTGTCAAGCATGCCGGTTTTGTTACGCCGGATATGGAGCGCATAGACTTTGACGGCAAAGCGATCAATCCAAAGAAGATACGCAGCCGCAAACGTGCTGCCAAGGGACAGAAATCGCAAATCGGGACCAAATAAAAGTAAAAAAATCCCCAATCGTTAGATATTATCTTAACAGTTGGGGATTTTCCTATTCACAATATTCTTTTGTCTTTACCGGAATCATTTGTCCGAAAATTACTCTGCGTCATCCTCCGCATCTTCCTCAGACTCATTTCCTTCCATCTCGTTGCCGTCAATGTCAAGGGTAACATACTCTCTGTCATCCACCTCATCAGCGAACACATCTTCAAACTCTTCCTCATCGAAATCTTCGCTCTCATCTTTGTTGAAATACTTTTCGATCACATAGAATGTTCCTGCAATCGCTGCGCCTGTAGCTGCTGCCCCGATCAAAAATTTCATCATTTTCTTCATATGCCAATACCTCTTTCCTTATATTGCAATTAATGTGCTGGTTACAAACGATCCGCCGTACTAACCTCTGGTTGTCAGCTTCTTCATAATGTGGAACAAATAAGGATCCAATCCCTTCGTCATTGCCAATGCTTCCTGAATATCGTAATCCTTAAATTCACCATTGTGATATCCTACAACACGGTTGCTGGCACCCTCACACAACAATTCTACCGCTCTGGCACCCATTGCAGATGCATATACACGATCTTTGCAAGTTGGATTGCCACCACGCTGTATATGACCTAGGATCGTTGCTCTCGTCTCTACTCCGGTAGCAAGCTCAATAACCTTAGCCATCTCATTGGAATTGCCGATACCTTCTGCATTAACAATAATATGATTCTTCTTACCCATCTTACGGCGATCCTGAATCTTGGTAATAATACGCTGAATATCACCATGATATTCCTCTGTAGTCAAAATGTACTCTGCACCACTGGCAATACCGGTCCACAATGCAATGTGTCCTGCGGTACGTCCCATTACCTCGACGATACTGCAACGCTCATGAGATTCCGATGTGTCACGCAGGCGATCGATCGCCTCCATCGCTGTGTTGATCGCTGTATCGAATCCAATCGTATATTCCGTACAAGCAATATCAAGATCGATCGTTCCCGGAACACCGATCGTGTTGATGCCCTGCTCAGAAAGTCTGCTTGCACCATTAAAGGAACCATCTCCACCAATAACAACAATTCCGTCAATGCCGTGTTTGCGGCAGATATCAGCACCCTTCATCTGATATTCTAATTTCTTAAACTCCAGACAACGCGCTGTATAAAGGATTGTACCGCCAAGCTGAATAATATCCGATACATCGAGTGATGACATATCAAAAATATCTTCTTCCAAAAGTCCTGCAAAACCGCGACGAATACCTTTGACATGTAATCCATTCGCAATACCGGTACGTACTACCGCACGTATCGCTGCATTCATACCCGGTGCATCTCCACCGCTCGTCAATACGCCAATCGTTTTTACTGCATTGCTCATTATCTAGTCCCCCTTGCTTCTCTTGCTGTAATTTCTACGCTGCAACCTTCTAACAATGCAACGCATTTCATATAAATTCTACGCTAAAATCAACTATTTTTCAATACTCTTTTCTTTAATCGCCACAGATTCTTTTCCATATTCTTCCAATGCACCTTCAGCCACCAGTCTTCGTGCATTCGTCTCATACGATCTTGGCAGTTTTTTAACCTGATGCTCTTGCTCCAGGTAAATACAGATCGTATCAGTGCCATCCTCGCTAACTACCTGCTGCAACAGCTTTTTCTCTACGGCTAAGTAAGCTTCCTTATTAGCAAACCGAATCCATAATTCACAATGAATACGGTCAAAAGGGATAATATCCTGACATATCACTTTGCCGGCTTTATTGTCTTCCGTCTGTGCCCGTCCCTTGACAAAAACTTTCGACCCCTCCACTAACAAATGTTTCTTCTTTTCATAGGTCTGAGGAAATACTATAATTTCCACTGTCCCATACAGATCCTCGATCGAAGCGATCGCCATCATCGTATTATTTTTTGTTGTTTTCACGATTTTATTCACGAGCAGACCTCCGATGACAACACGTTCACCATCTGTAACACTGTTGTCTTCCTGCTCTTCTTCGGCTGCAAAATCGGTCGAAATACAGGTACAATTTTTTTTCATCAAAGCAACATATTCTTCCAATGGGTGCCCACTGACATAGATTCCCATCACCTCTTTTTCATAAGTTAGCAGCTCCTCCTTTGGGAACTCCTCTACATTCGGCAATGGATACTGCTTTGCTTTCACAAAGCCCTCGTCACCAAGATCAAATAACGATACCTGTCCTGCCATATTGTTACGCCTGTCTTTGCTGACAGCATCCATAATATTCGCATAGGCAATGACCTTTTGATGACGGTTGCCCGGAAGCGAATCCATCGCACCGGATTTAATAAGATTCTCCACCACATGCTTATTCACTTCTCCGGAAGCCAGTCTCTCCAAGAAATTTTGGAGTGAAGTATAGGCTCCCCCACTTTTTCGCTCCGCAACAATACGCTCGATCACATTCACGCCAATCCCCTTGATCGCAGACATTCCAAAACGAATTCCACCATCCGCAACCGAAAAGTCTGAATAGCCTTCATTAATATCCGGTGAAAGCATCGGGATGCCCAGTTCTTTACAGTTCATTGTATAGTGTATTACCTTAGACGTATTATCACGCACAGATGTCATCAGTGCTGCCATAAACTCTATCGGATAATGACATTTCAAATATGCCGTCTGATAGCTCACAACCGCATACGCTGCCGCATGCGATTTGTTAAAGGCATACTTCGCAAAATCAATCATTTCGTTATATATTTTATTAGCAACTTCCTCGGAAATGCCGTTTGCAATACAACCCTTAACGCCCTCTGCTTTATTGCCATATACAAAGTTTTGACGTTCTGCCTCCATGACCTTTTCTTTTTTCTTAGCCATCGCACGGCGTACCAGATCGCTTCGGCCAAAACTATATCCGGCCAGACTGCGCACGATCTGCATTACCTGCTCCTGATACACAATACAACCATACGTCGGTGCCAAGATCGGCTCAAGCTGCGGGCAGTCATACACAATGCTGTCACGGTTATTTTTGCCCTCTATATATTGTGGGATGAAATCCATCGGACCCGGACGGTACAACGCATTTCCTGCCAAAATATCTTCCATACACTCTGGTTTAAGCTCCGTCATAAAGCTCTTCATGCCACCGCTTTCCAACTGGAAGACACCGTCCGTCTTACCGGCACTGATCATGTCAAACACTTCTTTGTCATCAAATGGAATGTTTAGAAGCGTATCGTCTTCGATTCCTGCCATTTTAGCTGCATTTTGTATGACTGTTAGTGTTCGAAGACCCAGGAAGTCCATCTTAAGCAGCCCCAATTCTTCTAATACCGTCATCGTATACTGCGTCGTGATCGTTCCATCAGACGCCTTGGACAATGGAACATATTCGTCTACCGGCTTTGGACTGATCAGTACACCGGCTGCATGCATCGAGGTATGTCTGGGAAGTCCCTCCAGCCGCATGGACATATCGATCAAATTCTTAGCCTGTTCATCTGATTCGTAAATTTCACGCAATTCCGGATTGACCTGCAATGCCTCTTTGATCGTAACTTTTGCTCCCTGCTTTGGCATCGGGATCTGCTTGGCAATCACATCCACATAATTATACGGCAGATCCAGCACACGCCCTACATCTCGGATCGCATTTCGTGCTGCCATCGTACCAAAAGTCACGATCTGCACAACGTGATCTTTGCCATATTTACGCACTACATAATCAATCACTTCCGGTCTTCGCTCATAGCAAAAGTCAATATCGATATCAGGCATCGTAACACGTTCCGGATTTAAGAAACGCTCAAACAACAGATCATATTTGATTGGATCGATGCTGGTAATGCCAAGCGAATATGCTACAATACTTCCTGCTGCACTGCCTCGTCCCGGTCCAACACTGATCCCATTTTCTCTCGCATAGCGAATGAAGTCCCACACGATCAGGAAGTAATCAACAAAACCCATTGTCCGAATCGTATCCAATTCGTAATCCAGTCTTTCCTGCAGTTGTGTAGTGATCTCTTCATAACGCTTCTTCATGCCATCCTGGCAAAGTTTTTGCAGATAACTATCCGCTGTAAATCCCTCCGGGACATCATATTTCGGAAGTTTATATTTACCAAACTCAATCTCCACATGACACCGCTCAGCAATCTTAGAAGTATTCTCTAACGCCTCCTGTGCATAAGGAAACAGTGCTTTCATCTCGTCTTCGCTCTTAAGATAATACTGTCCTCCCTCATAGCGCATGCGATCTTCATCCTGTACCTTTTTCTGCGTTTGTATGCATAGCAATATATCATGTGGTTCTGCATCTTCTGCCGTGATATAATGCACATCGTTGGTTGCAACCAAAGGAATCTTTAACTCCTCACTCATACGCAAAAGCCCTTGATTCACGGTTGCCTGATCTGCAATTCCATGATCCTGCAATTCCAGGTAAAAATGATCTTTCCCAAAAATATCATATAGGCGCTCTGCCTCTTTCTTGGCTGTCTCATATTGTCCATACCTAAGTGCCGTGGCAACTGCTCCGGCAAGGCATGCACTAAGCGCGATCACACCTTCGTGATACTTTTCAAGCACTTCATAGTCAACACGAGGTTTATAATAAAATCCTTCGGTAAATCCTTTGGATACGATCTTGATCAGATTCGAATATCCAACGTTATTCTCTGCCAATAACACTAAATGATTGTAACGGCCTTCTCCCTTCGTTACCTCACGATCAAAACGCGATCCCGGTGCAACATATACCTCACATCCGATCACAGGATTGATTCCTGCCGCTCTTGCTGCACGATAAAATTCAATAACACCGTACATATTACCATGATCAGTAATGGCAATATTCTTCATTCCCAATTCTGCAGCTCGCGCGATCAGCTCTTTGATCTTACAGGAACCGTCCAGCAAAGAATATTCGGTATGCACATGTAAATGCGTAAAACTCATAGTAAACCTCCATGTTTCCTCAGCCTGCAGCTTCTTTACAGAGCATCCGGAAAACGATATAGAAAATGCAAAAAGGCAAAGTTAGCACTTTGCCTTTTGTGTTACCCAAATAATATGTTTGGTTTGTCCATTATGCCTGTGCCGCACTAAGGTACTTCTCAATTTCATCCATGGCATTTGTCTCATCATCTCCATCGATCGATACTACGACCTCTTCTCCTGCGGAGAGTCCTAAAGACATAAGTCCCATAATGCTCTTAGCATTTACTTTCTTATTTTCACATTCGACATAGATACGACTGTCATATTGACTTGCAACCTGAACCAATACTGCAACCGGTCTTGCCTCTAATCCGTTCTTTAATTGGATTTTAATTTTCTTTGTTATCATGACCTTTCCTCCTTTGGTTTGAGGCTGATTTCTTGTTCCGCCCGCAAACGCTCTGCAATTTCACTTAACTTTCGTAAACGATGATTTACTCCCGACTTTCCAAGTGGCTTGGATAATTTCTGTCCAAGCTCTGCCAATGGCAGATCAGGATATTCCAATCGCAGCTCTGCAATCTCGCGTAGCCCATCGCTTAACCAGCGAACCCCTTTGGCAGTCTCTATGTACTGTATATCTTCAATCTGTCTCGCAGCTGCAGTTACTGTTTTATGAATGTTAGCCGTTTCACAGTTGACCTGTCGATTTACTGAATTACGTACTTCTTTCAAAATACGAACATTCTCAAAATCCATCAATGCCTGATGTGCCTCCATAACATTTAAGGTGTCCACGATCATAGAACCTTCTTTTACATATAAAACATGATATTTCTTTCGATCTACAATCTTCGCCTCAATTTGAAAGGAAGCCACGATCTGCTGCAATTGCAAACAAAACGACTCTGATAACACTGCAATTTCGAGATGATACGCCTTCTCCGGATTAGTTATTGATCCCGCCGCCATAAACACACCTCGCAAATACGCACGTTTGCAACATGTATTCTGCACTAAGCGGCTTGGAATCGTCGACAGATCGCCCCATCGATCCTCTGATTCACTCAATAATTTAATCGCTTTTAGGATCTCATATGCCTTGTTCTGCGCCAATACCAGCAAATGATACACCGGCGTTCTTGTCTGCAAACTATGGTTCCGGATCCTAATCTGCGTTTCCGCCTGAAACGCCATCCTTATTAAGATATAAGATTTTCTTGCTACTGTCAAGTTTTCCGTATGTACTTCCAAATAAATACTACCGTTCTTGCGATGTCGGATCTTACCACAAAGAGCAAAAAGCGCTGCAAATTCCGCAATCTGGCAGTGTCTTGCTGGGCTTAACTGCAAAGCAAGTTCCTCTTTCACCTTTCCAGAAAATGACATTTTCATAGTAATCTTACATTCCTTTCTAAGCCCGCTCACTTGGCGTCCCGTTCAATATCGCGATGTTCCATCTTGACCGTATATGGCAAAGATTTCATCTGTGATTCCAGGGCACGCACCATCGAAACAGACCGGTGCTTTCCTCCGGTACATCCAATGCTGATCACAATCTGATTCTTTCCCTCGGCAATATAATTCGGTATAAGAAACTTCACCATTTCAAATAGCTGGCGTTGAAATTCTTTTGCCTGCGGTGCAGCCATCACGTAATCATACACTGCCGGATCATTTCCTGTCAGTGGTTTGAGCGTTGGAATATAATATGGATTTGGCAGAAAACGTACATCAAACACAAGATCGGAATCTTCCGGTATACCATATTTGAATCCAAAGGACAACAGTGTCACAAAGAAATTCTCATACTCTTCTTCTCCCAGAAAAATACGATCCACCTCATGCTTTAACTCACGTACCAGCATATGACTGGTATCTAAAATATAATCCGCACGCTTTTTGATATGGGCAAGCTCTACTCGCTCTGCCGCAATCGCCTTATCGACACGTCCCTGCAATGCTAACGGATGATTACGTCTCGTCTCCTTATAGCGTTTTACAAGCACACTGTCATCTGCCTCCAGAAACAGCACCTCATAGGGATATCCTTCCTGCTTCATCTTGTCCAAGATGTTATCAAGATCAGACAATCCCTGCAAATTACGCACGTCGATGCCAAGACCCATCTTGTCGACAGTCTCCTGCTCGTCCACCATTAACTTTGTCATCTTCGGAATAAAATGCACCGGCAAATTATCCACGCAAAAATATCCGAGATCTTCGAGCATCTTTAAAACAGAACTCTTTCCTGCACCCGACATTCCGGTAACGATCACAAATCTCATATTCGCCCTCATTTCTACATAATCGTCCAACAACAATGCCGCCGTTTTATGACGAACTATGCCGTTTCTCTGTTAATTTCTGCATATCACTGGCCGCTTCAGCATATTACTGTTCCGGAAGTCTCTTAACTTCCGTCTCAAGGGTGACACCAAACTGCTCCTTAACAGTCTGCTGCACATGCCTGATCACTGCATCTGCCTGTGCGCAGGTTCCCTGTCCTACATTGACCACGAAGCCACAGTGTTTCTCCGACACCATGATATCACCAACCCGATATCCTTTCAATCCGGCGTCCTCGATCAATTTACCGGCAAAGTATCCTTCCGGCCTCTTAAAAGTACTGCCTGCACTTCCATATTCTAACGGCTGCTTTTCGCGGCGTTTCGCATTTAATTCCTGCATCTGCGCCTTGATCTGCGCCCTGTCTCCCTGTTCAAAAGCAAATAACGCTGACACAACGATAAGCCCCTGTTCCTGCACAATACTGTGTCGATAAGACAAATGTAGTTCTTCCGCTGAAAACAAATGGATCTTACCTGTTCGATCGATCATTTTAGCAGCTACGATCACGTCCTTGATCTCGCCACCATATGCACCTGCATTCATCGTCACTGCGCCACCGAGCGTTCCCGGAATACCTCCGGCAAATTCGAATCCTGCAAGTCCTTGATCTGCAATCCGGGCTGCAAGTGTTGAAAGCATCACTCCCGCACCGGCACTCACATAGGCTTTAGCAGTTGATATGCACTGCTTAACCCCATATTCCTCCAGCACCGCCGCTTTCTCTGTTTCACTGGCATCTGCCGGCAAAATTCGGATCTGATGCAGTTCACCGACCTGCTCTGCTTCCTTATTCATACGATGCAGCGACAATATCACACCGTCGTATCCTTCGTCCGCAACTAACAGATTACTTCCATTCCCTAATATATACCATTGCATCTGCACCTCTTCCAAATATTTAATGCACGCAGCCAACTGCTCCGCAGAGTCCGGTTCTACAAACCATTTTGCCGGCCCTCCAATTCGGAAAGTAGTATGCTTGGCAAGCGGTTCCTCCTTGCGAACCCGATCCTTGCCGACAATTTGTTCCAATCTATCTATTTCAAATATATGCATTATAACGTTACGATCCTTTCTTATTACTGTTCCAAACAATTCCTTATTGTAACAAAAAAGGCCTTGATTAATCAAGACCTTTGTAAGCGTGCGCGAGAAGATTCGAACTCCCGACCTTCTGATCCGTAGTCAGACGCTCTATCCAGCTGAGCTACGCGCACATTTCTTATGTTTTGTACGTCATCTGTACCGTACTTGATATACTATACACTAGTATTTTCAAAAATGCAAGCATTTTTTTCAATTTTTTTAATTTTTTTTATTCTTTGACATAATAAACGACTGCGTGACACTCTTATTTCAAAGTGCCACGCAGCCCATTATTTTAGATTGAAACTATGATCTGATTACAGTAAGCTCTCATACAGCTTCGTAATGTCCTCAACACTTGTCTCCTTTGGATTACCCGGGCGGCAAGCATCATCATATGCAGACTGTGCTAAGAATGGAATATCTTCTTTCTTAACAATATCCTTGAGATCTGTAGGGATTCCAACATCTTTGGAAAGCTGTTTTACAGCATCAACGGCTGCTTTACGATACTCTTCCTGAGACATATTCTCTGTACCTTCAACACCCATTGCCTTTGCAATATCACGATATTTCTCACCTGTTGCCTCTGCGTTATACTCCATAACAGTAGGAAGAATGATCGCATTTGCGATTCCATGTGGTGTATCATACAATGCGCCAAGTGGATGTGCCATAGAATGAACAATTCCAAGACCTACGTTGGAGAAGCCCATTCCTGCAACGTACTGACCAAGAGCCATTCCCTCACGTCCTTCCGGCGTATTGTCTACTGCTCCTCGAAGAGAACGTGCAATGATCTCAATTGCTTTGAGATGGAACATGTCGGACAATTCCCATGCTCCTGCCGTAATGTAACCCTCAATCGCATGTGTTAAAGCATCCATACCGGTTGCTGCAGTAAGCCCCTTAGGCATAGAAGACATCATCTCGGAATCGATAAATGCCACAACAGGAATGTCATGCGGATCTACACAAACCATCTTGCGATTCTTAGCTGCATCTGTAATAACGTAATTGATCGTAACCTCTGCAGCAGTTCCTGCTGTCGTAGGTACTGCAAAGATCGGTACGCTCTTATTCTTGGTATCTACAGCACCCTCTAAGCTGACAACATCCTCATGCTCAGGATTGTTGATAATGATACCGATTGCTTTCGCAGTATCCATAGAAGAACCGCCACCAATAGCGATCAGATAATCTGTTCCTGCATCCTTAAATGCCTGTACACCTGTCTGAACATTTTCAATCGTTGGATTTGGTTTAATATTTGAATACAGCTCATATGCCATACCATTTTTCTCAAGTACATCCAACACTTTCTGTGTTACACCAAACTTTACCAAGTCCGGATCCGAACATACAAACGCTTTCTTAAAACCACGAATTTTAGTTTCTGTTGCAATCTCTGCAATAGCTCCTGCCCCATGATACGATGTCTCGTTTAATACAAATCTGTTTGCCATACTAGAATCCTCCTGTAAAATAATAAAAATAATTTTGTTGAAATTGCACAAATTTCTGTGTATTTTCCAAAGTTTCTAGTATAATTATACGAAATTTCCTCATAAAAAGCAAGATTCACTTTGTGAAAACTTTATAAACTACACGTCGTTATTTCACACGCAATTCATTGCGCAGCTTGCGAATCTTTCCCTGGAACTGCAAATACATATCGTATTCTCCAGGTTCCAGTCCATCCACCTGCACAGCAAAGATTTCTTTACGTCTGCCCATACGCAGTTGCGAATAATCTTGTACATATGTCTTATGCTCACCCTTAAAATACAGCTTTTCAACCGCCCCCGGCAGCATCGAATACTGCAAAAGATTCTCGCATAAATGCACGTTACCGAAGAAGGTACCACGAATACGCTGATCCGTTTTTTCCGGCATTGCTCCATGAAATTCTTCCGGCGTTGGGAGCTTACCAAACTCTGTCTGATCATGCAGTCCCATCCCCACACAAAATGATGGGATGTCCGGATGAAACTCCCAAGCCCACAAAAAGTTTTTGGTCAGCTTAAACGTCTTCTCAACTTCACCGTTTTCTCCATTGACCAACTGGATCTGGGAATGAAGTTCTGTCGTACGGTCTTGCGTGATACCTGTCAAATGGAAATACTTGTTGTATTCTTTTGTATAAAGGGCACTACCAAACTGCATCGTTTTCAAACAGTCTTTCTTGCTCTCCTGTACATATGTGCCGGCAGCCTCATCGATCGACACACGAAGTACCGCAGAATGTTCCGCATCATTGTATCCGCCATCTACCGCTCCTTTAGTACCTGTGCTATAGATCAACAATTCGTGCTCATCCATCCAAACAGCCTTATCCGGTCTTCCCATTTCGATATCAGCACCCTCTGTTTTCAAAGCGATGGCTTCCAACTCTGTATCCTGCCAGATTGATTTTGGTGCCAGCACCCAATCCAATTTGCCACTCTCCAGATCAAGCTGTGCGATCGTGTGTATACGCTTGAATGTCAACAAAAGCTTTCCGGCGTGGTACTCCATCGCTGAAAAAAGCAGCCATTCCTTACCGGTGTGGTATTTTTCTCCCAGCAAGTCAATCAGCTTAATGCGGCGTACGATCTCACCGGTATTCATATCCATCGTAAGAATACAGTCATTATAATGCTCTCCATCGGACGAAGTCACAAGATACAACGAACTATCGTGCTGTGCTAATGCAGTACCGATCGGTTCATTCAAAATATATGTGCGATACACTCTGCCCATATAATCCATTTCATGATAACGGCACGGCTGGATCTTGCCCATGCTGTTTACAATGTTAGCTGTTCGATCTGCCAGCAGAACATGACCATTCGGCATCGGTATCATACCCATCTTATAGGTACGAAGCTGCATTGAATATCGGATCGCACCATCTGCATCAAAGACCAATGGACTAAAAGCGGCACCGTTGACTGCCAGCAGCGGCATTGCTGCGGATTTATCTCCCTCTACTTCCATCACAAGATCCTTTTGGTTTTCAGGCACTTCTGAAACAAAAATACGGATCACTCGATGCTTTACAACTTTTCCTTCTCGATCGATCAGAGACAGATCTACCGTATTGCTACGTTCGAAATACAACCCCAAGATTGCCACACGATGTCTTGTTGTATAGCTGGATTCACCAACAAAATCATTGCCATTATCTCCGAACACACGATAGCGCACCTTGTACTCCTTGGAAGAGTTGAACAGGATAAGGGCTGTCTGTTTAGCCACTCCATATGGATTTGGAATAACCAACACGTGAGAAAATGTGTACAAATGCCTGTCCAAGATCCGCTCAAAAGCGTAATCGCGCAGCTGTGCCAAAAACGCCCGCTTTGGCTCTTTTCGGTACGGCGTCATAACCTTACGGTTGTCATACTGCGCCAACTCACGCTCATACATGCGATCCATTTTGTTGAGATCGCTTTCACTCAATGTGACCTTTGTTCCTTTTCTTACTTCAACAAATAATTTTTCACGTAAGTTCATATGCTCTCCCCTTTATAATTTCATAGTCAACTGAATACGCTGTTTTTTGAGATCAACACCCATTACTTTGACATCAACGATATCTCCGACACTGACAACATCCAATGGGTGTTTGACAAATTTCTTGTCCGACATTTCGGACACATGTACCAATCCATCCTGATGAACTCCGATATCTACAAACGCACCAAAATCAATAACATTTCGAACTGTCCCCTTAAGGATCATGCCCTCTTTGAGATCTTTCATCTCTAACACATCTGTTCGAAGGATCGGTTTTGGCATTTCATCACGAGGATCTCTCGCAGGTTTCTCCAATTCCTTCAAGATATCAACCAGCGTGATCTCACCAATACCAAGCTCGTCAGCCATTTTCTTTTTGTCTTTCACACGCTTCTGCAAACTGCCGGAGGCTTTGTTCTCTGTCGGTGTTTCTTCCGTCTCACCGCTCGGCAGGTCTATCGAGCCAAAGGCTTCCGCAAAGGCTGCGCCAAAGGCTGTGTGCGTATTGCGTACAACAAACTGCTGTTTCTTTTTCTTTGGAGCGGTTTTCTTCTTGGCTAATGGGGACTGCTGTTTGGCCGCTTCCGTCTGGATCTTTTTGAGTTCTTCCGTGTCAATGCCAAGCTTATCTAATAATGCATTGGCTGCATCATAAGTCTCCGGATGAACGCTCGTTGCATCCAATGGATTTTTCCCATCCAAAATACGCATAAAACCTGCACACTGTTCAAAGGCTTTCGGTCCCAGTTTTGGTACTTTTAACAACTCTTTACGTGACGTAAACTTTCCGTTTTCTTCACGATACGTAACGATGTTCTTTGCGATCACTTTGCTGATACCGGAAATATACTCTAACAGTGAAGCGGATGCTGTATTCAGATCCACACCAACTTTATTTACACAATCTTCCACAACACCGGATAATGTTTCCCCTAACTTCTTCTGATTCATATCATGCTGATACTGTCCTACACCGATAGACTGTGGATCGATCTTCACTAACTCTGCCAGCGGATCCTGCAAACGTCTTGCGATCGACGCTGCACTTCGCTGTCCCACATCAAAATTCGGAAATTCCTCGGTGGCGAGTTTACTTGCGGAATAAACTGAAGCACCTGCTTCATTTACAATAATATACTGCACAGGTTCTTTGATCTCATGCAGCATATCCGCAATGATCATTTCCGACTCGCGGGATGCCGTTCCATTGCCGACGGAGATCAGGGAAATTCCGTATTTCTGGATCAGTTTTTTCACCTCACGTTTTGCCTCTTCGACCTTGTTCTGCGGTGCCGTCGGATAGATCACCTTCGTATCTAACACTTTACCGGTTGGGTCTACCACAGCAAGTTTACAACCGGTACGAAATGCAGGATCCCAGCCCAAAACTGTCTTACCGGCAATCGGCGGCTGCATCAAAAGCTGCTCTAGGTTTTTACCAAATACTTTGATCGCACCGTCTTCTGCCTGCTCAGTCAACTCATTACGAATCTCGCGCTCGATAGCAGGCGCGATCAAACGCTTATAACTGTCTGTCACTGCCTCTTCTAACACCGGCGTTACGATCTCATTTTCCTCTGTGATCGTCTTTTTGCATAGATACGTAAGAATACGTTCTTCCGGAGCCTCCAGTTTTACCACTAGAAATTTTTCCTTTTCACCACGATTTAACGCAAGAACACGATGACCGGCAATCTTTTTAACCGGCTCCTGATATTCATAATACATCTCATAAACAGACTGCGCCTTTTCATCCTTGGCAGTTGAGGTAAGTATACCTTCTTCCCGTGTTATATCACGGATATATTTACGATAATCTGCATTATCAGAAATCTGCTCGGCAATAATATCTCTCGCTCCTGCAATCGCATCTGCAACATCTTTCACTTCTTTTTCCTCAGATACATACTGCTCGGCGATCGTTTCTAACGACTCTGTCACTTCTTGTGCCAAAATGATCTGTGCTAATGGCTCTAATCCCTTTTCCTTGGCGATGATCGCTCTTGTACGGCGTTTTGGACGATACGGACGATACAAGTCCTCCACAAGTACCTGCGTCTCTGCTGCAAGGATCTGCGCCTTCAAATCATCAGTCAGTTTCCCCTGTTCTTCGATCGTTGCAAGAACCTGTTCCTTTTTTTCTTCCAGTGTACGCAAATAAGTTAATCGCTCACTCAGATTACGGAGTTGTTCATCATTCAACGAACCATGTGCTTCTTTACGGTATCTGGCAATAAACGGGATCGTATTGCCCTCGTCGATCAGTTTTATGACCGCCTCTACCTGCTGCGGACGAATTTCTAACTCTGCTGCTATTTTCTTTACAATATCCATAGTATCCTATATTCCTTTCTATGCGCACTTTGCCTATGCATCAAGAGTAAAATAGGCAGCCACTCGATACGCGGCTGCCCTTCTTCACCTTGAACTCTTAAATTTTCCGCGCTGACAATATTTGATGTTCTCCGTCAATTAACGAGACAATGCAAATGCATCATGAACTGCCTGTGCAGCCTCATTGACGTACTTCTCTTCTACGAGAACGCTGACACGGATCTCGGAAGTAGAAATCTGCAAAATGTTTACTCCTGCATCATACAATGCTTCAAACATCTTAGCTGCAACACCTGCATTAGACATCATTCCGGCACCGACGATAGATACTTTGGCAACGTTAGTGTTCACTGTTGTCTTCTCGCATTTCAGACTTGTGTTAGCATGTCTTTCCAATGTCTCCATTGCCGTGTCTGCCTGATCTCTGGTTACCGTAAAGCTGATGTCCTGTGTTCCGCCATGCTCTACAGACTGTAAGATCATATCTACATTGATATTGTGATTTGCTAAATGCTGGAACAGCTTAAATGCTACGCCCGGCTTATTCTCTAATCCAACTACTGAAATCTGTGCTACATTTTTATCTGTGGCTACACCACTTACTAACATTTTCTCCATTTTACTTTCCTCCTTTACTACAGTTCCTTCACTTGTATTCAAACTAGAACGTACTACCAACTGTACGCCGTATTTTTTAGCCATCTCAACAGAACGATTGTGCAATACACCGGCACCAAGACTGGCTAATTCCAACATCTCATCGTACGTGATCTCGTCTAATTTACGAGCATTTGGTACGACGCGTGGATCTGCAGTAAAGACACCATCTACATCTGTATAAATCTCGCAGGCGTCTGCATGTAATGCAGCTGCCAATGCTACTGCTGTCGTATCGGAACCACCTCTTCCGAGTGTTGTGTAATCATCAAACTTATTGATTCCCTGGAATCCTGTAATTACTACGATACGACGATTATCCAACTCATTACGGATACGCTCCGTATCAATTCTCTTCAGACGAGCATTACCATACACTTCTGTCGTATGCATCTGCACCTGAAAAGCATTCATGGAAACTGCCGGAACACCGAGAGAGTCCATTGCCATTGCCATAAGTGCAACGGATGTCTGCTCACCTGTTGTAAGAAGCATATCCAACTCTCTGCGGGACGCCTTCGGATTAATATCCTTTGCCATATCCAACAAAACATCTGTCTGTTTGCCCATTGCAGAAAGAACGACTACTACCTGATTTCCTTTTTTGTAATCTTCAATACAACGCTTCGCCACATTAAAGATCCGCTCTTTGTTGGCAACGGAAGTACCACCAAATTTCTTAACAATTAACATATCTATCCTCTTTTCTGCTCATATTACTGAGCGGCTTATTATTTCGTCTCCGGAACACGGATCTTATTGATCACATTGCCGAGTGAATCTGCTGCTGATGCATAAGCTCCCTCTGTGATCTCTCCCGTAATAAATGCATATTCGTCCGCATATCCGGCATCAATCTCTGTCACATCGCCAAACGCTTCTTTGACCTTAGCTGCATTCTGTGACTTATCTCCACGCAAACGCACGAAGAAGCTGCTCTTGCTCTCCTCAAAAGGCTCTAAAGCGATCTTCTCGGCACTCCACTGTACCTCAACGCATTTTCCTATGTTTTTAGCGACTTCCATAACATCGGAAACGACCGCACTGGCTGTTGCCAGCTTGCCGGCGCCCTGTCCATAGAACATGACATCTCCAACCATATTTCCTTTTACTAAAATAGCGTTAAATACATCGTCTACGCTATATAATGGGTTCTCCGGATAGATCAGCACCGGTGCAACTTTTGCGCTGATGCGATCTCCATCTTTCTTGCTGGAACCAAAAATTTTTACTTTGGCCCCGATCTTACCGGCATATACGATATCACGGTCTGTGATCTTGGTAATTCCCTCTGTATAAACATCGTTAAAATCCAGTGTCTTGCCATAAGCAAGAGAAGTTAAGATTGCGATCTTGCGGCAGGCATCATATCCTTCCACATCTGCAGTCGGATCTGCCTCTGCATAACCAAGCTGCTGCGCCTCTTTGAGCACTGTGTCAAAATCAGCTCCCTTATTGGTCATCTCTGTCAAAATAAAGTTCGTTGTACCGTTTAAGATACCGGAAATCTCCAATATCTCATCCGGATTCAAAGAACTCTGCAGTGGGCGGATAATCGGAATACCACCACCAACACTGGCCTCAAACAAGAAACTTACATTGTGGTCTTTTGCTATCTGAATAAGCTCCGGTCCAAAATCAGCCACCAACGCTTTGTTGGATGTGCAAACACTCTTCCCGGCCTCCAAACTAGCCTTTACAAACTCATAGGCAGGGTGTAATCCTCCCATCGTTTCTACAACCACATGAACCTCCGGATCATTTTTGATCACTTCAAAATCATGTACCAGCACTTCCTCTACCGGATCTCCCGGAAAATCTCTCAAGTCCAGCACATATTTTGTACAGATCTCATCCCCGATGCGTTTTGCGATCATCGCATTGTTCTCGCGAATAATATCAAAAACACCGGATCCGACTGTTCCGTAGCCTAACACACTTACGTTAATCATAGTTTCCTCCATTTCTCTGCCAATGTATTTTTATTTATGCCAGATGCCCCCTTACAAAAAGGAGCATAGAGCACACTGCTCATTTACTTTGTGATCCATGCTAAATATGCATTGATAAACGGATCCAGATTGCCATCCAAAACGTCTTGCACATTACCGATCTCAGCACCGGTACGATGATCTTTGACCATGGTATACGGCTGCAGCACATAGGAACGGATCTGGCTTCCCCAGCCAATCTCTTTGGATTCGCCTCGGATACCGCTCGCCTTTTCCAACTGCTCCTGCTGTTTTAAAATATACAGCTTTGCCTTGAGCATCTGCATTGCCTTATCCTTATTCATATGCTGTGAACGTTCATTTTGGCACTGTACCACGATCCCTGTCGGGAAATGGGTAATTCTAATTGCAGAAGAAGTCTTATTGATATGCTGACCACCCGCTCCACTGGAACGATATGTATCGATACGAATATCATCATCTGCGATCTCAACATCAAGATCTTCTTCGATATCCGGCATGACATCACAGGATACAAAGGATGTCTGCCGTTTGCCGGCTGCATTAAACGGTGAGATTCTCACCAAACGGTGCACTCCATGCTCTGATTTCAGATAACCATACGCATTTGCGCCATTGATCTGCAGCGTAACTGATTTATAACCCGCTTCATCACCATCCAGAAAATCCAGCATTTCAACTTCAAATCCATGCTTTTCTGCAAAGCGCTGATACATACGGCACAACATACTTGCCCAGTCGCAGCTTTCTGTTCCACCGGCACCGGCATGAAGCGTTAATATTGCATTGTCTTTGTCGTATTCTCCACTCAAAAGTGTTTCAATACGCAGGGATTCATATTCCTGCTCAAATTGCTGCAGTGAATCTTCTACTTCCTCCAACACGCTGACATCATTTTCTTCCTCCGCGATCTCGATCAACATCAAAATATCATCGCGGGCGCTCTCCAATGACTCATAGCGTTCTATCACGGATTTCAGCTTTTTGGACTCCTGCACGATCTTGGCAGAATGTTCCGGGTCATCCCAAAATCCCGGATCTTCCATTGTCTTGTCCAGTTCTTCCACTCGATCTCGTTTATTAGCGAGGTCAAAGTGAATTCCCCATTTCAAGCAGTGGCTGTTCATAGTTTGCAAGCGTCATTTTGACTCTGTCAAACTCTACCATACCAACTCACCTCTTTCTATATTTTATCAATTATATCCTTCCGGCTCACGATCCGTGAACCGGAAGGCACTATAATACTTATTATGCACGGCGTCCGCAGCACTGTTTGTACTTACGTCCGGAACCGCATGGGCACGGATCGTTTGGCTGTACCTTCTTGGTTGTACGGCGCTTTGGCTGTGCCGGCTGAGACTCATCCTTATTCGTTCCGGTAACCTTAGCAACCTGCTCACGCTCTACTTTCTGCTCGATCTTGATATGTGTGAGCGCTTTTACAGTCTCCTCTGTGATCGAATCAATCATTGCATTGAACATATCAAATCCGGCGAATTTGTATTCCACAACCGGATCTCTCTGTCCATATGCCTGTAATCCGATACCTTCACGAAGCTGATCCATATCATCGATATGATCCATCCACTTGTTATCAATAACTCTCAACAGAATAATTCGCTCAACCTCACGGATCTGATCCGGATCAGGGAATTCTGCCTCTTTTGCCTCATATACCTTAACGGCTTCCTCTTTGATTTTCTGTGCCAGATCCTCTCTGGTACCATGTTTTAACATCTCGTCGTCAAGCTGAATTCTCTTCAACGGTATGATCGGAAGCAAGACATTATTTAACTCCTGTACATCCCAGTCTTCTGCACTGCCATCCTCCGGAATGACTGAATTTACGCAATTTTCCACTTCATCGGTGATCATCTTGTAGATCGTATCACGCATACTCTCTCCATCCAGAACACGACGACGCTCTTTATAGATCACTTCACGCTGCTCATTATTAACACGGTCAAACTCCAGCAAATTCTTACGAATACCAAAGTTGTTACCCTCAATCTTCTTCTGTGCATTTTCGATCGCACTGGAAAGCATCTTGTGCTCTACCTGCTCTCCGTCCGGCATAGCATCAAACAGTCCCATGATTCGCTCTGAGCCGAAAAGACGCATCAGATCATCTTCCAAAGAAATGTAGAATCTGGATTCACCAGGATCTCCCTGACGTCCGGCACGACCGCGCAACTGGTTATCAATACGACGGGACTCATGTCGCTCCGTACCGATGATCTTCAGACCACCAAGTTCCGTAACCCCATCGCCAAGCTTAATATCGGTACCACGACCGGCCATATTCGTTGCGATCGTAACGGCACCCTTCTGTCCGGCATCTGCAATAATCTCTGCCTCCAACTCATGGAACTTCGCATTCAAGACTTTATGCGGAATGCCTGCTTTCTGAAGTTTAGCACTCAGATACTCAGAAGTATCAATTGTGATCGTACCGACCAAAACAGGCTGCCCCTTCTTGTGAGCCTCTACAATGTCAGCAACAACGGCATTGAACTTATCCTCTTTGGTCTTATATACTGCATCATTATAGTCAATACGCGCAATCGGCTTGTTGGTAGGAACTTCAACAACGTCCATCTCGTAAATCTCACGGAACTCTTTTTCCTCAGTCAACGCAGTACCGGTCATACCGGATTTCTTCTCGTATTTATTAAAGAAGTTCTGGAACGTGATCGTTGCCAGTGTTTTACTCTCTCTCTTGACCTTAACATGCTCTTTCGCCTCGATCGCCTGGTGCAGACCATCCGAAAAACGGCGTCCCGGCATGATACGTCCCGTAAACTCATCAACGATCAAAACCTCATCGTCTTTTACCACATAATCTTTGTCGCGATGCATCAAAGAATGTGCACGAAGCGCTAAGTTGATATTATGCTGCAATTCCAAGTTGTCCGGATCTGCAAGGTTCTCTACCTGGAAGAAACGCTCTGCCTTGCGCACACCTTCTTCTGTCAGATTTGCATTTTTATCCTTTTCATCGACAACATAATCTCCGGTTTCCTGCTGTTCCTCATTCATGAGAATATCCATCTTGGAAAGTTCTTTTGCAGTACCTTTGGTCAACTGTCTTACGAAAATATCACACATCTCATACAATTTAGTTGACTTGCCACTTTGACCGGAAATGATAAGTGGTGTTCTCGCCTCATCGATCAATACCGAATCCACCTCATCGATGATCGCATAATGAAGACTTCTCTGTACAAGCTGCTCCTTGTATACAACCATGTTATCACGCAGATAATCAAATCCAAGTTCATTATTAGTTGCATACGTAATGTCACAGTTATATGCCTCACGGCGCTCATCATTATCCATATTATTTAAGATAACACCAACCGTGAGTCCCAAAAATTCATGTACTTTACCCATCCACTCAGCATCACGCTTTGCCAAGTAATCATTGACGGTAACGATATGGACACCTTTGCCCTCTAACGCATTCAAATATGCCGGCAATGTAGATACCAACGTCTTACCTTCACCGGTACGCATCTCTGTGATACGTCCCTGATGTAAAATAACGCCACCGATCAACTGTACTCTATAATGACGCATATCCAATACACGAGTAGCCGCCTCGCGGACAGTAGCATACGCTTCCGGCAGGATATCGTCCAATGTCTCACCGTTCGCCAAGCGCTCCTTAAATTCAGGCGTCTTAGCCTGTAGTTGCTCGTCTGTGAGCTTCTCAAATTCCGGTGCTAATGCTTCAATTTTATCAACAATCGGAATGATTCGCTTTACCTCACGCTCACTGTGAGTACCAAAAATCTTAGTAAATACACTCATAATTATCTCCTAATCTAAAATTTATAACAAACCAATCTAAAGTATATCATTATCCCCTTTCAAACGCAAGGGGTGCCAACAGCAATTTCTCGTTCTCAAAAAAAAGAGAAGACTACTTATCGATTGCTCTCAAAATAGTCTTCTCACGCTTATCTTTCTCTTTACCTAATCCCTAAGGATCTTATACCTTACCTATAATCTCTCTAAAATTCCGGCTCGATCAATCCGAAAGTGTTGCCTTTACGCTTATAAACAACATTGACTTCATCTGTCTCTGCGTTACGGAATACATAGAAATTATGTCCTAACAGATCCATCTGAATACATGCTTCTTCCGGATCCATCGGCTTCATTGCAAATCTCTTAGAACGGATGATCTTGATCTCATCATCATCATGGATCTCTTCCTCAACAAACGCTTTACTAAGACTAGCTGCCGTCTGTTGCTGATCTACCAATTTATTTTTGTATTTGCGAAGCTGTCTCTCAATGATCTCCTCTACAAGATCAATGGATACATACATATCATTGCTTACCTGCTCAGCACGTACAATATTTCCTTTCATTGGAATCGTAATCTCGATCTTTTGTCTCTCCTTCTCGACACTTAACGTCACGTGAACTTCGGTTTCCGGAGTAAAATAACGCTCTAATTTGCCAATCTTCTCATAGATGGCTTCCTTGAGTCCTTCTGTAACATCGATATTCTTTCCGCTGATAATATACTGCATAGTTACCACTCCTTTGCTGTTTAATGGTTATATTATACCCCAACTCGTCCACAGAATCAAGTGAAAATGCACAATTTTCATTTTGTAATAAGAAATTTATTATGCAATTTTTACAATTTCATATCATATAACGAATATAACCCGCGTTTTGCAATGCATCACATTACCCATTAGCGACGTGCGCCGCAAGGTGCACGCACAAAACGGACATTCCTGTTCGGAATGTCCGTTTCTATTTCGTATAAGATATAGTTTGGGATATTATATTCTAAAAATTATCCCAACTTAGCCTTTGCTGTCTCTACTAAGCTAGCAAATCCTTCCGGATCACTGATTGCCATCTCAGACAACATCTTACGGTTGATATCGATCTCAGCCAATTTCAAACCATACATAAAACGGCTGTAAGATAAACCATTCATTCTAGCTGCTGCATTGATACGAGCGATCCAAAGTCTTCTGAACTGTCTCTTTCTCTGCTTTCTGCCTGCGAAGGAAGAGGTAAGTGCTCTCATGACAGACTGCTTTGCAACACGGTACTGTTTAGATCTTGCTCCTCTGTATCCCTTTGCCAGCTTTAATACTCTATTATGTTTCTTCTTTGCGTTTAATCCGCCTTTAATACGTGCCATTATTACGTTCCTCCTTCTATTATTTTGAATATGGAAGCATGCGCTTCATCATCTTTGCGTTTGTTGCATCAACCTCAACAGCCTTACGAAGAGTTCTCTTTCTCTTAGTAGACTTCTTGTTCAAGATGTGGCTCTTGTTTGCTTTCATCTTCATCAATTTACCTGTTCCAGTTGTTTTAAAACGCTTTGCTGCTGCACGCTTTGTTTTCATTTTTGGCATGATAAAATCCTCCTTAACATTTGTTTATTTATTAAAGAATGTTTCACAGAAACTTCTGCAAATAACACACTTTATTAGCGCTTCTTTGACAAAAACATTACCATGGATCTGCCTTCCATCTTCGGCGGCTTATCCACAACCGCAATATCCTCTACCTTTTCAAAGAAACTGTCCAGGATCTGCTTACTGTAATTGATATGTGTCATCTCTCTTCCGCGGAAACGAAGTGTAACTTTTACTTTATCTCCTTTTCCTAAGAACTTTCTTGCATGATTTGCTTTGGTGTTCAAATCATTGACATCAATATTTGGAGAGAGGCGAACTTCCTTAACTTCCATCGTTTTCTGCTTCTTCTTGGCCTCTTTTTCCTTACGTGCCATTTCATAACGATATTTGCCGTAATCAATAATCTTACATACCGGTGGCTTTGCACCCGGAGCAATCTTTACTAAATCCAGATCTGCCTCTCGTGCAAGTTTCATCGCATCTCTAGCTGACATAATGCCAAGCTGCTCTCCGTCCTGTCCAATCAGACGAACCTCTTTGTCTCGGATCCTCTCGTTAATCATTAAATCGCTAATGGTCGTACACCTCCAACTTTCTTCATACTCTTTTTCATTTTACCCAAAGAAAAAAACGCGGGTTTCAAAGAGAAATCCACGTTCTTGCAAAAGGAAATAATATATCATAATACAATGATTATATATATTTTATACACTTTTTAGTAACCCAAGTCACTTGCTCGTGCTAAGGTGAGAGTGGATACTCTTCTTTGGTTGTGTATGATCACACAACAGTCATATACTAACACATCTTTTTTTGGGTGTCAATATCTTTTTTTGGGGGCAGCACTCTTTTTTTAGGCTACACTCTTTTCGGGGAGTCATCACATTTTTACGACTCTTTGTAATAGCTTTGTACGATCGCGATGATATCCCGCTCTGCACTTGGGGTCTGGGCAATGATCCGGTCGATCCCAGCTAACATGGATGCCTTTGCCTCATCATTTTCTGCCATGCGTTCCCGTAGTTTTTGGCGGCGTATATTTAAGGCATGACGCACCTCCACCATTTCTTTGGGATCTATGATTGCTAATGTCTGACTTAGCCAGATATCCGGTGTCGCAACATGATTATCACGCAGCAATTCCAGCAATTGATCCTGCACAAGCTGCAGTTGTTTTGTATTTTCCTGGAATTTGCGTTCATACTCCTTGGCACGCACATATTCCTGCCATATCTTTTCAAACTCCGCAGCATCTTTCACCTGAAACTTAGCCCGATCATAATCCAACAGACTGCGGTTATTAATGTATTTGATCTTGACACGGTTTAATAACGTCGTCGCCTTATTGATCTTTTTGCCTAACAACGCCGCTTCTGTCCGATTACGCAATGATTCCGCAAATATTACCGTGGCAGAAATTGCCGCAAGCAATATCGTTCCCAAATATGGATATGTCATATCTACTTCCATCGCATAGTACAACACAGCAAACAATACAAACAACGATATAATAAGAAGAATGACAAACTTTGCCATCTTTTTCAATGTTCTCTGATTGGCGATCACCTGACGCTGCTGCCGGTGAAGATCTTTTTTCGTCTCATCCAGCTTTTCAATATCTCCATTGATCGATGTCTGATACATTTCGGCATCATACATTTTCTTTACTTCTCTGCCAAGAACTTCCTCATACGGATCTAATAATCGGATCTGTGCATCCGTGATCGTGAGGCTGCGATTTTTGTACTGATTGCGTTCACGAGTCAGGTTCATGATACGTTTGCTTAAGTCATGCAGCGTATCTTTTGCTTCGCCGGATATTTCATCGATCCGCTGAATATCCGTCAATCGCTCACTCACCTTGTCATACTCGACCGTCGCCAACTCACGCTGATGTTCTATTTCACGGATTGCCTCACAGCACTCTGTGACAAGTCGCTTGCTTTCTGCAACATCTCCCGGTATTAATTCATTATCATCAAACGCTTCCGGCAAAGTTGTTCCCTCATTCGATACTGTTTTCTGTGTCTGTGCACGCCTGCGGTCAAATTCTTCCTGTGCCAAACGCATCTGCTCTGCCAATTCTGCTGCTTCCTGCTCTTTCTTTTCCCTACGTCTACGATTCCAAAATGCCATACCTTCCGCCTTTCTGTATATTATATACTGATCTGCTGACGATACTCCTCTTTCCATTCTCGGATCATCTCATCGATACGATCATAATATTCCGGCAGCTTTCCATTACTCGCCGGAAAACGCATCTTTTTGATCTGTCGCACTTTTACAGCGATCGAACAGCGTTTTTTACATTCTTTGTACTGATCTTCGATAGAGACCAGCCGATCCGGTAATAACCGCAACGTACTTACCGCCTCCTGCCAGGCTTGTTCATTTCCGGACAGGTGTAGTGCCGCCAAATAACACTGTAGACTTTTCTCTTTTTTATTTGTCTCATATGCCCGCAAAAAATAATCCGATGCCTGCAAATACTCACCCAGCAGACCAAGTGCCACGCCGATATTATGATAAAGCGGTGCATATTCTGCCGGACTTGCCTGCATCATATCCTCACTACGTAAGATTGCCTGATATCCCTCGACCGCACTTTCATAGCAGCCGCTCTGTAACTGCGTATCAGCCTTGATCTTACGGCATTCTCTCTCCGGAAGATGCTCTGTTTCTTCCATAATATGTACCATTTCATTGATCTGAGGTTCATCAAAATAATCGCAGCTGCAGCAGATTGTCACAACAACATCTTTTAACGCATCCTCTCGTGTTGACATTGCCTCTAATTTATCAGCAAGTTCTGTTAATGCCAGTTCCTCCCTGACCCAGCTTACGAAGCCTTTGCCAAAAATATCCCTCTGCAGCAGATAAATATTGTGCGCAATAAAATAACATACTTCTTCAATGGAATATACCCGCGTATCCCCTAATTGGAAGTGATACGGCCGTTTTGCAAGCCTGCCGCAGCACTGTATCAATCGTCCCATAAAAACCTTACCTTTCTGTGTCTTCAGTTACAGACTAAAAACACAACGAACACCTCTCATTTATAGACGGATACATCGTTCCCATATCCGGTTGCTCGTCGGTGATATTTCTCCGAATCCATTATCTTTCAGCGTGATCACTGCCGTCTCCCGATTCGAAAAACGTACCCGCACCGTAAATCGTGTCGTTTTATTTTCTCTTCCTTGAAAACCACTCAATGACAACATATGTATTTTGGTCTGATGTTTGATCACATCCTGGACCGCGATCTGAATCTCATATTCCTTATCCGGGATCACATCAACACTAGCATCAACCTCTTCCCAAAGACTTCCTGCTTTTGCCAAAACCACATCCTGCATCTGCGCCTCATGATAAACCCGCAGAGATACATTGGCCGTGATCATATCCTCATCTAACAAAATACATTGATCCAGCTTACCCTCTCCACTAAGTTCTCTAGCCGCATAACAGGCACCTTTCGTAAAAATATTATTTCCCCGGAACACTCGACGGCCATTACATAACTTTTGCAATGCCTCTTTGGCCCACTCGCCATCAAATGCATCCCCCTGCGCATACAACGTTGTCACGGCCTGCTTATGCATTGCTGTCTCTGCAATATTCACGAATGCATACTGTGCATCTACCGACTCTTCCTCTAACATAGAGTAGTCAAATACATTTGTCAGATTCTGCGTTGTAACACCGACGATCCAAGGAATAGTTCGCCTGTCCACTGTAATCTGTGAATAGAGCAACTCCTCCTTATTGAATAAAAACAATCCTACATTGTTCAGCCATAATTCTTTCGGCTGACTCACCGCATAATACATATAACTTAGACGATAATTTTGTATAGACATGCGCTCCGGATACAAATTAAGCTTTTTGCCAACCTGATGCAGCAATTTGGTAAGTGCCGGCGTCTTGTCATGCACTGTAATGACCAGATGTTTGATCCTTTGCTCCGGAAACTGCTGTGTCACTGCACTAAGCAGCTTGAGCAGATACCGTTCTAACACCATTTCCGTTTGAAAAGTGTGTCCCCCTGCTTCAAACGATGTTTTCTGAAAATGTTCCAACAGGTGATCCAATATGATCTCCTCACCACCGTCTCCCTCCTGATCCGGAAAGCGCCACGTTCCCGAAGCTTTTAACCACTTTAACGCCATCGGAAACTCATATACCATCTCACCATTAATTTCTCTGCCTAGTGGAACTGCCTCATATTCGGTGCGATCAAAGCAGGTGATCTGTGAAGCCTGTTTGCCGAGATCTATGCCCAATAATAATTGATTTTTTTCGTCCATCACACACCTCCTACAACGGTTCAAAGATCGACGCTGCTATCTCTCGCTCCATTGTGAATGATTCCATTAAGTCGATCAATTTTTCATCTTCTCCGGAATTTTTAGCCGCCATCATCTCATTTAACTTCGCATATCTGCTGCCGGTATCCGGATGAATATCGTCTTTGCCTGTCGTAATTTCCTGCACTTCACTACGATGATCCTTACCATTATAATGTTCTGTAATATAATACTCTAACCTTTCATCCTCGAACAGTACAAATTCCCTGACATGGATCCCCGCAAAAACATTGTGCATCTTCACTTCTGCATATTTTCCTTTGTCAGCTCCCACATAAATCCGGTAATGCAATGCCACATCATGATCCGGATTTGCGATATATTCCACATAAACCTGATCCAGCACATGCTCCGGCAGACTGATCTTGCCATAAAAATTCCGGTAAAAGGCAAATATCATCTTTTGATCATATAACTTTCCTACATGGTAATCTGCAAATTTTGCTTCCTCTTCAGAAAGCTCTGCTTTACCGCTCATGTGCTTTAATACCGCCAGCAAACACGGCATATCCTCTTTCTTCTGCACATCCACAAAATAATCTGCGAACAGTTCTTCCGGTAATTCACGTCCACGCAGCAAATATTCATAAGCCATCCACTTCTTAAACGCACGTATGATCTGCTTATTGCCCGCATGCTCTTTATATTGTTCAAATACCGTAAAAACCTCCGGCACCACTTCTCCCGAGAAAATACTCTGTGCTAATAACCGCTCTTCCAAAGACTCTCTCGAAAGATCCCCTGCTGCCTGCCACAGACAAACTAACTCTGCAACGGTACCACTGAAAAAACGCATCAAATATTTAAGGACCGGCTCGCTATACGCATTTTCTGTAAATAATTTCCAAGCCAGGCATAACATTCTCTCATCGGGCACTGCAGAAGCATCCTGAAATGCCTGTTCAGAAATTGTCTGCAATCTCTTTATCGGAATCCCTTCAAAACCAAACTGTAAAATTCCTTCCATCGCTTTCGCAAAACATTCACACCAGGCACAATATTCAATCATGCGTCCCCTCTCGCCGGCTTCTACTGTCGTCCAGTCGAGCTGTTCCAATGCTTCCTCCAAACGACCTCGTTCTCCTCGCTGATAAAAATACTGCATCTGCTTTAACTCTAGCGCATGACGGTAGTTCTCACGAAGCCCCTCACACGCCAAAAGCTGTGCACGGAGTTCTACCGTTTCTGCAGTGTCCACCACCTGCTTTGAAGCCTGTTCTCCCAACGCCAGCAATAATGCCCGGTTCTGTTTATCAAAGCGGTAACATACCTCTTTCATCCCATCCATTTCCAATAATGGTTTCAACCGATACCAGGAATCATCTGCGTAGCGGTGATATTCCCGATCGATCAAAAAGAGCTTTGCCCGACTTGTAGCACAAGTTATAACCGCTTTCCCCTTTACAAACGGTGCAAAATGCTCCTCAGATAGTTCCGGATGGCTCACATAGA
Organism: Jutongia sp. SJQ-6; assembly: GCF_054161275.1. The sequence goes on along the minus strand of NZ_CP195314.1, from coordinate 2,984,516 downwards.
CCCCCACCATATTCGGATTATCGCAGGTAATCTCATACTGAAGAAGAAACCCAGCCAATTGAACTGCCATCTCTTTGTCAAGCACTTCTTCCGTAACAAACTCATTGTATAACACACCAAGATTCGTACTGATCCTGCCCTCACGCAGTTGCTTCCACGTAAAGTTCTGCATCAGTGTGCGATAAGATTCATATGTCTCCGGATCTTTGTCCTTTTGCCGCACAACGTAAGCATATAACATCGCCTTTTTATCGACAGTCAGATGGTTATCATATAGGAAATACAAAAGCACAGAATGCGTAAATGCCATTGTTTCCTTCTCATCGATCGAATACATATAATATTCGTATAGTTCCGTAATTTTAAGATTATGATTCACACCACGCTCATACCAAACAAAGGCATCTTTCGTTGTGATCTGTCCCCTCATCAGCATCTTGCAGATCACTGTTAATATCTCATCCTCCGGATAACGCTCGTACAGTAATGTCATATCCTCCAACACTCCTGCCGAATACTGACGCAATCTTCCTGCCAGATACACATAGCGCAATGCCGTCTCTTTTTCAATAAAGTGGTTCTTGCAGCCCCAGTGAAGTGCCTGAACGATCACTTCAGAAAGTTCCGTTAAATACTTCGGTGTATCATTTAATATCTGACAGATCTCCAAATAAAAGATCGGACTGTAGCATCCATCAGTAAGCTGTTCTAATATTGTCGTAAACTTCTTTTTTTCAGACTGCAACTCCGGATCCAGATACAAAAGGCACCAGAGCACCTGTGCATCCTGTCCTGTCTCCTCATAGCAATCACGTATCTGACGGATGCACTCTTCCTTTACTGACTCGTCATCCGTCCAGATCCCCTTCAGATAGCAAAACCCCGCATAGCGCTCCGGATGTTCTTTCCTTAGCTCTTCCGCCTGCTCCTCCAGACTGTTCAACCCTTTTGTCACAACCTCTGCCTGGTGTTCCATAATGGCAAGATGGATGCGATACAACTGTAGTCTGGTGCTGTTTTTTTCTAATCCACTCCCCTGCAAAAGCTGATCCATCTCCTGCAGATAGTCCTGCAGCGGAAGTCTGTTCATACAAAACGCCAAATGACGTTTCAACATTTGGCACAAAGTACGCTGCTCTCTGCGATTTTTCTGCGCCTTTTCATGCTGTACTCCCGGTTTGACTGCCACGACAGAAATCTTAATGGTCTGTCTCGTATTTTTTATCTCAATGCGGGCATAATTCTTCCCCATAACCATCTGTTCCGGATCAATCTCATACTTGCAGACAAAACGATCCCCTACAAACTCTTCTGTTGTAATATGTGCATTCTCTATACGAAGAAAGGACGCATCAGAACATATCTGAAACTCCTCGTATCCCCAAGTGTTTTTCGTGATGCTAATCTCGTCCTGAAACGCTTCTCTACAAGCATCATACTGCCTATACACCTGTTCTACAGCAATCGTAACCGGCTTCTTTTTGCCGATCGACACCAAAAAATTGTCCAATGCGTTCTTACGCCCTGCAGACGCACGCAGTCCATCATAAATTGCCTGTTTCTGTGCGTCCTTCGCCAACAATCCATCGCGAAAGGCCGGCGTGTCAAACAACTTCACCCCGGCTTCTATATCTTTTTGTACCAGTGAGACAAACCGGCTTAAATCTTCAATCTGATGTCCAGATGCCTCTGCCTTCACAGGCTCCTTTGGAATGCAAAGTGAAACTTTCTCATTACCGCAGTCCGAAATGATCTGCAATACACTTTCAAAATTCTCTCCGGGTTTCACCCGCTCCATGTCGACCGATACAACGATCGTACTGTCCACGCCACGAAAATTGACCGGATCGATCGTGATCTCCGGAGCATGCGTTGTCACTATACCTTTCATCAGGTGTCTCTTCTCGTTCGATATTACAAGGCTTGTCTGATACACCTGCTTTGTAACATGGTTCCAGTCGAGTACCTCCGGCGTCACAATCACCCGTGACTGTTCATATTCATAATTTCCTTCCGCCAACCGGTTAATCTTCTCTCGCATACCGTCCTCCATGCCTGTACTAATTCCCTCAAACACCACACATTCCGATCATCTCCCCAAACCACATAATAAGTAATATATGGTTGACCAACACCTTCTGAATGTGCGAAGTTTGTGCAATTTATAGTATAGTATACCATTTCTCTTGGTCTTGCACAACACCCGACACGGGTGTATACTACCCTCAAAGAAAGGAATGACAGTTATTATGAATAAACTAGAACCAAAAGAACATTTTCATGGCAGCGATCTCGAAAAGATCGAAGAGATCTACGGTATTCCCAAGGAGAATATCATCAGCTTCTCCGCCAATGTGAATCCGCTGGGTATCTCCTATGATCTGCGCAAAGAACTTCCAAAACACTTAGATGCAATTACGCGTTATCCTGATCGGGAGTATACCTCCCTTCGAAAGTGTATTGGTGAATACGTGCATACCGACTATGAAAACATTTTGGTCGGCAACGGTTCCACCGAACTGATTTCTTTGGTAGCTCAGATCATGCAGCCAAAAAATGCATTGATCGTAGGACCAACCTACTCGGAATATGAACACGAAATTTCTTTAGTCGGCGGACGTTCTCATTACTTCCGCCTGCAGGAGAGTGACCGTTTTCTCCTCGATATCAAGGCACTCAGCAAAGCATTGACCAAAGACGTCGATCTGCTCGTGTTGTGCAATCCCAACAACCCAACCTCTTCTCAGATTGACCGTCAGACAATGCGCATTATTTTGGATAACTGCAAGGAACACGGTATTTTTGTTATGGTTGATGAGACTTATGTGGAATTTGCACCTCACCCGGAAGAAATCACCTCGATCCCGCTGGCAGAATATTACAATAATCTGATCATTTTACGCGGTATTTCCAAGTTTTTTGCAGCTCCCGGACTGCGACTGGGATACGCTGTATGCGGCAACCGTAAACTGCTGCATGAGATCGACAGCAAAAAGAATCCGTGGACGATCAATTCTCTCGCAGCTATCGCCGGCGAGATCATGTTCCGTGACAAAGCATATATTCACGATACGTATCAATTGATAGCAAGCGAACGGGAGCGTATCTGCCGGATCCTTGACACCCAAGATACTCTCACTTATTACCCGCCAAGTGCAAACTTTGTCCTTCTTAAAATACAAAAAGAAGGCGTCACTTCCGAGGATCTGTTTGACACTGCCATTCGACAGGGTCTTATGATCCGCGACTGTTCCACCTTCCCATTTCTAGATCAGAAGTTCATTCGATTCTGTTTTATGATGCCGGAAGACAACGACAAGCTGCTTGATGTATTGCTCCACAAACTGCAATAAAAAAGCAAAGCCAGCGCTTTGCTTTGCAAGAATTGCTAAAGCAATTCAGTATTTCTATGATAGAAACGATCACCCAAGCGTGACCTTAAGAGATATCTTATTACGACCCCTAGAGGCTTTCCTCGATACGACAACCTTAACCGTATCGCCGGACTGATAGTTTCTAAGGGTCTCTTTTATTGCTGCAGGTGTAGAAACATCATTATCGCCGATACGCAGGATAACATCGGCTGTCCGCATCCCCCCCTTAAAGGCAGGAGAAACCGCATTTACATCATCGACGTAAACTCCCTGCGCCAAATTCAACTTTTTCGCCTCTGCTGTGTCCACCGCACTTCCCATTACTCCCAAATAAGCATCGGTATGTCCCTGTATCATCGTCTTGATATAACCTTGTAAACTCTCGATCGCAATAAAAGCAGACTCTGAAGTTCCGGTGATATCCGTATAATTTTTGGTTAAAACGCCAATCATTTCTCCTTTGGTATTCAACACAAAACCCGCTCCATCCTTACAATATGGTATATTCATCGTACACAGAGCAAGAGAAGAATCCGGCACAGACACCGAAAGCTGATTATTCGTGATAATGCCGGAATTAACGGAATACATAACACCATTTGGCTGTCCGACCGCTAATATTCTTGACCCCAATGCATTTTCGCGCACAACTTTGCGTGTGATGATCTTTAATTTATTCCGTGTATCCTGCGAAATATCTGATTGTTTCACTCGGTATACTGCCATATTGATCCCGGTATCACAACCCGCCAACTCTACCACGGCCTCACTGCCATCTGCAAATGTTGCTACCATCTTCAGATGTTCCTGTGACGTATTATATGAAGTCAATATATACAGATACCTCTTAGATTTTTGAAACAAAACACCACAAATATGCTTGCTGTCTGTAGAAAGCATCTGCTCCGAATCTTTGCGAAGCTGAACAAGCGAAGATTTTGCTGCATTCCCATTATCGATCAATTGCTGTGTGAGATGATCATATTGTTCTAGGGAGGATAATTGTGACAGATCACTTTTCTGCGCCGGATCAGTTTCCCGTGCGGCTGCTTCCGTACCGTCAGGCTCTTGATCTGACGGTGCCGGCGTTACATAGATAATCTCCGTGTCCAACGCCTCCACCGGCATATATTTACGCATAATATAAAAAGAACTCATTGAAATAACAGCAAATAGTATCAAGATTCCGCAAAACAAGGCGATTCGTCTTACTATCTTACGCATCTTTTCTCTCCCCTGTGGGCGGATCTGCTCCTTGATAAACTGATATTTCCGTTCCTCATGTGATTTTACATTCTGATCGGAATCCTCCGTGTGATTTTCCTTCATTCCACATCCTCCATGCCATCTGTATTCCTATGCTTTCCTTCTATCTCTTAAAGCTGCATTTGTATGCAAAACTGTCTAAACCAAACTTTATTTTAACATATACTTATGAATAAGTTATGAACAATGCATGAACCAAACCCTATTTTTTGTAAAGTTTCGGGCTGTCAACGTACTTCAGGAATGACCGGATTTAAGGTGCAGCACTTGCAGTATAACCTATTTGTAGTGTATTATAATGTTGGGGTACGTTTTGAATAACCTTGATCTTTGGATCAATTAGCAGGACATAAGATGCCTGACACTCGAAATATACGGATCCGGAAAGGAATACCAAACAGCTATGAATAAAAAAGTTTTAAATACATTGGAATATGACAAGATCGTCGAGCAGCTTGCTAAGCTGGCGGGTTCTGATGGCGGCAAGAAACTGTGCCGCTCTCTGACACCGATGACAGACCGCGATGAGATCTTAGAAGCACAGCGCGAGACTTCCGATGCTTTGACGCATATTATGACACAGGGGCCAATCTCCTTCCAGGGCGTGACCCCCATTAAAGAAAGTCTAAAACGCTTAGAACTCGGTGCACCTCTTAGCATGCGGGAATTGTTAGACATTTCCTCTCTATTAGCCTGCGCAGGGCAGACCAAGCACTACTTTCGCAAGAGCTTAAATGAAAACGAAGAGACAGGCGACTGCCTGAATGAACGTTATCAACTTCTCGAACCACTTGCACCTCTGATGCAGGAGATTCGTCGATGCATTATCGCGGAAGACGAAATGGCGGATGATGCCAGTGCCGGTTTGAATCAGGTACGCCGCAAATTAAAAAGTACCGGTGACCGTATCCACGAACAGCTTGGCGTTCTCCTCAACAGTCATCGTTCTATGCTGCAGGATGCCATCATTACTATGCGAAACGGGCGCTATTGTCTGCCGGTCAAGGCAGAATACCGCTCCTCTTTTCACGGAATGCTGCATGATCAATCTGCGACGGGAGCCACGCTCTTTATTGAACCAAATTCTGTCGTTAAATTAAATAACGAGATCCGTGAATTAGAACGACTGGAGCAAGATGAAATAGATAAGGTGTTGGCGGATTTAAGCAATCAAACTGCTGAGCAAAGCTTCTTGGTCGAACAGGATCACCGAATCCTGACAGAGTTGGACTTTATCTTTGCCAAGGCAATGCTCGCCAAACAAATGAAAGCAACCAAACCTCGTTTTCCGGAGGAGCGCTTTATCGAGATCAAACAAGGACGTCATCCTCTGATCGCAGCCGATAAAGTTGTTCCGATCGACGTGCATTTAGGTCGCGATTTTTCTTTATTGATCGTCACCGGTCCAAATACCGGTGGTAAGACTGTTTCCTTAAAAACCGTTGGACTGTTTTGTTTAATGGGACAGGCCGGTTTACACATTCCTGCTTTTGACGGATCAAGCTTACGCATCTTTCACGAAGTATACGCCGATATTGGTGATGAGCAAAGCATTGAACAAAGCTTAAGTACATTTTCCTCTCATATGGTAAATACCGTATCCATCTTAGAGCAGGCAGACGAAAACAGTCTGGCACTCTTTGATGAGCTCGGTGCCGGTACTGATCCGACAGAGGGTGCGGCACTCGCTACCGCAATTCTTGCGAATCTGCATAAGCGCCATACACTTACCATGGCAACAACACACTATAGCGAGCTCAAGCTCTATGCATTACAGACGCCGGACGTTGAAAACGCATGTTGTGAATTTGACGTTTCCACTCTACGCCCGACTTACCGTCTGTTGATCGGTGTTCCCGGTAAAAGTAATGCGTTTGCCATTTCCCACAAGCTGGGACTGTCCGACGATATTATCGAAGATGCCAAACACCACGTAGCAAGCGATGCTACACAGTTTGAAGATGTACTTGCAGATCTGGAGCAGACACGTATCCGTCTTGAAAAAGAGCTTGCCGATGCTTCAGAAAGCCGCAAAGAGATTTCCAGACTGCGCAAAGAATTACGCGAAAAAAACGACAAAATAGACAACTCCAAAGAACGCATCCTGCAAAATGCAAACGAAGAAGCAGGTCGGATCTTGGCAAAAGCCAAAGACTATGCGGATGAAACGATCCGCAAATACACAAAATGGGCAGAAAGCGATGCACATATCCGCGAAATGGAGGCAGAGCGCACCAAATTGCGGGAACAGATCAATAGCAAGCAATCCCATTCCTTAAAGCCTGCAAAACCAAAGAAAGCATCCGGTCTCAAAGCAAAAGATCTGTTCATTGGTGCTGACGTCCGCATTTTATCTTTAAATTCTGCGGGAACGGTCAGCACATTGCCTAACGATAAAGGCGATCTTTTTGTACAAGCCGGATTGCTGCGCACAAAAGTAAATATTCGGGATCTGGAGTTGATCAAACAACCAAAGCCGGAAAAAAATAAGACGAAGAACACCGGAAGCGGCCGTATCGGTATGAGCAAAGCCGCTACCATGCATCAGGAAGTCAATTTGATCGGTATGACGGTCGATCAGGCAATGCCTGTCATGGAAAAATATCTGGATGATGCCTACCTTGCACATATGACACAGGTAACCGTGATCCATGGCCGCGGTACCGGAGCACTCCGCACAGCGGTACACAACCGTCTTAAAAAATTAAAATATGTCAAGTCGTATCGCTTAGGCGAATTTGGAGAGGGCGACATGGGCGTTACGATCGTCACCTTCAAATCCTGATGATCAACTTATGACATTGTCTATCTCATAAAGGAGGAAACACAACATCATGAAAGAAAAACAAAGAATACTCGTTGTCGATGATGATGAAAATATTGCAGAACTCATCGGATTATATCTCAACAAAGAATGTTTCGAAACAAAACTGGTCTATGACGGCGAGCAGGCACTAAAAGCCGTTAAAGACTTTGCGCCTAACCTTGTCCTGTTAGACATTATGCTTCCGGGAATTGACGGCTACGAAGTACTTCGAGAGATTCGCCGCGGCGGTTCCCTTCCTGTCATTATGCTGTCTGCCAAAGGAGAAACATTTGACCGCGTTTTGGGACTGGAACTTGGGGCAGATGATTACATTATGAAACCGTTTGACTCCAAAGAAATGGTTGCACGCGTCAAAGCCGTGCTTCGGCGAAGCACCAAAGCGACAGTCGGCGAAAGTACTCCGACACCGACACCGCAAGTGCCACAGCAGGAATTGGAGATCGTTACTTTTCCGGATCTTCAGATCAACCTGTCCGATTATTCGGTCCACTATAAAGACCAAATGATCGAGATGCCGCCAAAGGAATTAGAATTGTTCTATTTCCTGGCGTCCCATCCAAACCAGGTGTTTACCAGAGAACAGCTCTTAGATCATATTTGGAGTTATGACTATATTGGTGATACTCGTACCGTCGACGTGCACATCAAACGTTTGCGCGAGAAATTCAAAGACCATGATCAGTGGAAATTGGCTACGGTATGGGGAATCGGCTATAAATTCGAATTTCACGAGAAAGGGAACGCATGAAAGTAACACTCCGTCTGCAGTTTATTACTGCATACTTATTGTTGGTAATCTGCATCTTTGCGCTGATCAATACGTACGGCTACTCCCTAACTTACAATTATTTAGAGACAAAAAAAGAGCAGCAGATTTCCAGTGAAGCCTATTATCTGACTTCACATTACGCCAGTACACAAGGCACTCCTGAGGATGGTGCATTTACACTGCAAAAACAAAGTACCATGCTCAGTTCTCTCTTTGATACTCGTGTCTGGCTTGTCAGCCCCACCGGAACGATCCTTTCAGATTCTTCCGATTACAACTATGTTGGCAAAAACATCACCGATTCCGACAGTGATTTTCTAAATCGGCAATCCGTTAAGGGAGCAAGACCAAAGGGCATCATGAAATCCAATGTCCTCGCTGTCATCTGCCCTCTTACCGGTTCTAAAGAAACCAAGGGATATTTGGTCCTGTTGACACCGCAAAAAGCCATCAAGGAAGAAGCAACTCTGATCTTAGACACGATCCTGATTTGTTATTTATTATTACTTTTGGTATCTGCCATCGTATTTTTGCTGCTGTACTGGCGCAGTGTATATCCTCTCAAGCAGCTTGCACACAACGCCAAAGAGTACGCAGATGGCCACTTTGACCAAAAGCCTGCAAAATTAGGCGGAGTTGAACAGCTCGAACTCGCTTCTGCCGTAAAATATCTTGCGCAAAAAAACAAAAGCATGATCGAATACCAACGTCAGTTTTTAGCAAATGTATCTCACGATTTCCGCTCACCACTGACTTCGATCCGCGGTTATACCGAGGCTTTGGCAGATGGCACGATCCCACCGGAAATGCAGGAAAAATATCTGCACATTATCCTGTTTGAGACAGGCAGGCTGACAAAACTAACGTCAAATCTGCTGGATCTTAACCAGTTTGAGCATAGTGGTTTGATCGTAGAACTCGAACGATTTGACCTGCACGACACACTCAAAGAGACGATTGAAACATTTGAACCACAATGCGAAAAGAAGCATCTGTCCATTGATTTATTATTAGATGGCAAAGAATTATATGTCAAGGCGGATCAATCCAAGATACAACGCGTGATCCAGAACTTAGTCGACAATGCCATTAAGTTCAGCAATACTAATTCCGTTATTGAAATTCATACGGTCAAAAAGCATCACAAAGTTTTTGTTTCCGTCAAAGATCATGGCATTGGTATTACCAAAGAAGAAGCTTCTAAAATATGGGATCGATTTTACAAGAGCGACAGGTCCCGTGGCAAAGATAAGACCGGAACCGGCTTAGGGTTATCGATCACGAAAGAAATTATTGAAGCACACGGGGAACATATTAATGTGATCAGTACCGAAGGTGTTGGCACAGAATTTATCTTTTCCCTTCCGCTAGATGAAGAATAATACAAAACCAACGCGTTCCTTTGTAATGATGCTCCATATTTGGGGACGTAATTACAAAGAAGTGCAACAAAGAAAGGTTCGTCATTTCAAATTGACGAACCTTTCTTCGTGATATAAATATTTGCTATATAGTCATGCCAAAATCTACACGGCTTACTCGCATCTGGTACCAAGAATACCAGCTACTTCGTATTCATAATCGTTGATATCTTTGGTCATTGCAAACGCCTCATCTACATCAACGTCATAAACCCTACCATTCTTATAACCGATCAAACGATTCTTCTTACCCTGCTCAATGACATCAATTGCATAAGCACCCATTACAGATGCATACACACGATCTCTTGCTGTCGGACTGCCACCACGCTGCATATGACCAAGGATCGTTGCACGTGTCTCAATGCCTGTCTCCTCCTCAATGCGCTTAGCAAGCCCATAAGAATGACCGATTCCTTCTGCATTCACGATCACCTGATGTGTCATGCCTGCTTCTCGGTTGCTCTTGATGATTCCCATCAAACGATCATAATCGTTATCAAATTTCTCCGGGATCAAGATCTGCTCTGCACCATTAGCAATACTACACCACAATGCAATATATCCTGCGGAGCGGCCCATAACCTCGACAACGCTGACACGCTCATGAGAGTTGGAAGTCTCGCGGATGCGATCAATTGCTTCCATTGCAGTATTTACTGCAGTGTCAAAACCAATCGTATACTCAGTGTAAGCGATATCCAGATCGATCGTGCCCGGAATACCAACAATATTTACACCATATTTTGACAGATCACGTGCCCCCTTGAAAGAGCCGTCACCACCAATAACGATCAGAGTTTCAATACCGAGTTCTTTACAGATTCCTGCTGCTTTCTGCTTACCGGCGTCCTCACCAAACTCTGCACTTCTTGCTGTAAACAAAAATGTACCACCATGCTGTAACTTCTCTGATACATCGTGGAATGTCATCTTAGAGATTTCTTTATTTAATAATCCGTTATATCCTCTACGGATTCCATATACCTCATAACCCTTTGCAATACCTGTACGTACTACGGCACGCACTGCTGCGTTCATTCCAGGCGCATCTCCACCACTGGTCAATACGGCAATCTTGCCTTTACATTCACCCATAATATCCTCCATTTCTGTCATTTGTTTGACTGTCTGTGCCTGATTATATTTTGCACAACAGTATTATTCTATTATGTTCCCGCCCTTTTTTCAATATCTATTTGTAAAAAAGTGGGGTCTTTTCCATAAAAAAGAGCAAAACCAGCGTTTTGCTCTGCAAGAATTGCTAATGCAATTCTTGGTGATGTCACGCTACACAACAGCAGTTTCCTATTAATTAAAATAGATTATCACCTCATAATTTTATACAATATCCGGATTTTCCCAGCTAAGTCTATGTAGGTTTCCTTCGGTCTGCATCGAGAAAAAGTCATTTTGGCGTAACGCCTCATACAGTACGATCGCCACAGAATTCGATAAGTTCAAGGAACGTATCTGTGGATTCATAGGAATACGGATTGCAGTGTCCGGCGTCTGCACCAAAATTTCTTCCGGAATCCCTGCACTCTCCTTACCGAACATAATATACGCATCTTCCTCATAGGAGACATCTGTATATCGATGACGTGCCTTTGTCGTCGCCATATACATCTTGTCTCGTGCTTTTGGATTTTTTTCCAAAAAATCCTCATAGCTGTCATAAATAGTGACATCCAAATGTTCCCAGTAATCTAATCCTGCCCGTTTCAGCATTTTATCATTGATCCGAAAACCCATCGGCTCGATCAAATGCAGCCTCGTGCCGGTGGCACAACACGTCCTTCCGATATTACCGGTATTTGCCGGCATTTCCGGCTCCAAAAGTACAATATTTAACACAACAATCACTGATTCCTTTCTGGCATAGATCCAATATCTATAGCCATTGCTACCTACTCATATATCTTGTATAACTCATCACTGCCTGCCGGCTCTAAAAATCTCGTTTCCTCTCCACTGCGTATCACACGGTCATTACCTTCCGTAGCGCGTCCGATCACCGCTGCCGGTATTCCTGCGTCCTGCAATCGATCTACTAACAAATTACCATTCTCGCAGCCGATCAACATACAACCACTCGATATGAGCAGATACGGATTGATATCAAAAACCTCACACAATTCTATTGTCTCCTGACGGATCGGTATTTTATCAAGATCTGCAACGATACCGACTCCTGATGCTGCGCCCATCTCCCACAGTGCGCCAAAAATACCACCTTCCGTCACGTCATGCATAGCATGTACACCATGCTGCATTGCAATCTTCGCTTCCGGCACAACTGAAATATGCTTCAGAAAACTTTCTGCTGTATCAATAAGATGAGCCGGCAGCGTTTGTTCCAAAACATCTCGTTTCTCAGCCGCAATGATCGCAGAACCTTCTAACCCTGCCCATTTCGTCATGACCAGCTCATCGCCGGGCTGCATTCCTCCCGTCGAAAGGAGATCACCACGCGCAACCTTTCCAACCCCTGTCACTGTGATGACCGGTCGATTCACGGCGTCAGACACCTCCGTATGTCCGCCTAAGATCTCGATCTGCAACTCATCGCATGCCTGCTCCAATTCGCTCATAATTCGTCTGAGGTCCTGTTCCTCCGTCTCCGGCGGCAAAATAATGCTGCTTAAAATACCTATCGGCTCCGCTCCTGCCGTTGCCAGATCGTTCGCCGTAATATGTACGGCAAAGACCCCCATCTGCTTGTCTGCCCCAGTGATCGGATCCGTAGAAAGCACAAATACCTCTCCCTGCTCCGGTGCGACTGCTGCACAGTCTTCTCCAACACCCGGATGCAGCAAAACCTCTTGTCGTCTATGGTGAATCTGCTTAAATACCGCTCTTTTCAGTACATTTTCCGGTACTTTTCCTATCTTCATATTCGTTTGCTCCTTTGTTATCCCGCTCAATCTTATCCGCTAACGTATTCCATTTTAACGGCATAATAATATATGTTTTACTCTTCCGTTACCGGCTTTGTAGTCTTTTTGGCTGCGGCTGTTGCTTTTGGCTTTGCCGTAGCGTTCTTGGCCGGTTTCTTTGTAGACTTTGGTTTTGCCGTCTTCTTCGGCTCCTTCGAACTCTTTGGCTTGCCTGTTGCTTTTGGATCCTTCGTTGCCTTTGGATCCGCTGACGCACTCGGCTTTGGTGAGCCTGCGGCACCTGCTCCAACCGTCACATGACGCGGTTCTGCCGCATAAGAACTGCTATTGAGCTGCACCTTGTCCGTTTGTTTGCCATTTACTTTAATGATCTTCCACAGCTTTGCCTTATATCCGACATGTGCAGACTGTGTTACCTCACGATACGATGCAGGCTTTGTCTCATCCACCGTCTCTTCATCATCTCCCGGTTGGATCGTCTCTAGGATCTCCGATTCAAAAGAAATCTCCCGACCGCTTTCTCTTGTCTCCTCGCCGTAAATGCGAAAAGAAAGTACACCGCCCTCGGCTGATGCCGCAATGTAAACTGGGGCATTGGTATTATTCTTAAATTTAAAATCCTTATAATCACCGGCAATCGCCGCGTCACGCGATACATCAACATAACTTACCACCATGGAATGTGGCGAGCGCTCTACTACCTCTAGCTCTGCATTGATCACCGCATTATATAATGTCGTGGAAACCTGGCATACGCCACCACCAACTCCATCAACCACTTTACCGCTGGAATATTCCGATGCACTTTTGTAACCATTTGCCTCTGTGCGCTCCTTGATCACCTTGATCGTGGAAAATGTTTTGCCCGGATATAAAATTGTTCCATTGATCCTTCCGGCCGCCGTCTGTACATTCGTCGCACGTGCCGCCGTTGATGTTGCATAAGACGTTGAATAACGTCCCAGCAGATCTTGGCATTTCGATACCATTTCCTGCGTGTACTTTGGCTCTGTTGTCTCCACAATGGCCTGTACCGTATAGGAATCCGACTGGTCTGATTCCTGCAGCGTCTTGCGGATACGATCAATCGTTTGGTCGACCTGCAATTCTCTGCCGGTACGTTCCTTAGATGCAACAAATCGTCCATTTTTTAAGGATAATTTGGAATTTTTGGCTTTCACATCAAACTGTGTGCACTCTTTTTCAACATATTCTTTGAGTTTCTGCTCATCAAACGAATACTTTAAGGCAAATGTTTTGCCGGATTGATGCGCATTCTCCACTTCGCGCATACGCTTTATCAAATTACCCTTTTTACCAACTGCGTATGCCTGATCGATCAACTTTTCTTCCGAAAAGTGCATTCCGAGTGATTCAAAATCTGTTTCCAACTCATTCTCACCGATCTGGATAACAACCTTTCGGCTAAGCAGCCCTGCAATATGATCATATACGGCATTCTCAGCCTCAGCTTTCGTCATTCCGCCAACTTCGACCTTGCTGATCTTAACCCCTTCACAGATCGTATGCTTTGATCCAAAGATCCCGGAAGAAGCAAGCTCTGCAGCCACTGCCACGCAGGCAGCCAAAAGACAGCCAACTATAAAAATACCGGATAAACGTTTATTCTTGTTTGTCATAATCAATAAGCCTCCCAATTCACATTATATTTTGTCATAAATAAGAGTCCTTCGCAAGTCAAAGATTTCTTCATAATTTGACATTTTTTCAGTTATTTTGTATAGTCGATTTTAACCGGGAAAATGCAAGGTCAGTGTTTTGCGATGTATCGCACTACGCGGCAGCAATTTCCGAATCAACAAAGGCAAAAAGCAAAAGGGCGTCCATTCTATCCTTATAGAATAAGCGCCCTTTATAACCCCGCCGATGAACTATTTTACTAAATACTCTAAGACCATAGGCAAAACCATTGCAATAATAACTAAAATACAGATTACTGATGCAATTCTTTTCTGGTTTTTACGATTAAAAAAGTTCATTGTTACCTCCTGTCTGTCCCCGGTACAGCCCCACCCGCGATGCAAGCTTGTCGGTTCGGCTGTCGGCTTGCAGGCTGAGAAAGGAATATGTGATCATCATGAATACTATACCTATATTTTTTGTCCTCTTCATTGTATTCATAATTTATGTGCAAGTCAAGATGAAACAAGGGGCAAAAACACCACAGTGGAATCAATCTTTTTGGAGCAAAGAAAAAGCTTCTAACTTCGCCCGCAAAAAAGATATTTCCGAATTGGATTATCTCGAAGTCGATCAAAATCTGCTGCCGTGGGACGATCAGGCAGACGGTGCTATACAAGACGCCCAGGATGATGTGCGCGAGATACTGAAACGTCCTATTTTGAACCTGCAGGGAATGAGCAATGCTGATATTAAACTCAACTACGGCATTGCCAATTTTGAGATTCTTTCTGCCTGCGATCAAAATTATACCCGACTGATCCGGGCACTAAATCAATGGGGAGAGGCACTCTATCAGTCGGAGAAGCTGGCAGACGCAGAGAGCATTTTTTCGTATGCACTGGATATCGGAAGCGATATATCAAGCACCTACATTACCCTTGGCAAAATATACGCTCAAACTGACCGCATTGAGCAGATCCAGCCTTTGATCGAACGCGTCAAAAAACAGGACTTCTTTATGCGGGACACTGTCATAGACAAACTGACCGGAATCGTCCGATCTTACCAATAGAAATGAGGTTGACCATGAATAGCAGAAAATCACTATATGACAAACAAGAGTTTTATCGCAAAGGAGCTATTCTGAAAGCAAGTTTTCAGGGGATGCGTTATCAGGTAGAAAAATGGCAAAAAGACAATGAGGAAGAATGTTTTCGCGCTGCCATATGGCCTGAGCCGTTTTGCTTTGAAAAGACACCGGAAGAAAATAAAACCTATGCGTATTTTCCGTATACCGAAGAAGGACTGGATGACGTCTATGATTGGCTCTGCACCCAATACGACGAGAAGAAAGACCGCTGGGACCAGGCAGGGGAATCTGCCATGATCTTTCCAAAAACATGAAAAGCTCCCAAAATATGACATAATTATTACATATTCTTTACAGAATCACCCTATTATGATAGAATATCAAAGGTTTTATCGTTGTTTTGGCGTGTTCTTATGCCGAACGATCGGCACTTCCATTCCAAAGCGGCATTGATCATATGAAATAGAAATGAGGAACATTATGCATCGCTTGATTCAATTATTAAAGCGGTACCGTCATTACAGACAGTATCAGAAATTATTAAAATACCGTAAATATTCACGCTATGGCGCTGACTTCCGCTCCATCGCACGTATCAAAGAATATATTAAGGACCGCATTTACCTGATCGTTCTGCGCGTCTTTTATATTTTCCCGATCAAGAAAAACCGGGTTATGTTTATGAGTTTTGAAGCCGGCAAATACGCCTGCAATCCTCGCCGCATCTCCGAATATCTGGCAAAAAATTATCCGGACGATGTAGAGATCATCTGGGCATTTAAAGGGGCGGACAACTTCCGCTGGCTTGCCGACTGGGGCGTATCGAAGACTGTGGAATACGGTACCTTTTCATTCTACCGTTACGCACTGTCTTCCCGCGTATTCGTATACAATATGCGTATACCAGCCATGATCCCGTTCCGCAAGAAACAGACAACAATTGGAACCGGACACGGTGGCGGTGCATATAAAAAATTGTTATTGGACAATCCAAGCATCCGCACGTCGGATCAGAAGATCCAAGAGCTCAGTGCTTCCCATACGGATATTTTAGTTTCCAGTTGTAAATACTATACCAAATATGTTGTCCGTGGTGCATTTGCTCACAAGGGTGAATGTTTGGAATGCGGAATGCCGCGTAATGATGAACTGGTCAATAATCACGACAACAAAACGGCAGCATATATTCGTAAATATTACAATATTCCTGCTGATAATAAGATCATCCTTTATGCCCCTACTTACCGCAAGGGCAAACGCAACGAGACAACGGATTACAATTTGGATGTACGCGGTATCGTAGAAGCTGCCAAAGAACGTTTTGGCGGAGAATGGACTATCTTGTACCGCATGCATTACTTTATTAAGAAACGTCTTCCGGCAGACACAAAGAGGCAGCATATTATCGATGTCACAGATTATGGCGATATGCAGGATCTCCTTCTTGCCGCAGATATTTTGATCACAGACTACTCTTCGAGTGTATGGGATTATTCCCTGTTAAAACGTCCATGTTTCCTGTATACCACAGATTTGGACGAATATTTAGAGACACAAGGCTTTTACGTGGATGTGCGCGACTGGCCATTCCCACTTGCTAAAAACAATGCCGCATTGGTCGACAATATTGCTCACTTTGACGAGGAACAGTATCTCAAAGATGTTCACAAACATCACACCGATCTTGGCAGCTTTGACAACGGAAACGCAACCGAAACAATTTCCAAACGCATTCTGCAGGAATGCCAGAAATGAGGATAACTATGAAAGTTGGAATTATCAGTATTAATAAATATTCAAAACACTTGAATTTCGGTGCTGCATTGCATTCCTATGCATTTCAGCAGTATTTGGATAAACAGGGGATCGATAACGTCATTATCGACTATCTTCCCCGTTTCATGAAAACCTACAATATGAAATATCCGTTTCTTTCTGAACAGCCTAAGGAGAAAGTAAAACGATTCTTTTTTTGGCTTGGATATTTCTTTCCGAATCTGACCAGATACAAAAAATTTATGAACTTTTTTGATACGCAGTACCGCATGACCAATTGTCAATATGACGAGGCACTGCTTAGCAAGGCATTGTTCGACTTTGATACGATCGTATGCGAAAGCGATGTTATCTGGAGTCCACACAGCACACAGGGCTTTGATAATGGATTTTTCTGCAATCTCCCATCTATGCGGGGCAAAAATAAGATATCTTATGCCGCCTGCATCGGTTATACAAACTTTTCAGAAAAGAGACAGGCGCGTTTCCGCGAACTGCTTAAAAATTTTGATTCCATTTCGGTACGTGAGATTCAGGGAACCGAGTTTACGCAGGAATATACGGATAAACCGGTCGTAAATGTGTTAGATCCTACCCTGTTATTAGATGCTGAGGACTATGCAAAGATCGCTGTAAAACCAAAAGAAAAACATTATCTGTTAGTGTATAACTGCCTCAAAAACAATCGAAAGATGTTAGAGGATGCACATAAAATTGCCAAAGAACGCGGTTTGGAAGTCATTGAGATCAGCGTTTTTTATACAAATATTTTCCGTAACAAAGTGAAATTATCCATTGGTATTGAAGAATTTTTAGGATATTTCATGCATGCAGATTTTATATTAACAAATGCTTTTCATGGGGTCTGCTTTTCTCTTATCAATAAGAAAAGCTTTTATACCTATGCACGTGGAACGAAAGATTCCCGCGTGACCAGTATTTTGCATTTGCTGCACCTAGATGACCGATTTTTGCAAAACGATCAAGAAATGCCTGCCGTAACCGAAATCGACTACGATGATGTTTACAAACACCTACAAGCAGAACGCGAAAAATCCGCAAAGTTTTTGACGGACGCGTTTGCAAAAAGTTTAGAGGCATGAGGAGCAACTTGACAGTAATCACGAGGGGGAAGTGAAGATGAAACCAAACATTTCAATTATTATACCGGTGTATAATGTCGAAGCATATTTAGCTGACTGTCTGGATTCGATATTAGCGCAGACATTTGAGAGCTTTGAAGTCATCTTAGTTGATGACGGTTCGACCGATGGCAGTCCTGCCATTGCACAAAAATACGCCGATGCGCATTCTGAACAGATCCGTTATTACCGCAAAGAAAACGGCGGTCCCGGGCTCGCCAGAAACTTCGGTATATCCAAAGCAAAGGGCGACTATTTGATGTTCGTCGATTCGGATGATATTGTAGATCCGGAAATGTTGACGGATCTATATGAGTCTGCCTTTGTACTGGAAAGCGACATTATCTTTTGTCCGTATTTTCGTCATGGACTGTATCAGGAAGTGACGATTGAAGGAACTTATGATTTCGATATGGATAAAGTATACACCGGAACAGATTTTCTAAGACAATCTGATTACACCGTAACAACTTGTTCTAAATTATACCGTACTGCATTTGTCAAACAATTTGCCTTCCCGGCACACTGGTTTGAAGATGTGGCGTGGCTTCCGGTCGTTATGTCTTATGCGAAGAAGATCAGTTATGTATCTACGCCTTATTACCACTATTTGCGTCATGATACTTCTATCGTCTCCAGCACATCCAACAAGCAGATTCTCGGTAGTCTGGATGCTATCCGTTTTATCGTACAAAATGCCAATCCGGAAGCAGCCTCTGAGGTTGCCCCATTCACGGCAAGCCTTACTTTGTATATGTGCACACGCCGTCCGGCTTTTGCGGACCGATATGTAGATCTTCTGATGGAAAACAAAGATTTTATCCTTTCCAACACAAACTTTGAAGAGCACCCACGACTAAAAGTACGCTTGGATTATTATTACAATGCCTTTCAGGCAATTCCAAAACACATATACTACGATCACTTTGGAAAAACCACATTGACCGAACAAGAGCAGAATAACCTTGATACTTTGGTCGGCACTTTGGTCGAATTTGATGCAGAGATTACTTGTTTAGATGAAGAAAACTGTAATATCGATGAGCATCCTGCCATTCGAAAAGCGTATAACGAAGGACGCTATCATGTCGTTGGACAATATTTCAAATGTAAAAAATTAATGGAAGAAGGCGGCATCGCTCTTTCCAAGCAGGTACGCGGCATCAAATATATCACACCGTTATTACTACGCACACAAGCTCTGTTTGGTTTTCAAAACGATACTTCTATCACAGAGCGCATATACGCAGCTGTTGCCGGTCATCCTGTTATGCAGGAGATCTTCGATGTCTTTATGGCTCATATCGATCAAGACGATGCCATGACAATCGCAATGTGTGAGATTCTGATGCAGAAAAATCAACTCACCTATTCTTACGACTTAGAATGTAACTTTAAGCAGAAATATCTCACTGCCTACAACGAAACCGTCCGCGTTTACGCTACCTGCGTACTCGCACACGATTACGGGATCGGCAGTGCTTACTCCGATTGTCACACCAAACCGCTTTCCAAAGAAATCAAAAACGGCACTGAGTACACGTTAGTTGACAGTTTTTACTTTGATACATTGCTGCGTATCACCAAGGACTATACGGTTTACCAGATGAACCGCGAACGACAGAATAAGGCAAACGAAACTTTTTTCCTGCACCGCAAGATCGGCAATCTACGCAACCGCATGCATCGCCAGGCAATGCGTATCACTGTGTTAAAGGATCGCAGCGAAAATATCAAAATGCATTACGATGCTGTCACACGAATGAAAATCATTTGGTATCCATATCAGTTGCTGCGCAAGCTATTCCCTGCAAAAGATGTAAAAGCTTGGATGAAGCAGCGTGAGGCAGACAAAAAACTAGCTTATTTCCGTCAGATCATAGAACAACCAGAGGAAGAGGATGAATAATTATTCACCATAAACTCTGCATAAATTTTGCATATTGTCTTTGCTGAGTTTTTGCTGAGTTTTTGCTGAGTTTTTGCTGAGATATGCGTAGATTTTCTCAAAAAACTATTGACAAACTCCGATGAATTTTGTATACTATTATAGTCGCTTGCGAGTGACACATCGCATTTAGGGGTGTAGTTCATCGGTAGAATAAGAGTCTCCAAAACTCCAGAGCCGGGTTCGATTCCTGGCACCCCTGTTAACTGTAAAAGCTCAGAAGAAATTCTTCTGAGCTTTTTTTTATATTTCTGAATGTGTTTATATTGTAACTCAAATATATTTCATATTGCTCATGATCAATCAGCTAGAGCTTCCAATAGCAGTTCGCCAATCGTCTGGCGATACTGCATTTCTAATACTTCCTGCTTTGTCTGCGCATCCTTACACCGCTCCCGCAGTTCCCTCATCACAAGATGAATACAATGACAAACATCTTTGCGGCGATTTAATTCGCGTAAACTGCCAAGCTGTTCGCAGAGCTGTCCATATCCTAACTTCAACTGCTCATCTGAGGTGTGGTACGCATGTAATACGATCAGGATTGGATCTGCCAATACCTCCTCCACAAGATCTTTCGTACTGCGTCTATGCAATGTAAATGGATTATTCGGATCACACTGCATAGACACAATGGCTGCCATAACAACACCAAATATCAATAATACCGTACTCATACTCATAATCTCATCCCCTTGTTATCAATCATTTGCATTTCTTTATATGTTTGCAAATATTGTAACCAAGGTGCGTAAAATCTACGAGCACACAACTGTATAATTTATGTAAAATGTATGTGACAACACAATAATCTTAACGTGCAACGTTTGAATAAGTAACGTGACATAACGTTTGAGTTACTGATATTGCGATAAATTCTCTGCCGTAACCTGTTCAAATGGCACCCATACAAACAGGCCATTATGTTCCGCTCCATCAAGCGACTCGACAGATTGTCCGGAAGCAAGTTTTTCTGCTGCTTTGACCGCTGCTTCTCCCTGCCCTTTCGCCGGCTGAAAAATTGTACATGCCATGGCACCCTGCGAAATCAAGTCTAATCCATCAGTTGTTGCATCGACACCAAGAATAGGTAATGTGTTTGTATCTATTTTAGCTTTCTGGACTTCCTGTGCAACACCTACTGCCATCGAATCATTGTTACATATAACGGCATCAACCGGCTGTCCGGTCTGTAAAAACTGATGAAACATTTTGGCTGCGGTTTCAGTACTCCAATCCGCATAATCCTCATATACATAATGTATGGTTTTACCGGATGCCTCTAATGTTGCTTTATTCGCTTTGGTACGTCCCTTTGTCGCTGAATGCGTACTCTCTCCCTTGAGAAGTGCGATATTTAAGGAGTCCTTGGACGCATATTTATTAAGGACATATTCTGCCTGAAGATTACCGGCCACCGCTTCGTCAGATCCAACATAGACATATTTATTTTTTTGCAGGTATTCTTCTTCCGGACAACTGTTAATAAATACAATCGGTTTGTCTCCCGCCAATGCCTCCATTTGCTGTGCCGTTCCGGCATCACACAACGCACATATGATCACATCCGCGTCCTTTGCATTCTTAATCTGGTTCATCTGTGTCTCCGAAGAACCCGCTGCATCCTGAATATCTATTGTATAACCGGCTTCTTCCGCTGCATTTTGGGCTGCCTCTGCGAGTGTGGCACGAAATGTGTCAGAACCATCAGATACAGTTAACATAATCTTAAGGTCTTTGCCGGAGCTCTGACCATCTTCTTTTTTCCCCGAACAGCCGACTGTCAATACGCAGCACATGACAGCCAAACAATATAATACTATTTTTTTTGTCATAATCCTCTCCATTTCCGCATACAGCACCACACCAGTGCCGTCATGCTTACCCTAAAAACTTATTTGCATTTTTCTTTATACTTATCACCTAGTATAGTATCCAAACAACGTTCCTTATATCTGAAATCTACCCATCTGCTCTGCAAGCTGCTCTGAAGTGTTCGTCAAAACCTTCGAGCTGTCTGCCACCTGTTCACTCTGGCCTGCTAAATTGTTAGCCTGATCAACCATAGCATCCGAAGTTTCACTGATCACGGTAGTCGAAGCAGCCTGCTCCTCTGAAATTGCTGATACGTCCATAGCAACATTATTTACAGCAGCAATCTGTGTGATCATATTATTGATACCATTTTTCATATCCTCAATACATGTATAAATCTGCTCAAATGTCTCTTGTGCCACACGTATGCGGCCACCACTCTCACCAATATTTTGTACGCTGACATTCGCTTGATTTACAGCATCATCCACAAGGCCATCCACCTGACTGATCAACTGTGAGATCTCTTCCACGGAGGATGCTGTGTTTTGTGCAAGTTTGCTGATCTCTGTGGCTACCACAGAGAATCCCTTTCCAGCCTCTCCGGCTCTCGCAGCCTCAATAGAAGCATTTAACGACAACAATGAGGTTTCTTCTGAAATATTCGCGATCAAGCTTGTAATTCCTGTAATCTCTTTGGAAGCTTCCCCCACTTTACGAATAGCATCTACCAGTAACGACATAGAATCACGTATCTCATCCATAGCAGTACCTACCAACTCCATATCACTCCGACCTTTACGTGCAATGCCGACAGTACTATCGATCTGCGATTTCACCTGTTCGCTATCCCGAGACACATCAGAAACAACACCGCTAAGATCTGTTGCGCTCTCGGCGATTTCATTGATCGACTCCGAAATCTGCTCAACAGTCTCACTCAAAGCCGCCATAGAAGCTGCTTGCGCATTCGAAGCGTCCTGCATACTCACTGACACAACACTGCTGCTATCAGCTTGGTTTCTAATACTATCTGATACAGCATTAATTTTACAGATCATTTCACGCATATATTCTGTAAATATCTTTACACTCTGTTGAATCTGAGCAATCTCGTCAGTGCCTTTCACTTCGATCTGTATTGTAAAATCACCATTTGACATCGCCTTGATCTTGTGACTGAGTATTCGCAATGGTTTCACCGTAAGTGACACGCCTATTGTATTAAGCAGCGTAAATACCAGCAGGCCAACAATTGCAACTCCGATCAATATCGTTCTCAAATTATCTACTTCAGAAGTGATCAAACTGGTTGGCACATAGGAAACAAGGACCCAATCCGTTCCTGCAATTTCACGCGTAACAACTACTTTATCACGTATTGTTGTCACCGACTCGTCGTCTTTGTTAATTTTATCTGCAACATTTTTAAGAAAACCATTGGATGTATCTTTTAAAGATGTTGCGATCAATTCTGATTCACGCGATGCAAGAATATCGCCTGTACTTTTGTCTACAAGCAATGACTCAGCCCCTTGCATGGATACACTGGAATTAACAATAATATTCACCGAATCAAGAGACAAGTTTGTTGACAATATACGAATGTTCGTTGCATCGTCCAACATGCCACATGCACTGATCATCATATGATTCTCAGCATCTTCAAAAACAGGCGTATAACCCGGATTCATTCTGGTTAGCCCTTTTTGATACCATATCTGATCTTTTGCATTATTGATCTGTGTCGTATTGTCATCAGCTTTCATGACAGTTCCTGCTGTGTCCGTCACATAAAAACCACCGACAAAAGAATCATCCAACGCATAATAATCGTTTAATTTCTTCTGTAACAACTTTTGATCCTTCACTGCACCGGAATGTTCTAAGTCGTACTTTACTGTTTTAACTTCGTCCAGTTTACGATTCAACCACGCCTCGATCTGATTTCCTTGATCTTTTGCTGATGTTCGCAGCAAGCTCTGTGAAGATTTCATGATGTCTTTCTCCGAAACACTGTAAGCAATGGCAATCATTGCAATAACCATAATGATGGTAATTGGCAACGATATCCCCAATATCTTTGCTCGCAGTCCCATTCGAAATCCCTTTTGCTTTGGATGCTGCTTTGGCTTTTTCATTTTGTCATCTTTTGTTTGCTTAGTATTCTTCTTCATATTACCCACCTCTCCTTTGTTAATGAAATAATCACTAGGCATTGCACGATATTCATGTTTCCTAATTTACGAGATCGACATAACGTACATATTTTAAATCCATTATACAGAAATATTCAACATTTCTCAACCCTCATAGCTACATTATCCGGAATATCCGGAATAATAAGGCAACAAATAACAAACAGCCCTATTATGAAGTACCATAAAAGGACTGTTTATATCTCCACATACTACGCAACAATCTCTCGCTAATTTAGATATTGATCACAATAACATAAATTTAATATGTCATAATCATAAGTATTTATATAAATATTTATAACGATTTAATAATACACAAAACTTATACATATTACGCACATTACTTTTCTCGGAAGTGCTCAATATGTGCGTTCTCGTTCCGTTTCCTTTTGCACCGAAACGGATTGTTGTTTTTTTAGATGTCGTAATTTTAGAAACTAATTTGTCTATTGGATCAAATAAATCTCCATATTCCAAATCATTCAAATACATCCACTCGCATATACCGCCATTCATTATTTGTGTATATCTATCATTATAATCAATTATATATGTTTCACGATAATTTCGTACTGCAAATGCCACTTGCTCTGTAAAAATCCAATCCTCCTGTTGAAAGCCTGCTATTAATTGAAATGTAGTATCTTTATCTCTTTTACTAACTTGCGCCCGAGCTTCTAAGTTAATACTATTGGATAAATTTATGTATCCCGTTTCTCGCCCCTTAGCAACTACGGTATACTCGCGATCTACTGAATCATATTTTATCGTCATTTTTGATTTTAACCGCTTAAATTCTTTAATAACAGCTTTCTTGGCTCTTCCTTCATAGAGTTTTAATTTGTCAGCGACCATATTTGTCGTATCATATTTTTGATATGACTTTAATACATCAATAGCTTTCCCGTATTTCTTATTGTTCGCATACTTTGCAGCTTCAGTAGTCGCCCAATTTACTGCTGCTTTTTCTACCGATGTTTTGCATTCTTTTACCTCACTATCATAAATGTTATCCTTATGAATCTTTTCTAATGCGGCAATAGCCTCTTGATATTTATTTTGTTTCTGATAATTTTTAGCCTGCGATATTTGATAATCTCGAACTTTTATTTTTAATTTTCTGTATTTCGCAGTCATTTTTTTATCATCATTTAAAAAGTTGTTTTTGGTAAATTCTTTTTCGATAGAATCATACGAAGGTTGGGAATCCTTCATTAGTTTTTCAATTTTTTTGTCTATCTCTGTTTTGTACTTATCTTGGCAATCCTTTAAATGTTTCTGTGCCTCACGATAATTAACTTTATCGCTTTTCACTATTTTATTATACAAAAAAATAGCATTAGAATATTTTTTGTTTTTTTCCTCCTGTCTTGCCCTTTCAAAACTTGCTTTAGAATTTTTTAATTGATTCATACTGGAATCAAGCTTGTCAACTTCATAATTTTGATAATACTTACTAATAAACTTTTTTACCTCACAGTATTCATCGTAAGTAAGTTTTCCCTCTCCATAATTCATTTCCATTTTCTTGAAAAGATCATCTAAACTATCTTCCAATTGATATGCAGCATCACTATCTGTTTTAATTTTTTGATCATATATCCTTTGCGCTTCTGTAACCTTGCCAACCGATAAATAACCTGTAATTTTACGTACAGGTGCATTATAATAACAATATATTATACTTCCTGCACAAATAAACAGGAGCGCAATAATTACTATAATAATTTTCTTCCGATTACGTCTAAACACCTCAAATTTTCTCCCAGTTGTCTTAGAATCCTCTTCTGCATATCCTTTCTTCAACTGATATCCACAATGAGGACATTGTTCTACTGTGTCTGATATTTCCCTGTTACATTCCGGACAATTCATCAAAGCCATTTTCATCTCTCCTTTGCGTTGTTTTACTATTACAAAAGCATTATAACAACGCAGAGGCTGAATTTTTTTATTATTTTGGCGCATCCTTTATTGTACTTATTTCTCTATATGAAATTTTACTCTACCCCTTCGATGATTTCAGAAAACAAATATATTTCCTCTTCTGAAAAGCAGGATAACATCACATAATCTAACATATAGCTATCATCCAATTTGCGCATACCACACAACTCCATGATACTATCTGCATAAACCCGAAATTCCTCTCTAGCCGGTCTATAATCACAACTTACATAACTATTATTCTCGTACTTAGCATATATGATATATTGTGCCAGGATCAGCAGATCCGATCGTTGGATCATATGCAGCCTTCCTTTATTTTTGCGCAATTGTTTCTGCAGTTCATTGCGCTTTTGTTCATTGTCTTCCTGCGCCAAAAGCATTTGCAAACGCATTTGCCTCTCTTTATGCAGTGCCATATTCAAAAGCTCTGATAGATATTTTTCATCAATTCGCTGCATATGATTTCGCAATGTGTGATACACCCGGCGCTGCGTCCCACCTTGCCGCCATGCAGGCATTTTCGTATATACTCCCTGTATCAGATCACAGATTCGATCATGGGAAGCATAGACGATGGATACCAAATTACGAATTTCTTTTGCTTTATTCGAATCCAATGCATGACTGCTCGAACGAAGTCGGTTTTTCACAAATCTCTCGATATCATTCTCGTCGTATTTTTGTTCACCCTGCTTCTTAGCAACCCAGCTAAAAAATCCGACTTCTTTTAATAATACAACAAGTGATTGTCGCATATTTTCACGAAAAATCCGCAAACATTTTGTCATTAATTCCTGATAGCAATGCAACACCGTCAAGCTATATCCTTTGAAATACTTCTGATGTTTGTACATCCACAAGAGAAAATCCTGTTCCTTATACAGTTTGACAATCTCGTATTGTCTGCGCAGCCAATCTGTGTGTGTATTCTGTTCCCACTGCCCCCTGTTATGACACTTACTCTCATAAAAAGATATCATCTCTTCACACTTTTGCAGCCCGATTCCATGATCAAGACAATACATGACAATAAACTCTCGATAATCATTTTCCTGAAAAGCAGTTTCCGAAATGCCATATTGCAAATATCGGTTGGTATCATCCCTTGATAAACCTACTGCCAACGCTATCTTAAAAATCTGCTGCCTGTTCGGCATAATCTGTCCGCCCATCCCAAACCATTTACGGATCGTTTGACGATTGGCAATGCGGGCCTTCTTAACCTTAGCGTAAAAGGTATCATATGCCTTTTGTCGAACTGCATCATTCATTTCATTTTGATCAGCAATCCCTCCCCACTCTTTCGTTATAAAATAATCAAATTGTTGGTAAAAATGCTCTATCAACTGTCGATAAAGCTGCTCGTAATATTCTATTTCCATTTTTCTCCTATCCTATTTCAGGCGTAATGTTTTTGCCTTTGTAAATTTACTATATTTTCGCCGTCCATTTACTTTCTTGTAGATGCGAACTTTATATGTTATTTTCTTTATCTTACGGCTGTATTTAATATCAACCTTACGGTGTTTTTTGGTAAGGTGATTATTTTTTAGTTTTAACAACACGTATCCCTTTTTGGTTTTTCCATAAAATTGGATATAACAGTTTTGCTGCCGCCGTAAAGACACCCGTAAATAACGCTGCCCTGACTTGGTTCGCTTAGGTACAACCTTTACTTTCGGCGCCGGATAATATTTTGACTTCGGCTTGGTTGAAACCTTGGGTCTTTGTGTTACTTTTGGCGTCACCTTCGGAGTAGGCGATGCTGTATTATCCAAAAAATCTTTAACCGTTACTTCTTTTATTCTTCCTTTTTTATAACCTAAAGCTTCTGTGTCCTCCATAAGCTGCAATGTTGGATATTGCTCTTTTCCTTGATACCATTTGGCATGTATTTCATCAGAAGTATCACATTTCTCAATATAATTATTTAATGCAGTACATACAGCTGTTGTATTGGCATACGTTCCCTCTTCACTTGATATTGGATCTTGACTTTCTTTCCCCTCCAGCTGTTCCTTTGTTAGCAAATAACAGCCTGACATCTCCCCTTCACCCACTTCAGCGATCAGCGGCAACGCACCATTCTCTGTGTATGCATAACAATGTTTCCATGCGTTTAACTTTTGTGCACCTGCTAATGTTCCGATTTGTATTTTTGATTCATCATCTATATCATTTTTCTTTGGCACATTCATTACACTCAAACAATTAACAAAGGGATATTTTTTGGCAATCGTTGACGGACTATCTATATAGGATTGCTGGGTACAATACCCTCTTCCCAATATGCCGCCTGCTACAATATGTCCTGTGTTACCATTGTAATCAATTGATGTTGTACACCCCACATTTTCAATGATCGTCCTGTATCTGTTATTCTGTCCACACACACCGCCAATATATGTATCGTTTATATTATTGGGGCAAACAAAGCTTCCGGTAAATACCATATCACGTAATTTGATCTGACCATCACCATCTGTAATATTCCCCACTATTCCACCTAGTACTTGCGTCTCACTGATGTCCGATTCATTAGACATAATCTGTCCGCTGCATTTTACCTGCTCTATATGAAATTGTGATTGTTGAGATTGATCAGAGGGATTATAATTATCGTTATTTGTAATACATCCTATGATACCACCGCTCTTTGTCCCCTGAACAATTGCATCGCTCCTGCACTGTGCGATCTCTAATCTACAATTATCCGTCTTACCTCTATAATAATCTCTTGAATCATACAGTTGACCAATCAGACCACCTGCATTGGTTCCCTCAATTTTATTATTCTCTAACACACAGTTTTCAATCATGGTAATATCATTTCTATAATATTTTAAATAACCAATCAATCCCCCTGCATTGCTTGTATTATGGTTATTATATGTTTTGTTTGAAAACACTTTGTTATTTGATGCCGTGCACTGTGCTACTCGAAAGTTGCTCATTGTATCCGCATTACCGATAAAAATCCCCATATGTTCTCCATTTGCCACAATGCAATTCTTCACTTCACAATTTTGAACAGATGGCGCACCACCGCCAAACAAGATCCCCAACTGATAACTCCCTGTATTCACTCCATATGCCATGCAGTTCTCTACCGTCAGTCCGGTCATGTCGCCTCCGCAATCAAACAGACCCCCAGCTCCATTATAAAACAATGCACCACGTATTACATGATCATTACCACAATATTTCGAATATAAATATCTAGCTCCGGAATCTTTCGATGACGAAAATGCAAATTTTTCTGACAAACCACACTTCTCAAAGGTCATTTCCTCCGTTAAGTCATCCGGGGCATATACTTTTTGATCCGGGGCGATCTGCGCCTTCAATTCTCCGTTCTCATATACCTGCGCAAACGCTGTTTTCTTATCATATCCAAAGGTATAATTACTTACTGTAATATCTGCTGTCTGAATATAGGCAGTCTTGGTTTCTGCCATATACCATGCCAAACCAGAATTCAGAAACTCTTGGAATGCGATGAAATCCTCTTTATTCGAAATTGTAATAGCTTTTACTTTTTTTAATTCCTTATAGCGTGAAAAATCACTCATTATTTTATTACAAAATGCCAAATAATCTACGGCAGACATAGAAGCCGATGTCTCCGCTCCTCTAACAGAAAATGATGGCATATTTCCCACTATCAAAGATATAATAATGACCAAGACAAGTGCCGTTTTTCTTCGTTTCATTCACCTTCTCCTCTCATAGCTGTGGTCACTTTTCACAACATCAAGCGCTGTAAATAGTTTACTCAAACAGTTCATCCAAATTTCCCTCATATTTTTTTGGGGATCGATTCTTCTTTGTTGTCGAACCACTGGAATCTTTTTTATTTTGCGTAGTAGTCTTTGACTCTTTTGCAGACTCTTTTGCAGACTTTTTCGATGACACCGCCTTGTCAGACGATTTTCTGTTTGTCACTGCATTCGATTTTCCACGCGCGGGTGCAGCCGCTTTCCTACTTACTTGCGCCGACGACTTCTTACTCGGTTTAGCGGATGCTTGGGTCGTCCCCTTCTTATCAGCCTGAGATCGTTTACTTGCTTTTGCGTCCTTGCCATTCTGCGGTGCTTCACTTGCTTTTGCGTCCTTATCTGCTTCTACGGCTATCGTCGATTCCGATGTATTTTTCACACCTGTAGGAGGAACCGACTTCTTATTTGGTAATGCCGATGGCATTGCCGATGGCATTGCCGATGGTATTGCCGATGGTATTGCTGTTGCACCCCTTTCCTGATCTGATACCGTCCTAATTACCTGCCTGAATGCAGCATCCGGAGCACTCCCCGTCTGCATCGGATATACACGATGAAATAATCCCAGAGCACCGATTACTACGACAATAGCACATGGCATGATCCAAATCATACGTCTAATATTGTGTCGGCTATTCTTTCGGCTAGTGTTAAATACATTCGCAATCTCGCGCCTCATTGTTCTTGTATGCCCGATCCGCGTCCAGACATATGCTCTTCCTGTTTTCTGTTGAAGCAGGTTGTTCTCCAACTCCACCTCGTCATAAAGAAGCTTCGACAGTGCATTGACAGACTTCAGCCGGTCTGCTTTATCAACTGCCATTCCCTGCATAATCGCCTCCGACTGTGCCCGTGTAAGTCCGGTCCCATATATCTCATTCAGCGGCGTCAGTTGATCATTCAGCCAGCGTTCCATCGCATCTTGTGGCACTATGCCCGTAATCATAAAATACATAGATGCACACAATGAATAAACATCCGTCCACGTGCCAAGCTTTTCACTTGCACGATGCTGCTCAACCGCAGTAAATCCACGCTTGATCGTAATCGTGTGATTGTTGCCATTGTCAGGATTTAAATTGCTTGCTGCTCCAAAATCAATCAATTTGAGTCTGCCATTTTTCGTCAACATTATATTATCCACACTAATGTCACGATGTAAAATTCCTTTATCATGAATTTGCTGTAAGGAATACAGCAGTGGTTTCATTTTGCGAAGCACTTCCTGCCCATCCATATGACCATGCGTCATCACATATCCCTTGACGCTGACACCTTGCACATACTCCATCACAATATAGGTCGTTTCATTCTCACAAAAAAAATCACGTGCCGTAACAATTCCATCTAATTCGTATAAAGATGCTGTGATCCTCGCCTCGCGGATCGCCCGTTTGCGTTCTTCGGTGTTGTTCGAATAAATTTCTTTGACAGCTACCATAACCTGCAGATTTTTATCAAATGCCTGATAAATAACCCCAAAGCCACCACGTCCAAGCACCTGCCTAATCTCGTATTGTCCTTTCAATATTGTACCCTTAGGCAACGCTCCCGTTATTTGTCCGCGATTCATCGGTTCACCTCCCACAGCTCTATACATCTTCATAATTTTTCTATTCTTTATCTCGTTCATATGATATTGAATAATATTACCACTTTTGATGTAGTGCCGCAAGACATCAAGAAGCAGTTTAAAATGTTCCGTTTGGAATATTTTAAACTACTTCTTTTCATCTACTATCAAAACACTATTGCCTCATTCCCCCCAGTTTTCATCTTTTTTTCTCGTTATATGTCACTATTACCAAGCTTCGATATGAAAACATCTCAATGGTACTTTTTTTCGTATCCCATTTGTAGATGGCATTATCCTTTTTATATTTTCCATACAAATCACAAAGGTACTCTTCCACCTTACCAGGAACTTCCTCATCAATAATATCGCTATTATCCTGTGGTGATAGCATAAAAGTAATCTGATACAATTTTCCATCCTTAAAAGAAAAATGTGTTAGTGCATCAATACCATCCATATAAGACTTCATATTATATAAATAATACGTCTCATTTTCTTTATCATCATCTGTCCCTTCCGTTCCCTTGGGATATTCTTTTTTAATCTGAGTCTCACTGCTACCCCACGCAATCTTATTATATAGACCACTGGTATCTGGTCGCTTTATAGCTGTCATTGCACCGACAACAACTACACATAACACTATAACACTCAGAACTATTTCCAATATCTTTTTCTGTTTTGTTCTTTTGCTCTCTTGTAAAGCTTTACACTCTATTTCTATGATATCTTTTACCGGAAAGCCACAGTTAGGACAACACTGTGCTTTATCACTTACCTTACTGTCACATTCCGGACATATTAATAACGCCATATCGTCTTCTCCTATTCTTCCAGATATACCCCTAGGGCTTTATAGTTATTTAATACTTCTGTATCTGTTTCGTTAAATGTATCTGAATATGTCTGCAAACTACCATTTGGATCCGTAACCATATTTGTAAGTTTAATGTACGAATCATAGAGTTTTGACATTTTTTCATAGGCTTCTTTATATTTTTCTGGCGGATTTTTCAATTTTTTCATCAAAGCATTTACAGTGTCTTGTTGTTCAGAAATCTTGTCCACTCTTGATGAAAATGTCAAATCTGAGAACAGCTTATGTAATGCATCATTAAAATCAGATACAAAAAAATGCTCATCTTTCATAGTGTATTTATCTGTTGAAGCATCATTCTTATTATAGATTGCATTATACCATACGCTTTTGATCAAATTCCCACATGATTCCGCTTCATCGGCACTATCCAGCATAGTTTTCGTGATTGTCTGCAAGTTTACCGCATATTCTTTTTCTGTTTTCTGCGCCTTGTCCGCTACAATTTTTTTCTGAATCAGACTAGCCACCAAAATCACAACAGCCATCAATAAAATAATTCCTATAGCTATTGCCATCTTCTTCTTTGTTACATTTGTCATTCGTACGCCGGCCACTTCAACCTGCTGCAAACCACCTTTGCTACTGTCTTCACTTAATGTAACCGGGCATCCACAGGAAGGACATATTTCTATTCCTTCTTCTAATTCTGCTCCACATTCTTCACAAATCACTTTCTCCTCTGGTAGCAAAGATACCCCACAATGAACACAACTCTTTGCCTTATCAGAAATCTGTTCCCCACAATTAGGGCATGTAATCATCGCCATAGTATTCTCCTTTCAAATCCAGGTAGTGTCAAATCACTACCTGATTACATTGTTGACAACTTGTATTTTTCAGGAATTTGCAAAATAAAATGCAATGATCCTTTTTTTCGATAAATATTATAACTGCATGGTGGTTGAAAAAATTTATTTTATTGTCACATGCGATTAGAAGCTTAATTGGGGAAAAAAAACAGTCCTATTATGAAATATCATAAAAGGACTGTTTATCTTACAGGGCATGATTCTATCATACACCCATTTGATTTTAGTATAGTGTTCTTTCAAAGTTTTCTTCTGAATTATTCCGATTCATCAAGAATTTTCTGCACTTCGCTCTCTGTCATAGTCAGTTTCTCTGCAATCTCAGAGACGGACATACCTAGTTCATGATAGAACACATCTATTTTGCCGGCAATTTTGCCGGCAATTCTTCCAGCATCATATCCTTTTTTCTCTACTCTATCCAATACCTCACACATATTCAACTCCTCCTTCCGTATCGCATCATTATATGCATCCTCAAATCGATGATCGCCCGTCATTATGCTCATCATTTGCAAAACTGCATGCACATGCTTCATTTTCTGTGGCGATGGTTTATATTCATGATTTAACCGTTTCTGCACAAAATAATCCGCTACAATGCGAAAATCACTCTGAAATAGTTTTACCTGTTCCGGCGTAAGATATGCGATTTCAAATACATTGATCCGATAGTCCTGCACATATGGTTTCAATGCATCTGAAACAGTTAGTCGATCCAAAAGACTCTTCGAGGAACTCCAAGGTTTCTCATAGCCAAAATACAGCACCAATGTCACAACCGGATAACGCTTTATATCACGCCTCTTCTTGGTAGATATTATATCACCATCTCCACCATCCTGTGAAGATATATCTCTAATTAACTGAGCACGATATTCTGCTCCATCATACGAAATAACTCTCAATGGCATATCCGCATCAGAATCTGTCTGATTTTCAATCCCCAAACAGGCGATGCGTATGGTGTCCTGATTCCAATTCTTTCCGACATCTCTCACTATTTCGCGTAATTTACCATCTGCCTTATAAGAAGACCGTAATGTTTTATCCTCCAATTGCTCCGGCCTTACGATCTGTTCTCCCTGAAACAATAACACATTAACTATATCCGCAAAAACGTCATTGTAATCCTCCAGTACCTTCTCCGCAATGTCTTTCTCTCCCATGTTCCCTACCTTTCCCTGTTGGCAACAAGTTCTTCCTCTCTTAAGGATACAACCCTTGATTTACTATACCAAAACCGCGCCTATGGCAGGAATCTGCACCTATAAAGGATACAAATCCATGCTAGTAAATCTGTCCAACATATACACATTTCTCGTTTTAGAACATAAGAGCAAAAGAACTTGTTATATTATTTGTATATGTATAAACATATCATTTCATATGTCAATTGTCAATATGTTTTGTTTTATAATCATTCATTTGTGCCGTTTTATGCTTTTGCTCGTTTCGGAACACTCTAGCATGATATGGTTCTATCATACATTCATGCTGTTTCGTTTTCTTATCATAATATTCAGTCCAAAAGCTTCCTTAAATTCGATTGTAAAATACAATTTATTCGTAGTTACCTTGAACGTATATGGATTTGCTTTTAACAGTTTCATTTCTTATGCAGTATATTCTTTCATTGCATCCTCTCCAATCTTGATCTTATTGTATCAGATGCCCTTGTTCTTAGATATACTCATGTATCCATTTTTATTAATTTATTGCCTTTAACCAGTGTCTACTTTATAGAATTTGATTCCTTTTTCACATGTCCACTTAATAGGGGCATCCCCCTTTTCATCGTGTCCACACTCTGGTCTTATAATTTTTAAAAATAATGTCTATTTTTATGAATATCTCCCTTTGTTAAAGTATCCACAATTAAGGCTCCTTTCAGTAATTTCAGACCTAGCAATTATTTATTATTTTCTCTCGCGATGATTAACATTCTGGACAATCCCTTTTTCTTACTGTGTCCACCTTATAGGGTACATTATATATAGGCAGGACTTACAAGGCATCTACGATCCTTTGCACCTCTTCTTCCGAAATCGCTAATTTCTCTGCGATCTCAACCACGGTCATATGAAGTTCCTCATATAAGGTTTCAATTTTCCCTTCAATCTTACCTTCTTTAATGCCTTCGACCTTACCCTCCTGGAAGCGTTCTCTATATTCCTGCTGTAATGTCATATAATCCAACCTCCATTTCTCATTTTGACGGGCGGACTGTACCGCCTCTTCCAAATCTCTTGTGAAGGTATCCGATACGCCTTTTCCGTCAACATAATCCAACAATCGTTTCATTTCAGGACTTACATCATCCAAAGTCCCTTTTGTGTTTAAGATTATCTTAACGGTGCCATCGTTTAATGTCAATGCTATATCTTCACTGCAGCGGTTTTCAAAGGTATAAATATGCCGTCCCAGTCCAAACGGATCAAAGGTGCAGATGAAGATGACATAGCTTTTCTTCAAGTGATTATAATCATCACCTTTTTCCAAAATATTCAGATCGATCATTCCCTGATAATATCGCATCCGTTTGGGCAGATTTCTCGCAGTGGTTGTCTGCATTTCCAGGTTAAATACTGTGTGTTTTTCATCCTCGACATACACATCGAGGCGGATTCCTTTAGCACCCGCTGCAATGTTTTCTTGGAATGCCCATTCCGGCTGTTATCGGTCTCTTGGTTGCGGTAATCATATTTGGAATACCCAAGTTCCTCATTAAGCTCTTCGTCAAGAGCCCCTTCCAATAAAACAGACATTATGAATATTCCGGCTACCATGTCCATGCTGTCCGGCATAAGGGAACCAAGAAAAGTGTGTGATTGGAGCAATACTAGTTTATCAGTTTCAACTCAATCGTAAAGCCTGCTTCGCACCGCAAAGCGGCTCTGGGCTTGACAAATGAGTTGTACCCGATAAATATCCATTAAGCCAATCAAGACGGTTTCCGTGTTCCGGAACACCGGTTTCCACATTTCCGGAATTAAGGTTTCCCGAAGCAAGAATATTCACATCATGTCCCGCATAATGAAATTAACATCGTTTCCGCTTTTGATACTGATATCATTCTCCTTGAGATATCCCTGCATCATTTCACGCATTGCTGCTTTTTGTGGTGAATCACTTTTTCTTCTTGCCATAATAAAAAACCTCCAAACTGAGTAATGTTGTCTTACATCAGTTTGAAGGTTTGCACAAACTTTAGGACACTCCCGTTCATTTAATAACTTACATTATAATTCATATTGATTTTGTGTCTTTTTTTTTAGATATATCAATATTTTTTTTAATCTCATCCATCAAAGTTTTATTTTGCTCAATGGACTTTCCCGATTGACGTTGCAACATCGTATGATCCTGTGCATTATATACCTTATTACGTTCAGTTATAGCATTAATGCAGGCCTGATCTAAGTCGTTATAATCTACTTCTTCTCTTTGTTCCAAAGCAACCGAAACACATGCGCTCTTGACTATATTTTTGATTTCTCTACCACATAGCTCATATTCTTTCGCAAGTTTTTCTAAATCTACATTTTGAGATAATGGAACATGTATATTTTTCCCTTTTAAGTGAATATTCCATATAGCAACACGCTCTTCTTCTGTTGGATATGTGAATTCGACATTTATTAAGCGAGACAAGAATGCTTTATCATAATTCACTACCAAATTCGTTGCAAATATTACTATTCCAGTAAAATTCTCTAAACATATCAATAATTGACTTCTCATCGAATTTATAGCCTGTGCCGAACCATCAGAAACATTAGTCAAGCGTTTTGAAAGTAAGGAATCCGACTCGTCCAAAAATAATATTGCATTTTCCCTCTCTGCAGCTCTAAAAATAGCTTTGACCATCTTAGGTCCCTCACCATGATATTTACTTTCAATGTCAGCATATGTGGCTTTTAATATTTTCTTATTTAGTTTTTTTGCTACAGCCTCAGCAGACATAGATTTTCCCGTACCTGGCGGTCCATAAAAACTTAAAGCTGTCGATGCTTGAGGAATAATCGAACGTAGCCCCCATTCATCGAACACCTTATGTTCAACTTGAATTATTCCTATTGCCTCGTCAATTTGTTTCCTTGTATACTCTGGTAATACAACCTGCTCAAAGGAATATTTCGGTTCATCAGCGCAATAATTCATTGACAATTTTTCATAATCATATTCACTATTCTCCTGGTTTTTTGATGCACTACCAGTCTGAACATTTTGTTTCATCAGACATTCATTTTTAGGATTATAGTTGGGGTTAAAGATTGCATAATTCAATTTAATGTTGACATTCTTTTCCCCTATCTCATTTTTAATTAAATCCTTAATTATCTGTTTAATTTCTGCATCATACCCCTCATATTTTGCTGAATCCATTACGCAAACATCTATACTATCATTTTCCACTTGACCTATAATTTCTACCTGTATAGCTCCATAATAACGTTTTAATTCAACACAAAAGACGTTTGCAATGTGATCAAACTGATTCGCACATGCATAATATTTATCTGCCGGTAAACATATATAAGCTTTCATATTATCTCTCCACAATTATCATCTTTCTCTCTCCTAAAAGCTCCTTCAATTCAGAATCTGGAACCACATTCTGATCTTGAATAAGTTCCGTATCTGTTATAGTATTATTCTCACTATCAACACTCACCATAACATGAGAATATCCTTCTAATTCATCTAACGATATTTTATTGTCACAATTATCAATCAAACACTGAATGTCAAGCAATGCAACCTTCGATATATTTGAATTACTCATTCTCTTTTTAACCTGATCCATAACCCAGGGTTTGGTAACCTTAATCAGCTTTACCAGTATATCACCTGCTATTATTGCTATTATTATTCCTGCTATTATATGCACCATCATTAACACCTTCCTCTCTCGTCTACTATAAATATTTTTGTATCATCTCCATCAAGATATTTAACCGTTTTTTCGTCAATGTTGGCTGCATATATCTTTCTGCCTATAGCATTTTCATCATCTTGCTTAATTGGTTTATCTTGGTCATCTACTAATCCCTGAATAATTACGTACTTTTCATTTTCATTTTTGGATTGCAAATTCTCCTTCACTGACAATATAAAACCAGTTGCTATTGGCATTTCTTTTTTATACCTTTTATAAAATTCAATACAACTGTCAAATTGAAATATCGTTTCTTTGTCGACCTTATTTTCATCCAGTTCTAACATTTCGACAATATCCGAAAGTGTATTGGCAACTTTGTCAACAACTTTTAACATCGTCTCTGCATTCTTAAAAACATCCACAAGTATTTCAATTTTTTTACCCATATACTTTTCTCCTTTACGCATAAACTATATTATTTTCTTGTATATCACAAGACACATTGTCTCCTCGCATTTCTAATTTTTTTCCAGTTTCCATTTCTTCCAATTTAATCACATTATCACATGAATCTATTTCTGCAATAAGTGCACTTTTCATTTTATGCTTTATCATCGCCTCCTTTATTTTTTTTATAGTTATGATCCCAGTTATAACCACCACAATAGCTCCGGCTGTTATAAGTCCTAACATAATCCAACCCAACATAATTAATCACTCCTCTACGACAAATACACCATCTCCTTTTGCTAATGAGTTTTCAAGTGCTTGATCTAATTTTTCATATTTGATCAACACAGAGTCCTCAATATTATGTGTGACATCATCTACAATCGCAATAACAATATTATTATTATCTTCCCAAACTTCTATGTCTTTTCCAATTTTACTTAAAGTGCTTTTATTGGCTTTTAAAATAATTGCTTTAGATCCACTCTTTATTCTGTCTTCTCTCCCTTTAATCCACTCTTGCACTTCTTTCATTGATAAATTACTAGTAAACATCGCCTTACCAAAGCACTGTTCCAGCAACCTTGAACATTCTAGTTTTTTATTTTCTTTTGATTGAATAATCATTTTTTCAATAATAATACCGATAACGATACCTCCTGCAACAGTTAAAATATATTTAACCATAATAAACTCCTTTCTCAAACATGCACATTTTCTTATTAATTACCTTACTATTTTCTTGTGTTTTCTCTTCACCTCCCAATAATATATACATTGATGTGTGTTTTATAAACACAACTTAAATTGGTGTATTTAATTAATACCATTCAAAAATAAATTAAACCTTTTATATAACTCATATAACTCATTTACCAGCCCTATCAATTTCTCCATTTCAATGTGTGAAATCGAAAATTTTTCTGTTATTTGTTGTAGAATTTTTGATTCACTATCCGAAATAACTTCATCAGCAATAACAAGACCTATAATTTCAGCAGTAACTGCTCTCTTTCCCCTTTCGTCACACAATTCATTAAGCCTGTTCAATGATTTATCCAAACTCAATTTAGCCATATATCTATGTTTTATGTTCATTTCCTGGCAAAATTGATCAATCAAATTCTTTTCTTTTTGACAAAAGTCATCATCACTTTCCGCCAAGTTAATACATAAATCAAGAAATACCTCTTTTGCTTCTTCATTCAATAAATTTAAATACAAATTAATTTTCCTCCTCTAATTATACATTTGAATTTTGATTATCTTGTAACCTAATTCAAATATAAAGATTTTTTGTTCATATTTC
Organism: Jutongia sp. SJQ-6; assembly: GCF_054161275.1. The sequence continues at coordinate 2,944,705 of NZ_CP195314.1, read as the reverse complement.
TTTATATAAATTACATTTACATTCGATAATTTATATAAAATTTCACTTTTTTGCCCCCTAGGACGTTTGCCTTAAATAAATCTGTCAAATTAACACCCAAATCACCTTCTAAATCCGTTGATTTTATAATTTCCAGTTTATTACTTTTGTGCTCAACAGCAGCTTTAACATCCGGGAAGCGATCAATCCATATATATTCATACTGTTTTCCTGAGGGTTCTGTTCCTTCACATGTGAATGTATATTCACTATTAAGTTTGCAATCAATGGTTGCTTCCGCATCATATTGTTTGGATGATTTTGCATTTGCTCCAATTTTAAGTGAAGAAACTGTTCCTATGACCATTTTAGAGACGCTTATATGATCCATAATATAATTAGCAATATCTGAAATCATCTCTCGAAGAACAAATTCCTTGTATTCTTTCAGCGAAATCAATTCTTTGTTCCTACGTGGATGTTCTGCATACAACACTCCCATTGACCAGTCTGCACCTGTTGCATTGGTATATTTAGTTGTTTCACTAAATGTGATATAACTAGGCAAAAATCTCTTATATATTTCTCCCCATATTTTAAAATTCATCATCATCAATGGATTAGCAACAAATCCCGCCGTCATTAATGCCTTTGATAATTGTTTCACCTTTTGTTGTAAACTAATATTCTTTTCATTTTCAACAATCATATAAAATTTCATTTTTTACTCCTTTTCTTTTGCCATGTCTTACACAAGAATACATGTTTGTCTAGTATTCATTCTTAATTTTCATTAATTAAGTTGACAAGATTAATTATTTCTTGCCGCATAATAATACTACTTGTTACACTTCCATTATTCCTTATTGGCAATAAACCCCAAAAAACAAAATCCCAAAAACGTACCAATACATGCAAGTACAGCACATAATATTATTTTTACTCCTGCTGACAAGCTACCTGCTTGTACAACATCTGTCATCAGTTTCATAATAATCGGATCAATTAACAATGCCATAATTCATTCCCCCTAGTATATAATTATTTGCCACCGTAAACCTGTACTCTAAATTCTTACCTCGAACTTCGGGCAAGTCATTTGCGACTGCATTTCCCGATTGTTTCTCAGCAAGCACGGTTTCTTAACACCTCTTTCATACTCCCACACGTCCTTCATCCCCCTTTTGGGGGCGATCACCTCGAAGGTTGGATCAAAATAGTGTTTACAAAAAGCACATTTTTTCATTCCGGTAGAGCCTTTCCGAGCTGTTAACCATGTCATTTCCCGCCTCCATTCTTAGATTTCCTTTGCATATGTATTCCTCTAAAAATACATGTCATTAGTCTTTCCATTTTTTAATATAGATATATTAGCACCGTATGTTCACTTCGTTTCTTAAAAATTTTCACAGCAAAACAAAACCAGCGCATTGCTTTTATAAGATTAGGGTGTCAAAAGTCCATTTTCATGACGGAGATATTTTTTTGAAGATTTGCGCTACAATATCTTGAGGCGATGCGGCGCATCGTTGATAGATATTGTAGTCAAAGATTTGAGAAAATAGCCCGTCAGGGAAATTCAGACCTTTTGACACCCTAATCTTTATAACAAAAAAAAGGATGTCAAAAGGTCTGAATTCCTCTGACATCCTAATCTGATCAACTTTTATTTACTTTTCCTTACTTCCCACTCTCAGCACTTGCGGTCGGTGTCGCGCTCGGCGCCGCCTGCAGGGAATCCCCGCCCACGATCGTCTGATCCAGCGGCTCCGGAGTCGGTGTCATTGTTGGCGCCGCATCGGACTGTTGATAGAACGGATCGCCGCCATGCCATACGAAGCAGTAATTTCCGATCATGCATACTGCCCCGACAATTACTGCCAGTATGATGATGTTACGTCCTCTGCCATGCATCCAGTCACGAAACTGATGCCACGTCTCACTCAATTTATGTTTCACGATATCTCATGTTCCTTTCCGTTGTTACACCTGATCACGACAGGTTTCCAATATCTTTGACTAACACTGCCGTCTCTGGTGGGCAGTCTAAGATCAATTTGCCGGACTGTACCGGGTACACCTTTGTCTCTATGGAAAATCCACTGGCATCGGTAAGGATCACACGTGCCATTCTAGTTGGCTGTGTCATACCCAAACGCCATACCGGGATCTCCATATGTCTTGTATCCTGACTGATATTAATTGCTACCACAATATGTTCATTGTCATCAAAACGACCATAACTAATGCACTGATATTCCCCAAACAAAAATAGAATAGAGCCGGTTCGCAGTACCTGGTGTTCTTTGTGGATACGGATCAACTCTTTGTGATACTGGATCAGCTCTTCGTCTTCGTGTCCCCAAGGATACGCACGTCGGCTGTCCGGATCTGTCCATCCGCAAAGTCCTGCCTCATCGCCATAATAAATGGTCGGCGCACCCGGCCACGTCATCTGCATTAATACGGCCATTCGAAACAGGTTCTTATTAACGCCTTCATTCGCAGCATCTGCTCCACGCGAAGAGATACGGCCAACTTGATGGTTGGTTCGTGTCAGGAAACGGGAGTGGTCATGATTGGACAATTCATTCATCGCCACCTGCAAAGACTGCGTATTAAATCTCGTCATATAATGCCGCATGGAGCCAAAGAAAGCATCTGCATTCCCGATAAGATCTCCTCGGTATTCATCGCTGTGTTTCTCCACACCGGTCAAAAACCAGGTGAGTGGTTCCATAAATGCATCGTAGTTCATCACGGTATCCCACTGATCACCCTTTAACCATTCTGTCGGATCACCATAGTGCTCTGCCAGCACGATCGCATTCGGATTGGCTTCTTTTACATTACGGCGGAATTCGTGCCAGAAATGATGGTTGTACTCTGCGGTCTGCCCCAAATCTGCTGCCACGTCCAAACGCCATCCATCAACATTATAAGGTGGTGAAACCCATTTGCGTGCGATCCGCATAATATATTCGTACAACTTTGGGGATTCCTCATAATTGAGCTTTGGCAGTGTATCGTGTCCCCACCAGCCGTCATAATTAACATTGTACGGCCACGTATCCTCGCGGAACTTAAAGAATGTGCGGTATGGACTGTCTTTTGATACGAACGCACCTTTTTCGTAACCAGGCGCATCTTCGTAAATACATTCACGGTCGAGCCATTTATTAAAGGATCCACAATGGTTAAATACGCCATCGAGTATGACCTTCATTCCGCGGCGATGTACTTCCTCTACAAATTCAATAAAAAGCTGATTACTTGCTTCCAGATTTTCTTTGTCTGTCACTCGACAAATATAGCGTGTAGCATCTTTATTCGGGTGCTCCGGATCGTGAATGATCAGATTGCCATTTTCGTCACGCTGTAGATTTTCGCCGTCATTTTTGACAATACGTCCAAAATGCGGGTCGATATAATCATAGTCCTGAATATCATATTTGTGGTTTGATGGAGAGACAAAGATCGGATTGAGGTAGATCGCCTCAACACCAAGATCCTGCAAATAATCTAATTTCTTCATAACGCCGGCGATATCACCACCGTAAAATTCACGCACATCCATCTCGCGAGGATATTTCATCCAATCAGTATTTTTGTGCGTTCCCTCTCCGATGTAAAAATATTCGTCCGTCTCCACGTCGTTACTGCGATCTCCATTGTAAAAACGATCGACAAATATCTGATAAATAATGGCGCCTTTCGCCCAATCAGGGGTCTGAAACGATGGTGTAATGGAAAAGTTATAATAATTTTCTACACTGCTGCACACACCAACGCTGTTGAAATAACATACCATATGTCCACTATGTACTTCAAAGTAGTATTCTACTCTGCTGTCTCCAAGTTTTACCGTATATTCGTAATAGTCAAACATTTTGTCGTTGGCTACTTTCTGCATCGTGTAGCGCTGCTCGTCAAATACTAAAATGACCTCGTCAACGTTTTCCCGCCCTGTCCGAAAACGGAGATGTACCTCTTCGAAGCAATCCGGCTCAGACGGATTACGGTAAGACGCAGTTCCATCGCTGAATAATGCCTGTGGGTTAAAGATCACCGTCAAATTATCCATGTATAGCTGCGTTTTCTGCGCCTTAGACATTTTATAAAATGGAATATTGATATCCATAAATGCTCCCCTTTTCTATTACATCAATTTACACACTTCACTCTATTTTATCAGAATATGCCGCTTTTGCCAATGATAAAAGTGTCTCGCGGTCATTTTGCTCCGGCTGGTCAAGCACCTGTTCCAGCAAATACTGTAGCAGCTCTCCGATCTGCGGTCCCGGTTTAACCCCTAATTCCGTCATGATATCACGCCCCGTGACGGCAAGCTCTTTGATGGTAAGCGCCGGATGGAACTGTTCCATCTCCATAAATAGTCGATATACCGCTGTCACCCGCTGCAGTTTTTCTCCCGCTTTGTCTGGATTTTGCGCCAAAATATCCGCATACTGTACTAACGTTACAAGTGGCATGAATTCTCTGCCAATCCGCGCAGCCGCACGTCGGATCTGCCGTTTTTGCGGCTGCACACGCTCATCATGATGCTGGATCAGCGTCTTGACCCGATTCACCGTATCATTATCAAACGTCAGTCTACGCAAGATCTGTCCTGCCAACTTCGCTCCACTGTCCGGATGTCCATGGAAATGTCGTATTCCCTGCTCATCTTCCGTGGCGCAGTCCGGCTTGGCTACATCATGCAGAAGCATTGTGAGACAAAGCACCTGATGTGTCTTTTTGTCACACGCCGGAACGATCTCACGAATCACCTGTTCCATGTCATTCCAAGTGCCGTCATCAATCTGACCATCTATGATCTCTAAGCGTTCCTGCAATGAATCATGCCCTACTCTGTCTGTCGTTTCAGTCAGACTTTCCACCGCTTCGGCGTTTTTCTGACGTAAAAAACAATTCATGACCTCTACACTAACTATACTATGCTCACCCACGGTATAAATATGGTGCGGATTTTTCTGTTCAAAGGTCATCATGCGGTCTAATTCCGGCAAAAAATATGCTGTCATTCCTGTATCAACTGCTTCCCGAAGCTGTCCGGAGTCTTTTGAGATCAATAACTTCGTCATTTCCACACGTATACGCTCTGCGCTGATATTTTGCAAATGCTCTGCCCGCTCTACGATCGCCTGTCTTGTTTTTTCCTCGATCGTAAACTGAAGCTGTCCCGAAAATCGTACAGCACGCAGCATACGCAGTGCATCCTCATCAAAACGCTTATCGGGATCTCCCACACAGCGAATGATTCTTCGTTTTAGGTCGCCGGTACCATCAAACGCATCGACCAGTCCGGTCTTCGGATTGTATGCCATCGCATTGATCGTAAAATCCCGCCGCTCCAGATCATCCACGAGATTACCGGTAAAAGAAACCTGCTTTGGATGTCTATTATCTTCATATTCTCCATCAATACGGTATGTCGTCACCTCGTAGCCAACATGATTTTTCATAACAGTAACGGTACCGTGCTCGATGCCCGTATCAATCGTCCTGTCAAACGCTTTTTTGACGGCTTCCGGTTTTGCCGAAGTCGTGATATCCCAATCCTCCGGCTCTCTTCCCAACAATGTGTCACGAACACATCCGCCCACTGCATACGCTTCATATCCCAGACTTTCCAATCGGTCGATGATCTCGACAACAGACCGTGGTAATCGCATTTCCATGAACTGCTCCTTTCTGTCAATGCATCTTTCACAGATTCTCTTCGAAAACTATTCCCGTTTTTTATTTGAAAAGACCCTCAAATCTTGATCGACAAAATTTGAAGGTCTTATTTCTAATGGATGTTTTCTGCAATCCTTTTGCAGATACTATCATCAAAATCCTGCATCATCTCTTTTTCTGACAAGACCATCCCTTGATCACTGCATCGTGCCCAGCAGTAAACTGGTAAGATCCAACCCGCAATTCTGCTTTAAGGTTGTAAGGAATGTAATCAGATCAATATTCTCGGCATACTCATTGATCGCATTCTCATCTGCAAAATCATATATTTTAGCATCGGCTGCCGGTGCGCTGACCTTCGGATCTTCACCATCCTCCGAAGCAATGTTTAACGTAACCATAGCACTGCTGCCGCTAAGTACTTTGATCTCTGATCTCGCTTTCTTCGTATCGCCTTCAAACGTCCAGTCTAAGGAATACAGTGCAAATGCCGGCATTTTGTTTTCATCGGCTTTGATGATGATCTCACCTTTGCAACTGCCTTTTTCCAACGCCTGAACATCCATATTCTTTACTTCGATAGAAAGGAATTTCTCACCGTCTGTAATATATTCCTTGCTGACATCCTCAAGCAAAGAGGCATCCACGCTCGCATATAATTTTGCATTGACTTTGCCGGACTTCATCTCACCCTTGCCGGATAATTTAGCATATTTTGTCTTATCAACAACGAAACTCAACTCATAACCGAACTTGTTGCCTTTCTTCGGCAAAAAGCTTCTGATCTCAATCGTATTTCCGTCTTCTGTCTTGGCAGAATATGTTCTTCCGACAACTTCACCACTCTTATCCACATACAAAGCAGCTTCTAAATTAATGTTTTCCTTGGAAGCATCTTCCGCAGCCAGCTCTTTTTCAAACTCGCTCACACCGTCCTTAAACTGTGTATATGCAGATTTGTCCGCTTTGTCAATGATTGCCTTGATATCTTTATCTTTCTTTAACTGTTTTGCCATCTTCGCAGCAATATCACATACCTTTTTGCTGTCGGCTTTGGCAGTCAGTACAGTACACTCTTTACTGATCCCTTCTACCTTAACGGTCTGATTCTTCTTAGTCACACCGGTAAGATTATCATAAACAATATCGGAATATGTTGTTAATACATTTTCTAATGTATCTCCATCCGGTACTTTGTCCATGACAGCACCGGCTGCTTTGACATAATTAACCTGTCCGTCTACATCTCCCAAATTGCTGTAATCCAAATAAGCATCCGAGAGCTCCGGTATCTGCATATACACCTTGCCATCTTTGTAGTCTGCATAAAGATTGTAGCTCATCGCATCTTTTCCATTTACCTTGAGAACAGACTTCGACGTTGCAACTTTATCCTTTACTTTTGCATTCGTCTCTATTTCCATAGACTCCAGCCCAACCGAAGAAAGCATTGGCTTTAACGCATCACCAGCCTCTACTTTGATCGTTGATTTCTTCTGCTGATCATTTAGCTTGATCGACTTTGTCATTGCATTGTAAGACTTTACTACCTTATCTACTGCTTTATCACGATCTTTCTTGGCAATATAGCGATAGTAACTTTCCGGACTGCCTTTGCTTCGAATAAAATTGGACAATGTATCGTAGTTTGCAGCGGCTGCTCCTACTGCAACCAATAATACTGCGATCACTGCAGCAATAATATACTTTTTCTTGCTCTTTTTGGCCGGTGTTCCTACTGTCCCTTGCTCTGCTGACGCTGCTGCAGCCGCATCTTTCTGCTCTGTCGCTGTTTCAACGGTCACATCATCTGTCTTTTGCTCTAATCCGTCATTAACAGTTTCTTTTTCCATACTCATATTCTGTTTCCTCTCCTTCAAACCTTCATTAACAATGCCAAGTCATTAATATACCGTAACCGCACCAAAAAGTCAAAAATTCCCTGCTATTCGTTGTGGTAGCATATCTCGAAATCCACACTTTCATCATCCGCCACCGTCATGATCGCATACGTTTTTTTGCCATCCTCCTGTCTCGGAATTGAAATGCTGCCCGGATTTAATACTGTAACTCCAAAAACCTTTTTCAGATATGGCACATGGGTGTGGCCATACATTACAATGTCTGCTCCATTTTCCTTGGCGATGTCTGTCATAAGCGGCACGGAAGGTCTTGCTCCGTAAATGTGTCCATGCGTTATAAATACTTTATGACCGCCCAGTGCAATCAGAGCTGCTGCCGGAAGCTTACTCATACCATCACAATTACCACGCACCATATAAACCGGGCAGGTAAAGATGTCACGGATCTCTTGTTCTGTCTCGGCATTCTGACAGTCACCCAATTGAACAACACCGTCAAAATCGGTGCCGATCTGATCAAGCACTTCTTTTAGATATATATTAATTCCATGGTTGTCACTAAAGATCAGAAAACGTTTCATAATATTCTACTATTCCTTTCTTCTACAAACAGTTTTCACGTTTTAATTCTTCATACATTGCCGTCAATGCTTTTCCTCTATGGCTCACTTTATTTTTGTCTTCTGAAGACAACTCAGCAGTTGTGCATCCAAATTCCGGCACATAAAAGATCGGATCATAACCAAAGCCATTTTCACCCTTTTGCTCATAGCCAATACGTCCCTCGATCACACCACGAACAGTGATCGTCCGCCCATCCGGGAAAGCACAGGCAATGGCGCAGACAAATCGAGCTGTACGCTGATCATCCGGTACACCGGCTAACAGATCAATAATATGATTATTTTTAATATCATAGGAAGTATCCTCTCCTAAATAACGTGCAGAATATATTCCCGGCTCTCCATGCAGATAATCTACTTCCAGTCCGGAATCATCTGCCAGTACCATCTGTCCCGTCAAGTCTGAGATAGTTCTCGCCTTGATGATCGCATTTTCCTCAAAGGTGCTTCCATTCTCAATAATCTCTACATCCTGCAAATTTTCGTCTTTTAAGGAAACAAATTGGATATTCTCTCCTTGTAAGATCTGGCGGATCTCATCCATCTTGCCTTCATTTCCTGTTGCTACTATTATTTTTTTCATGATCTATTGATTCCTTTCTAAGATTAAGGACACAAACGTCCCATTTCTGCTTAATCTTTCTAATATTTCTCTAATGTCTCCATCACTGCCTGATAGATTCCCCAGGCGGTCTGCCTTATTCCTTTTTCCTGCCGCATATATAAACAGTCGGAAGGGTTGGTCAGATACCCTGTTTCTACAATAACTGCCGGGACTTTTGCATGATGCATCAAATACAGATCTTCTCTGCGGATCACACCACGTGCAGGCAACCCGGTCGCTGCGACAGTCTTTTTGAGCAGCTTCGCCGCAAGTTGTTTATTGGTATATCCGGCTCCATTATCCCGCTTGGAATACAGCACTTCTATGCCACGCACAGAATGCTTTCTTGCATCCGATGCGTTGCAATGTACGCTCACTAACATGTCTGCCTGCCGTTTATTGGCAAGCCGTACCCTCGCCTTTTTGGAAACTGTACGATCCGTTGTTCGCGTACAATATACCTTAACACCACTTTGTTCAAGCAGCCTGGCAATTTCCTTTACCACCGCCAGATTATACTCTTTTTCCTCCAGTTTTCCATCATCGCTGACAGCGCCCTCATCTTTGCCTCCATGTCCCGCATCCAAGGCGATCACATACTGTGATTTCTTTGATGCATCGTCCTGTTTCGGATCGGACAATTTCTGTGCTCTCGTCCGTGTACTTTCCGATAGCACAGACCCTTTTGCCTCCTGCGCCTGCACTTTGGAAATGGAATCTATCGGCATTCCCTTCGAAAAGATCACACAAAAGACAAGCAGCAGCAATAGCACACATATGCTTTGTCCTGTCAGCATTCTCCATTGCTTTATCTCCATGTCCACCTCAAATCTAACGTTGTTCTCCGTCTGTATCCTGCCATAAATATTATCTTGTGTCTGTTCTAAACATATCCTCAAATATGCTATTCTCTGTGCCTCATTATATAAGAAATCGTTCTCTATTGCAATGTGCATTGACGTGTAAGCAATGATTGTAATTTATCCTACATTTCGTTATAATAAAATGAGCTGCCCAAACTTCCCATACCGGAAGTTATTGCACAACCACATATTACTTATTATGTCAATGACTATATAGCATTTTGCAGCCACCAAAGAGCGATTTCTGCCATCAGAGTACTATAAGTAATTGCCTTGCCGCATTTACGTTTTTCGTGATTTCTAGATTTTGTTATCTCTGATGATTGATTTACATGCCTTTCGGAAACTCGAAGTCCCGGAAGCAAGGTAATCATCATTTTTGAAAGGGACTTTGCGCTCGTCGTTACTTATGTCTCGTATTTCAGAGACATTAAGTAACGTGACGTAGCGCATCGTAGCGAAAGCGTCCCGTCCAAAAATGGATGATACCTTGCTAAACCGGGACATCTCAGACACTCCTTCAGGCATGTATTCATCAGAGATGTAACAAAATAAGAAATCACGCAAAAACTCTGCGTTCTGCGGCAATTATCTTAGTACTCTGATGACAGAACAATTTACTGTATTGGCTGCAAAATGGTTTATTTATTGCTGACATAATAAGTAATATGTGGTTGTGGAGGATTTGAAGTATGGGAAGTTTGAGCGAGTTTTAAATGTGGATCTGACGAGGGATGAGTAAATGTCAGATCTTGTAGTACAAAATTGATAGAATGGAGTTTAAGTATGATCAAGAGAATGGATTTATCCGGCGATTGGGCATTTGCCTTGGATGCGGACAAAACAGGGATCGAGCAGGGAATTTTCCGTAGTCTGCCTGCAGATACGATTACACTTCCCGGTACGACTTCGATCGCCAAAAAGGGAACTCCTTCTGACAAGAAAGAAATCGGTTTTCTGACTGATCCATACTTGTTTGAAGGTTACGCATGGTATGCAAAAGAAATTACCTTGGACAAAAATTTCAAAAACAAAAATATTTATTTACATTTGGAACGTACACGCCTGACTCGTGTTTGGGTTAATGATGTAGAGGTCGGATGCAGAGACAGCCTTACTACTCCACATCATTACGATCTGACTCCTTATATTAAGGACAACACGTTTCGTCTGACTATTTTAGTTTCTAATGTGGATTACCCGACCAAAGGCGGTCATCTGACCTCTCCGGATACCCAGACGAATTGGAATGGTATTATCGGCGAGATATCGCTTCACATATGTGATGAGATCATGATCGAACATATCAAAACCTACCCGGATACAGAGCACAAATCTGTCCGTGTAGAGATTACCACCAACAATACAACGCAGACGCAACGCAATCTGTCTGTCTGTGCCGAAGCTGAATTAATGAACATTTCCGGCAAGACAGGCGTACAAGTACCTGCTGCATATTTTCAGGACATTTTCTTCCCGGTCGGCAAAGGAACGGCCGAATTTACTTATGAACTGGGAGAAGATGCTGTACTTTGGAGCGAATACAGTCCGGTCATCTACGAACTGCACTTGACAATTCCGGGTACCGACGAGGAGAGCGTGACAACATTCGGTCTGCGCGACTTTTCCACATCAGAGACTGAATTTTTGATCAACGGGACACCGACATTCCTGCGTGGCAAACACGATGGTTTGATCTTTCCAATGACCGGAGCGGTTCCTACTTCCGTAGAAGAATGGATCCGCGTTATGAGCATTTCCAAATCTTACGGTATCAATCATTACCGTTATCACACCTGCTGCCCTCCGGACGCTGCATTTGTGGCGGCTGATCTGTTGGGTATTTACATGGAACCTCAGCTTCCTTTCTGGGGAACCTTGACCGCACCGGGTGATGAAGGGCACAATGCCGAAGAGCAGGATTATCTGATCGAAGAAGGTTATCGCATGATGGATGAATTTGGTAACCATGCTTCTTATTGTATGATGTCTCTTGGAAATGAGCTTTGGGGCAGCAAAGAGCGCATGGCAGAGATCATTACAAATTATCGCAAGGTGGATGATCGTCATCTGTATACACAGGGTTCCAACAACTTCCAGCACACCCCGGTACTATTACCGGAAGACGATTTCTTTGTCGGAGTCCGTTTTAGCAAAAACCGTTTATTCCGTGGTTCCTATGGTATGTGTGATGCTCCTTTGGGACATATTCAGTGGGATGAACCTTCTGCTGATCATAACTACGATGAAGTGATCCATCCTACAAATGCAGCCGCCGATGCCGGCAACGATGCGGAAGAGATTGAAATCCAATACGGAACCGGCGTTAAGAAAGTAAAAGCTGCCGATAATGGGGGTGTTTTGATTCCACATATTCCGGTTGTCTCCCATGAGATCGGACAATTTGCGGTTTATCCAAACTTCCGTGAGATTGATAAATATACCGGCGTTCTCAAAGCAAGAAACTTCGAAGTATTCAGAGACCGTTTGAAAGAAAAGGGCATGTTAGATCAAGCCGATGACTTTTTCTACACCAGTGGTAAGCTGTCTGTTCAATGCTACAAGGAAGAACTGGAGGCTGCTGCTCGTACGAAACTGCTCGCTGGATATCAAATATTGGATATTCAGGACTTTTCCGGTCAGGGTACCGCTCTCGTTGGTATTTTGGATGCCTTTATGGACAGCAAAGGACATGTTACACCGGAGGAATGGGCAGGATACTGTTCCGATCACATTCTGTTAGCACAGTTTCCAAAATATGTCTATCAGGCAGGAGAAACCTTCCGTGCTAAGATGGCGATCCGCTACTACAATCCGGAGAAGTTGGAGAATAAAATTCTTCACTGGGAATTAAAACAGCAGAAAAAGATCATTCGAGAGGGCTCCGTTGTGATTCCGGATGGTGCTTTTGACCTGGTAGAATTAGATGAGATAACCTTTGATTTTCCGGAGATTACGGAAGCTGCTACTTATCATTTGGATCTTAGTGTACCGGAAACCAATATGGCAAACACCTATGAGCTATACTGCTTCCCAACACTGTCAACGAAAATTCCGGTCTCCGGCATGACGATCGGTGAAGGTGCCAATGAAGTCCATGTGACGGCTGATTACGCAGAAGCCTGCGCATTGCTTCAAAATGGTCAAAAAGTATTGTATCTGCCAACCGAACTTGCCGACAAGATCGAAGGCTTTTATTGTACGGATTTTTGGTGTTATCCAATGTTCCGCGATATTTGCGAATGGATGAAGAAGCCGGTTGCTGTCGGTACAATGGGGCTGTTGATCCAAAAGGATCATCCGGCTTTAGCTTCTTTCCCGGCTCACAAATATTCCACACCACAGTGGTATAAGATCGTATCGCACTGTGACTGTGCTATCTTAGATGACGTGACCGATAAGAGCTACCGCCCGATCGTGCAGATGGTCGACAACTTTGAACGTAACCACAAACTTGGTATTTTGTTTGAAGGTAAAGTTGGCGAGGGTACCTTGATGGTATGTACCAGCCGTTTAAGTGAGGTTGCCGAGTATCCTGAGATCAAATGCTTTGCAAGATCAATACTGGATTATGTGACCTCGGATGCTTTCGCACCTGAGCAGACATTGGATATGGCACTTCTTAAGCGTGTATTTTGCAAGGAGGACTAACCGTCACATCCGAATAAAACAATAAAAGATATAAGCAAATAAAAGCCACCAAGACCTGATAGGTAACCTGTCTGCTGACAGGACATATCAAATCTTGGTGGCTTTCAATTTTGATACTCTTATATGTGCTTTCAACCTAATGTGAAAGCACATACCTCATTATTACAAACTTTAATTCTAAAGTGATTGGATAAACCGCATGAATGCATTCATACCTTCGTCTGTGTTTTTATAAACACCGGCATGCTCTAATACTTTCTTAAAAACGATACCGATCTCCGTCTGAAGAATTTCATCTACATTATCTTCTGTGATCGCATCGTATTTTGGTAAAAACTCGTCTACCCAGTCTGCATGTTTTGCAAGTTCCTCATCGGCTCGAATATCTTTTCCTGATATAATGTATTCGCCCAAACGCTGCATTTCTCCCTTTAATCTTGCCGGAAGGACTGCCAGACCCATAACTTCGATCAAGCCGATATTTTCTTTCTTAATATGGTGCAGTTCCTGATGTGGATGGTACACACCTAACGGATACTCCGGCGTTGTAATGTTATTGCGAAGTACCAGATCCAGTTCAAACTCCCCGTCCCGCATTCGCGCAATCGGTGTGATCGTATTGTGTGGTTCTCCATCCGTCTGCGCATAGATAAAAGCATCTTCATCTGTATATGCTCTCCATGCCGTCAAAATATGTGCAGCAAGCTTTACCAGGCGCTCAGCCTCTTTATGACGAATACGTACAACCGACATCGGCCAATTTACGATCCCCGCCTGTACATCCTCAAAGCCCGGAATCGTCAATGTCTGCTTGATGTCCGCTCTTTCCATTGCAAATTCATAATGACCACCCTGGAAATGCTCATGTGCCAATATCGAGCCGCCTACAATTGGCAGATCGGCATTTGAACCTACAAAATAATGTGGGAACTGACGCACAAAATCCAACAGTTTACGAAAGGCAGATTCATCAATCTTCATCGGTGTATGATCACTATTAAATAGGATACAGTGCTCATTGTAATATACGTAAGGAGAATACTGCAATCCCCACTGACCGCCATCAATGGTTACCGGAATAACACGGTGATTCTGTCTTGCCGGATGATTCACTCTACCTGCATACCCCTCGTTTTCTTTACACAGCAAACATTTCGGATAAGCACTCTGCGGTGCATTTTTGGCAGCGGCGATCGCCTTAGGATCTTTCTCCGGCTTAGATAAATTGATCGTAATGTCTAATGTCCCATACTCTGTATCTGCGGTCCACTTTACATCACGCTTGATTCGATCACGGCGGATATAATTGGTATCACAACTTAATTTATAATAATAGTTTGTTGCCGCTTTGGGTGATTCTTCATACAACTTGCGAAACTTGCGGATCACGGTACTTGGCGCCGGAACGAGTGCTCCCATCAGTTTCGTATCAAATAAATCCTGATAAACAACGCTGTTCTCTGTCATAACACCGCGGGAATATGCATTTTCCATAAGGTCCGCTAAAATCTCATGAACCGGCCGTACCGGCGTCTCCTGCTCTGGTGTCTGATATTCATCCAACTGCAAAATCTCCAACAAACGATTGATCACATACACACGATCTTCCGCTGCGACCAAACCATTTTTTTCCCCATAACGAACCAACTCATCAATCAACACACTGTTATCTGCCATGCTATTACCGTACCTTTCTATATGTGGTTGAGGGGCCCGCCAAGACCCCTCCCAATAAATAATATGAAATCTTTGATAGGCTTAGTGTACTTTTTCGCCCTTAATCTCGATCATGTGATTTACTGCATGCTCTAACGCATCAATGGAAGCACGAATAATATCTTCATCACTGCTTACGCCCCAGTATAACTGCTTCTCATCCTGCGTAATTCCAACATAAGCCATCGCCTTAGAAGAAGATGTCTTCGACAATGCGTGCTCCTCATATACATCCAATACATAGCTGATACCTAAGAAATCCTTGATCGCATTGTTGACTGCATTCAAACGTCCATTTCCCTTTGCCTCGACAACTTCTTTTTTGCCATCCTGCTCAAAAGTAACCTGCGTTGTAATACCATCTTTCTGCTGGAAGTGTACTTCTGCAATAGCAAAACTGCGCTTTGGCTGGCTGTATGTCTCTTCGAATACGCGCAGCATATCTTCCGGACTGAGCTCTGCATGTGCATGATCGGAAACACCCTTCATCAGGTAACCGACTTCCTCACGCATACGGTCTGGAATCTCTAATCCGTAATTCTGTTTTAATACATACGCTACACCGCCCTTACCGGACTGGCTGTTGATACGGATAACATCCGAATCATATGTTCTTCCAACATCTTTCGGATCGATCGGCAGATATGGAACCGTCCAAAGATTTTCGTTACGCTCCTCGCGATATGCCATACCTTTGGAGATAGCATCCTGATGAGAACCGGAAAATGCAGTAAATACAAGCTCACCTGCATATGGCTGACGCTTGGATACCTGCATTGCTGTCAAACGCTCATACGTATCTGCGATCTCCTGCATATTGTGGAAATCTAACTTGGAATCCACACCATGAGAATGCAGATTCATAGCAACAGTTACTAAGTCTAAATTACCGGTACGTTCACCGTTACCAAACAAAGTGCCTTCCAAACGGTCTGCTCCTGCCAATACACCAAGCTCCGCAGTTGCCACGCCGGTACCACGGTCATTGTGTGGATGCAGAGAAAGAACAACATTATCACGGTATTTCAGATGTTTGCTGACATATTCAATCTGGCTTGCAAAAACATGCGGCATTGCATTCTCGACAGTGGCAGGGATATTAATGATCGCCGGTGCATCTGCCTGTGGCTGCCATACATCCAAAACGGCATTACATACTTCTACTGCATAATCTACTTCTGTTCCATGGAAACTCTCCGGGCTGTATTCAAAGCGGAAGTTACCATGTGCCTCTGCAGCAAGCTCTTTTAACAGTTTTGCTCCGTTTACTGCAATCTCCTTGATCTCTTCCTTGGATTTACGGAACACCTGCTCTCTTTGTGCTACAGATGTAGAATTATATACATGAACGATTGCATTTGGTGCACCATCCACTGCTTCAAATGTCTTGCGGATAATATGTTCTCTTGCCTGTGTAAGTACCTGAACCGTTACATCATCCGGAATGAGATGCTGATCGATCAGTGCTCTCAAAAAAGTAAACTCTGTCTCGGATGCTGCCGGAAAACCGACCTCAATCTCCTTAAATCCAATCTTAACCAGCATCTTAAAAAACTCTATTTTCTCGTCCAGGCTCATTGGCTCAATCAAAGCCTGATTGCCATCACGTAAATCAACACTGCACCAAACCGGCGGCTTATCAATTGCATCTTTCTTTGCCCATTCATAGCAATCCTCCGGTGGCATAAAATAACTCTTCTGATACTTTTCAAATCCTTTCATAAATAACCTCACTTTCCAGACTCTCCTTTGAGTCCTTGTAATGCGTTGCGCATCTGTGTGCATTCTGTCAGAGTTTGTATAAGGATCAACGTGAAATTCTTTCGTAATGTAAAAAACGTCTCTATATAATATAGAGACGGATCATCCGCGTTACCACTCTTATTCATGAAAAACATGCGCTCACAGGTACATCAACAACTTGTCAATACCTTTCCCCTCTAACGGTGGGAATCCGTCCTGATCTACTAAAGTTCAACCGGCTGCTCCGAGACGAGTTCGCCATATCACTTCCACTGCTTCGCATCAACCAACAGCTTTCTGCATTCCATTCTATGGTTACTACTTCTCTTCTTCGCATTTCATCAAACATCATACCACATACATTCTAATTTGAAAACCCCCAATTTTTATCATTGTATCTTCCAAGTATGGAATTTTTTTAAGGGCAGCTTTCAAAGAAACTCCCAGACTGCATTTTTGATAACATAGCGTATTTTTGGTATTGGCATAATGTGGATTATGGGGATTGTGTTGTAAATAAAAATGTGCTAGTATAAATCCCGTCGAGAAAACACAATATATAGTGTCACCATGACATTTTTCGAACATTATATAGTACTTCTAAAAATCCGAGAAAGTATGCATATCCACGCAGTCTGTGTGCTTTCCTCGATTAGGAAGCAAGTCTGAATGGAGGAGGTTGCATTCATGAAAATCATGAAAAGAAGTGGCATTGAAGCCGATTTTGATGTCACCAAAATATCAGCAGCGATCAAAAAAGCAAACTGCGAGGTTGCCGCTGTTGATCAATTATCAGAAGAACAGATCGAGGAGATTTCTACTAATGTAGAGAAGATTTGTTCTGACATTGGCCGAACTCTCGGCGTCGAAGAAATTCAGGATCTTGTCGAGGATCAGATCATGAACAAACGTGCATTTGTGCTGGCACGCAAATACATTACTTACCGTTATACTCGCGCCTTAGTCCGCAAATCCAACTCAACCGATAAGCAGATCTTAAGCCTGTTGGAATGTAATAATGAAGAGGCAAAGCAGGAAAATTCCAATAAGAATCCTACCGTAAATAGTGTACAACGCGATTATATGGCCGGCGAAGTCAGTAAAGACATTACTAAGCGTTTTTTGCTCCCAGAGGATATCGTAGCCGCACACGAACAGGGCATTATACATTTTCACGATTCCGATTATTTTGCACAGCATATGCACAACTGCTGTCTTGTCAATTTGGAAGATATGTTGCAAAACGGTACTGTGATCAGTGAAACCATGATTGAACGGCCAAAGAGTTTTTCAACTGCCTGCAATATAGCAACGCAGAGCATTGCACAGATTGCCAGTTCCCAGTACGGCGGACAGAGCATTTCTTTGGCACATCTCGCCCCATTTGTGGATGTCAGCAGACAAAAATTCCGACTGCAGGTGCGTGATGAGTTTGAAAAAGCGAATATCGCTGCTTCCGAAGAACAGATCAATAATGTAGCAGAACAGCGTGTACGCGACGAGATCAAGCGTGGCGTACAGATGATCCAGTATCAGGTGATCACCTTGATGACAACTAATGGACAAGCACCATTTGTTACGGTATTTATGTATTTGGACGAAGTTCCGGAAGGACGTCTGCGTGATGATCTTGCACTCGTAACGGAAGAGATCCTTCGCCAGCGTATTCAGGGCGTTAAGAATGAAAAAGGTGTATATATTACTCCTGCTTTTCCAAAGCTGATCTATGTATTGGAAGAAGATAATATTACCGAAGGCAGTAAATATTGGGAACTAACCAAACTGGCAGCAAAATGTACGGCAAAACGAATGGTTCCTGACTATATTTCTGAAAAGATCATGCGTAAATTAAAAGATGGCAACTGCTATCCTTGCATGGGCTGCCGTTCCTTCCTGACTGTTTATCATGACGAAAACGATAAACCAAAGTTTTACGGCCGCTTTAATCAGGGCGTTGTCACGATCAACTTAGTGGATGTTGCCTGCTCTTCCGGCAAGGATATAGATAAATTCTGGCAGATTTTTGATGAACGTCTGGACTTGTGTTATCGTGCACTGATGTGCCGCCACAAGCGTTTATTAGATACGCCTTCCGACGTTGCTCCAATCCTTTGGCAGTACGGTGCTCTCGCTCGTCTGGAGAAAGGTGAGACGATCAATAAACTGCTATATAACGGATATTCTACGATTTCTTTGGGATACGCCGGATTATGCGAATGCACCAGATATATGACCGGACACAGTCATACTGATCCGGAATCCACTCCATTTGCATTGCAAGTCATGCAGCATATGAACGATGCCTGTGCAAAATGGCGCGAAGAAACCAACATCGACTTTAGCTTATATGGTACTCCGCTAGAGTCCACCACCTACAAATTTGCCAAATGTCTGCAAAAACGCTTTGGCATTATCGAAGGTGTGACCGACCGCGGCTATATCACTAACAGTTATCACGTACATGTAACTGAAGAGATCAATGCCTTTGATAAATTGAAATTTGAGGCGCAATTTCAAGAATTATCTCCGGGTGGTGCGATCAGTTATGTGGAAGTACCGAATATGGAAAATAATATCGAAGCCGTATTAAATGTTATGAAATATATTTATGATAATATTATGTATGCGGAATTAAATACCAAGAGTGATTATTGTCAATGCTGCGGTTATACCGGTCAGATTCAGATTGTCACTGACAAACATGGTAAGCTGATCTGGGAATGCCCAAATTGCGGCAACACCGACCAGAACAAAATGAACGTTGCAAGACGTACCTGTGGGTATATTGGGACGCAATTTTGGAATCAGGGACGTACCCAGGAGATCAAAGAACGCGTGCTGCATTTATAAATTTTACAATTCCGGACGGGACTCCAGATCGCGGCTTAAAGCATCCAAATAATGAATGAATATTTGGTTTGATGTGCGTATCTGGTAATCCTGATCCAGTTCGTGACGCAAAAAGCTCTTGCGTCCTCCTTCTGCTGCACGATCCCAAAAGCGTTTTACATCGCGAAACGGTACATAGTAATAGACACCGGCTTCCTTAAAATAGACGATCAAAAACGCAATGCCATCTTGCCGCTCAAAGTCCTGCATATACTCCATCTGATGCTCATGGATATTTTGCAGGGCAAAACGCTCTCCGGCGCATTCTTTGGCATCAAAACAAATTGGCACCCCCTGCACATTCCCGATATAATCTACGGTACTTTTTTGTTCAAAATATGCTAAGGTGATATGCCGATGCTCTTTGTCGATATTGATCGGCGTAATGGGCGTCGGTATTTTTTGTACTAATGCCAAATGCTCTTTGCGATATTGTTCATTTGTCATATTAAGGGCTTCCTCTAACATAGAGCCTCGAAGTCCTCTTGAATTCCAAGATGGCATAATTCTCTCAACTCCTTATGAATAGTGCAATATGATCATTTAATCTCCATTCCAAATTTGCGCACTATCTCAGCTAAATACTGTTCTGTTTAGTTTCTATCCCTAGTCTGCGCACTATCTCAGCTAAATACTGTTCTGTTCAGTTTCTATCCCTAGTCTGCGCAGTACCTGTGCAAAATTGTCTGGGAGTTCCGCTTTCCAAACATATTCTTTTCCATGTGCCGTAAATATAAGCTGCCAAGCATGTAACAATTGCACTCGCTGATGTAATTGCTCTCGGTCGAAGGCAGACGCTCGTTTCGTACTGTATTTAACGTCCCCCACCAATGGATGACCAATGCTTGCCAAATGAGCACGAATTTGATGAGATTTACCTGTGATCAGATGCACCTGCAACAGGGTAAAAGATTCCCCTTGATACACCCCCTGTTGAAGCGGCAGGTATTCCGTTGCAATCGGTACACTGTTAGGGCCGGGCTGTTGTCTTACTGTCACTTTATTGGTTCGACTATCCTTCTCTAGGTAGCCTTTCAAATACTGCTTTTTTGACACACTTCCATGAACAACACATAAATAATATTTGCAGATTGTACGTTCCTTGAACCGCTTATTCATGTCCTGTAGCGCACGTACCGTCTTTCCTGCTACGATCAGGCCGGAAGTATTTCGGTCCAAACGATTACAGATTCCCGGATGAAACGTGTCATCAGCAGCATTATCTGCCAAATAATCTGTAATCTGTTCAACGATCGACCTGTCATTTCTGTCCGCTTTTTGGGATAGCACTCCAACCGGCTTATTAACCACCAAAAACTGAGCATCCTCATAGACAATTTGCAACGGCGGCAAGTTTCTGTCATAGTGCCCCTGCTGCAACTCTATTTTTCCTTGACGTGCACCCTTTTCCAGCCTCTTTGCCTGTGGCATCTGTTGTGCACCATTAGTCGGTCTCTTTGCCTGTGGCATCTGTCGTGCACCATTAGTCGGCCTCTTTGCCTGTGACAGGTGTTGTGCGCCCAAATCAACTTCTTGAGCTTTCTTCCCTGACCGAAAACCATCAATTGTTTCATCCGCAAGAAACAATTTTATCTGATCGCCGGTCTGAATCCGCTCCGACCCAGACACTTTTTTCCCGTTTAACACAATGTTTTTCTTGCGCATCATCTTATAAAAAAAGCTTTTCGGAGCATCCGGCATATATTTTTCCAAATAGCGATCCAAACGCTGTCCTTCCTCGCGTTCAGAAATTATTACTTCTCGCATAATAGCTCTCTGCCCTTTCTCTCGGTTATACGATCAAAGATCGCAGGTAAGATTTCACATGTTCCAACTCTTCTTCCTGATCCTCCGTACATTCCGGAATGGAATCAATTCTTGCTAACTCCTGTAAAAACATCGCCTGCTTCTCCACGATCTGCACTTTATACTGCGTTCCCCAGTTAGCAACGCCCTTGGACAAATACTCTCTAACATAGGATAATTCCTGTTTTCCATTGCCCAATACGCCAATCACTCGTCCATTACCTACTGCCAAAAAATCTAAATGCATAATCTTTTCGGAAGAAGTGATCACCAGATCTGTCATCAGTTCCATCCTCTCCGGCAAAGCTTTTTGCACCTTTTGGTATTGTTCCTCGGTTACAGAATGATACGGAAATACCACAACAAAACCAACAATCTGTTTCACGATCGGCAGTACCCCTAACACTGCGATCACCGTAAATAAATTCTGTCTGGACATATGATTCAGCACCAATCCCAATACATAAATTCCAATAGAAATAGCACTATAAATAATTGCTATCGTAAGGGTTCTTTTCTTTCTATTGTTTATATAACCGAAATCTCCACGTTTCGCTTTCATCCGTTCCTCCAATCATATCTTGTAATTACTG
Source organism: Jutongia sp. SJQ-6 (assembly GCF_054161275.1). The sequence goes on along the minus strand of NZ_CP195314.1, from coordinate 2,922,673 downwards.
CATGCGCCATCCTGCGTAATATTTGTTTTTTAGCATTCCATTCTGCATATATTTTCCCCAGCCTAATGCAAAACCATCTACACATACTAACACATAATTTTCCGTCTGCTTTAACATCCCCTCATTCAAAACAGTCACATCCTGCAGTGTCTCTCCTTTCAGATAACGGATCACATCCTGTTCTTCGGAAGATAAATTCACATACGGAAGCTTGTCCTTATCGCAAATAGAAAGTGCAAGCTGTATGGACGGCTCAAATCGTTTCTCGGCGCTACCCACGATCAATCCCGTCTGAATACAGCGAAGCCCTTTCCACGATACGGATCCTTCCATTTCTAACATAAACTGTTTCTTGCCGGGAATCAAACGATACCTCTCTGCTCCGGGAGCCGATAGACATCCTGTCCACCAAGTCGCCTTAACCGCAAGATCGTTATCTCCATCCATCCTTCTGCGGTCTTTTTTCCCGGAGAGACGTTGTTGTCTCGTACCGTCATATTTTGATCTTCGTCCTGCTCCGGAACTTTGATGTTTTTTCTCTGCCATACGAAAACCATGATCATGCACTCGCTCGGCAAGGGAATTTTCCTGCTCCACGGAATTGCTTTCCTGCTCTACAGCCGACGAATCTCCTTTCTGCAAAAGGACAGCGAAATGACCCTCTCCCACTGTCTTATGTGGGAAAATTCGAACACAGCGAGATAGCTGCTGCCGTTCCGTTTCTGTCAACGCGGCATCCGTGATTCCGCTGCAAAAGCCCTCTTTACGTGGGACTTCACAAACGTGCATATCCGGAAATTGCCGCAAAAACCACAATATATTTTTTTCATCTTCTTCCGGCGAAAAAGTACATGTGGAGTAGACCAAATATCCACCTTCCCGAAGCATTTGATAAGCCGCCTTCAAAATATCCCGTTGGATCGGAGCATAATATTGCGGCCCTTTTTCTTCCCAATCCTGTACCATATGGGGATCTCTGCGAAACATCCCCTCTCCGGAGCATGGTGCATCGATCAAAATACCATCAAAATATTGTGAAAAGGACTCCTGCAAACGTTCCGGCTTTTCCGCTGTAACGACTACATTGACCGCCCCGGCAATCTGCAAATTCTTCGCAAGTGCCATTGCCCTGGAAACACTAATATCATTTGCAACCAATTGACCGGTTCCCCCCAGCTTCGCAGCCAGCTCTGTCGCCTTGCCCCCCGGTGCTGCACAAACATCTAAGATTCGATCTCCTTCATGCACAGGCAGGATCGATGCCGGTATCATCGCACTGGGTTCTTGAATATAATACAAGCCCGCATAATAATAAGGATGTTTGGCAGGATTACATTGCTCATCGGTTGTCAAAAAGCCTTTCTCCGTCCACGGTATCGGCTTTGTCTTAAACGGACAGATTTCCGCCCATTGTTCCAAAGAAATCTTAGCCGTATTGATTCGTATGGCAGTCTGTGATCTCTGCTGCATACTTTCTATATATGCGGAATATTCCTCTCCAAGCAAGTCCTGCATGGCTTGTTGATATTTCTTTGGTAACGTCATTGTAACCGTATCCTTCCTTTCTACCGATACTGTAATCCCCGCATAGCAACACCTGACTATCAGGTATTACAAGCTGGATTTTCCTTTCCAGCAACACTGCAATCCCTTATAAGAGCATTGTAAATATTCACTGTGCCAAATACCATAGTATAGGATATGGATCCATACTTTGCTCTCTGCCATCCTTCGCAATATAGATTCCAAAGTGCAGATGTACCGCGAATTGACCACTGGTCCCTTCCGGTCCATACCCGGTATTACCCATTAACCCCAAATAATCGCCCGCTTTTACTTTGCTGCCTTTGCGCAGATCAGGTGCATATTGCTGTAAATGTGCATAATACACATAATATCCCTGTTTGGAACGAATACCTATACGGTATCCTCCCAATTTCAGCCAGCCAATTTGTTCAATCACACCATCACACACAGATTGAATCTGTAAGCACCCCGGCTGATCTTTGGAAGCCATGATATCTACACCCTCGTGACTTCTTTTGCCACCAAACGTTCTCGGTGCTCCATAGCCATCCTCAAAGTCCCAAGATACTTTACCTCGGCGATCCTTTCGCACCGGAAAGCATTCCATATCACGAAGCAACGCTCTGCTATGCGAAGATATATGGTTATGCTGCATTAACGTCTGATACTTCAGCAAGTTGTTCTGCCTGCTCTGCCAATTCGCAATATACAGCCCCATATAGCCGATCAATATAACATACACTGCAAAAACAAGCCATATCTTTCGTATACGGATCTTATTTTTGTTCATAGGAAATTATATGCTTTCTATGTTCGCATATGCTTTCCGGCTACACGATTATTCAAATGATTCCTTACATATTGCGGTTTTTCTCAGCGCAAGCATGCATTGCGTCCATGACGATTCCACGAAGCCCGCCTTGCTCTAACACACGTACCGCATCAATGGTTGTTCCCGCCGGTGAACATACCATATCCTTAAGCTCACCCGGATGCTTTCCGGTTTCTAATACCATTTTAGCACTGCCAAGTACAGACTGTGCAGCGAACTGATAAGCCTGCGCACGAGGCATTCCCTCCGCTACAGCAGCATCTGCCATGGCTTCAATGAATAAGAAAACATATGCAGGAGAACTTCCACTAACCGCAATAACAGCATCCATAATCTTTTCGCTGATCACTTCTGCCTTTCCAAAGCTCTCCAAAATATCGCATACCTGTTTTAAATCCTCTTCTCCAACATTTGCATTTGGACATACCGCCGTAATTCCTTCACCAACTAACGCCGGTGTATTTGGCATCGTCCTAACAATCTTATGAGATCCACCAAATGCCTCTTCTACCCAGGCAACGGATTTGCCTGCTGCAATCGTAACAATAATCTGCTCCGAAGACACAACATCTTTGATCTCTGCAATTACCTCCGCATAATAAACCGGTTTCACTGCAAGCACGATAATATCTGCTTTTGCAGCCTCTTTGTTATCTAAAGTGACATTCACACCATACTGTGCTGCTACCGTGTCAATCGTCTTTTGTGTCGCTGCCGTTGCAATGATTTCATTCTTAGGCAATAAACCTTTACGCAGCACACCACCGATCATCGCCTGTGCCATATTTCCAGCTCCAATAAATGCTAATTTCATGTCTCATTCCTTCTTTCTGTCCAAGCCATTTTCGTGCATCTAAAACCTCTATAAGGCTCACTACATAGTAGCACAAATCCCCTATGACAGGCAAGCATCCCACAGTGCAACCGCAATATCAATGCCATGGCGCAATTTCCATAGAATCCATATATACCTGTGTAAATTTTGCCTGCTCTGCCAGTTCAATATGATGTATGTCTGCGATATGCTCCTGCAGCATATCTATAAATTTCGGGTCACATAACGCTTCGCCTGCTCCTTTTCCCGCTGCGTTCCCAACAAAAATGATTTTCTTATCATCAATAGAAGGTAAGAGTCCCATCTGTTTTGCACTGCCCGGATTGACAAATCCTCCAAAGACACCAGCAACGTACAGCTCCTGTATGTCCTCCACTGACACCACTGCCTGCTCTAATAACAACATCATGCCGCTCTGTATCGCTGCTTTCGCTAACTGCACAGAACGAATATCCTGCTGCGTCAATACAATATCGTCATACAGAACAAATTGTCTTTCTCCCTTAACATCCGTAGTCAGACAGTCCGCAAATGGTCTGGCACTGTTTATCTGCATCGCTTCTTCACCAGAAAGCAGGCAGCCATCCGATGTCATCACTTGATGGCGGCGCAGAGCCGCAAGAAGATCTACCAATCCGGAACCACAGATCCCTATCGGCTTCTGATCATTTTGTTCTCGAGCAGACACCAAGGTAAGCTCGATATTGCCCGCACCACGAAACAGTTTCACCGCATTAATAACCCCTGCTCTCGCTCTCCTGCCATGCGTGATCCCTCTTCCCTCAAATGCCGGACCTGCGGCAGTAGAACACGCATACAGTGTTCCTCTGTTATTTAACAGAATCTCTGCGTTCGTTCCCAGATCAACCGCTAATTGGATTTTGTCCGCATCCCACATCCGCAAATTTCCAAGCATTGCCGCAGCATCTGCGCCAACATGTGCCGCTATGCCAGGCAATACTGTAATGGCTAACGTATTCCAGTCTTTCCAGCCAACATCTTTCCCCAATAATGTATAGCAGCCTTCATAAGCTGCCGAAAATGGAGCTCCCATCAGACCGGTAACGTCTTTTTGCAAAAAGAGATGACACATGACCGTGTTTCCTACCACCGCCATTTGAACCGGTACAGTCTGCGCAAAAAGTGACTTCCATTTACAGATCAGTTTGCTGCCCATTTGGAAGATCTGCTCGCGTATACGCTGTACCAAAAGGTCGCCTCTTCCCTCTTTGACATGCATAAGCCGCATCATAACATCACTGCCATAGGTTCCCTGTGCATTGTCTTCTGCTAACGTTGCTACCAGCTCACCATAAGAAGTATATAGATCAACTACCACCGTTGTCGTTCCAATGTCTACTGCCAGCCATGGATCTCCTCCCGTTTGAAACTGCGTATCTATCGCTTGTCCTATTTTAGCGCTTTCGCGTGTAGAATTCTTTAAGATCACCATCTCCTGTCACCTTCTTTCTATTATTTTCTATCTATGTAAAAGGTAATGCCCATACTTTTCATTGTTCTCGTCACACTCTAGTTTTTATTTGTGGAAAAGAAAAGAGGTCGTTCCGCACGACCTCTTTCGCTCATTTTTACTCCATTGCGCCTTACTTAGCGTAATCGGTTACTCTGGATTCACGAATAACATTTACCTTAATCTGGCCAGGATATTTCAGTTCATCCTCAACCTGCTTAGCGATGTCTCTTGCTAATAGTATCATGTCATCATCTGATACCTTCTCTGGTATAACCATGACACGAACTTCACGTCCTGCCTGAATGGCAAATGATTTTTCAACTCCCTTAAAGCTATTTGAAATATCTTCTAACTGTTTCAATCTGTTTGTATATGTTTCCAGTGTTTCTCGACGAGCACCCGGTCTAGCTGCAGAAATGGTATCTGCTGCCTGAACGATGCATGCGATCAAGCTTTCTGGCTCCACATCGCCATGGTGTGCTTCCACAGCGTTAATTACAATACCCGACTCTTTATACTTCCGACATAAGTCCGCACCAATCTGAACATGTGTACCTTCCATCTCCTGATCGACCGATTTACCAATGTCGTGAAGCAAACCTGCGCGTTTTGCTAGACGCACATCAGCACCAATTTCTCCGGCAAGTAAGCCAGACAAATGTGCAACCTCAATAGAATGTTTCAATGCATTCTGACCATAACTGGTTCTAAACTTCATTCTACCTAACAAACGAATTAATTCCGGATGAATTCCATGAACACCAACCTCTAATGTTGCTGCTTCACCTTCTTCACGAATCATCGACTCAACATCACGCTGTGCCTTCTCCACCATCTCTTCAATTCTTGCAGGATGAATTCGTCCATCAACAATTAGTTTCTCAAGAGCAATACGAGCAACCTCTCGTCTTACTCCATCAAATGCAGATAAAACAACTGCCTCCGGTGTGTCATCAATAATAAGATTTACACCTGTCAGAGTCTCTAATGTACGAATATTACGTCCCTCTCGACCAATAATTCGTCCTTTCATCTCCTCATTTGGCAACTGAACAACGGAGATTGTTGTCTCTGCTACATGATCCGCAGCACATCGCTGAATCGCAGTCACAACATAATCCTTTGCCTTTTTGTCTGCCTCTTCCTTTGCCTTGTTCTCTAATTCCTTAACGAGAACAGCAGTTTCATGTTTCACATCTTCTTCTACAGATTTTAACAAATATTCCTTTGCTTGTTCGGAGGTCAAACCGGAAATCTTTTCCAACTCGCGAAGATGGCTGTTCTTAATCGTCTCCAACTCTTTCTTAAGACGATCCAAATCCGCATCTTTCGCATTTAATTTGGATTCCTTCTTCTCTAAGGCTTCCGATTTTTTGTCCAGAGCTTCCTCTTTCGATAATACTCGCTTTTCATATCGCTGAATTTCGGCTCTACGCTCTTTGGATTCACGCTCAATTTCATTCTTATTCTTGATCGCTTCTTCCTTCGCCTCTAATAGGGCTTCACGCTTTTTCGTCTCTGCAGTCTTTACAGCTTCATCAATGATCTGACGAGCCTTGTCCTCTGCATTGTTCAACTTCTGATTCTCAGATTCCTGATAACGCTTAATAGAAATCGTCTTCGTCAAAAGTGCCGTAACAACGATGGCAACCAGTAAGATCACAACGGCTACTATTTTAATAACCATTGGTGACATCGAACTGAAGCACCTCCTTATAAATATTCATTGCACATAGTACAACAGTTCAATTTTATACTTTTCACAGAAAAATGTCAAGTAAACTTCCCCTAATATTGGCAATCATTTCGCTCGCGCCATAGGTCAATTTGGCGACGAACAGCATCCAGTCGAAACCCCCGCCGATACAGTTTTGCCGTTACTTTTTGCTGCTCTTCATAAGATAGTTCTGTCCTTCCTCGGAGCAGTTTTTCCAGTGCCTTTTGCAGTGCCGGGGTATCATCCTCGTCAACAGCCTCTATTGCCAGCGTGATCCACTGCTCCGGAACGTGTCTTTTTTGTAAATCCTGACGTATTCTTCGCATACTTCGGGATTCGCGATATATTTCTACAAACCGCTTTGCATACCTCTTATCGTCAATATAATGATACCCGGCAACATATTGTATTGCTGCTTCCACTGCTTCTTCTGAGAATCCCGCCTGTTCTAACTTACTGCGAAGTTCCCATTCCGTGCGATCCATATGCTGCAACAATCCCATCGCTTTCTTCGTTGCCTTTAATTTCTCATCTTCCATCGATTATTCCGCATCGTCAGCCTTTTTGGCTGCCTTAACCGGCTCCTTAACTGTTTTATCAGACGCCTTTTCCTCATTCTCTGCCTGATCAACACCCTCTTTTTGAGCATATTTTTCACGTACTTTTTGTTCAACCTCTTCCATCAGATCCGGATGTTCTTTCAAGAACAGTTTTGCATTTTCACGTCCCTGACCGATCTTATCTCCGTTATAGGCATACCAAGCGCCACTCTTATTGACAATATTTTCTGCAACGGCCAGATCCAAAATATCTCCTTCTCTGGAAATGCCCTCTCCGTAAATAATATCAACCTCAGCAGTACGGAATGGTGGTGCCACTTTATTTTTCACAACTTTGATCTTGGTTCGATTACCGATCGCCTCACCATCCTTTTTGATCTGCTCCCCACGTCTGACTTCCAAACGAATGGAGGAATAATATTTCAATGCACGGCCACCGGTCGTTGTCTCCGGATTACCGAACATGACACCAACTTTCTCACGCAACTGGTTGATAAAGATCACCGTACAATTGGTCTTGCCGATGATCGCTGTCAATTTACGCAATGCTTGAGACATTAATCTTGCCTGAAGACCAACGTGAGAATCTCCCATCTCACCCTCAATCTCTGCTTTCGGAACCAGTGCTGCTACAGAATCCACGATCACAATGTCAACTGCACCGGAACGCACCATTGTCTCTGTAATCTCCAATGCCTGCTCTCCGGTATCCGGCTGTGAAATATATAGGTTGTCAATATCTACACCTATCTTCTTGGCATACACCGGATCCAGCGCATGCTCCGCATCAATAAAGCCGGCAATACCTCCGCGTTTCTGCACCTCTGCTACCATATGCAGTGCAACGGTCGTCTTACCGCCAGACTCTGGTCCATACACTTCTACCACACGTCCCTTTGGCACACCGCCAACACCCAGAGCGAGATCCAAGCCCAAAGAACCAGATGGTACGGTCTCCACATTCAAATGCATATTGTCGCCTAATTTCATAACGGAACCCTTACCATATGCCTTCTCAATCTGAGACAGTGCAGACTCCAACGCTTTTCTTTTATTTTCATCGATCTTTACTTCGTTTGCCATAACTAAATTCATCCTTTCTTAATTCGAACAAGTGTTCTTTTTGTATGATAATGCTTTTTCATTATCCTGTCAACATCTTTTTGCAATTCAAGTATACTAATACTATATCTTTATTTTTAACATATGTCAATATATAATTACGTATTATTTTTATTGCATCATGTCATATGTTTTTAATCTGACGATATCTTTGGCTACATCTGCTAACTTGCTGCTGATCGATCAGATGGTATTTTGTCATATCGCGAAGACTTTTCACAAATTCCTGTCCGCTGATGGGCGCCTGTATCAAATCCTCTAATGTGTCCTCTATTGACTGACGGTACTGCTCCATCGTGATCGCATGGGCCTCACAAAGAACACGATTTTTGTATATTTCCTTAAAATATGCGTCCAGGCGATTGCTGCGACTCACACTGTCATCCAATAAAAACGGGACCTTTGGCAACAGCTTCATCAAATTTGCCATTGACGTATTCGTTATGTATAATCCATTGCTCAAATAAAATAAATTTTTTTGGTAAACAAGTTCTCCGTCTACGTTACGTTCTGCATATTCCGGCAAAAGATCTTGAAACATTTTAGCAATGTACGTACTATATTGAAACGGGATATAATCCTTTTCGATATCTGCAGTTACATTTTTTTCATAATAAATACCCCTGATCTGATCCATGGGAATCTCAAATTCATTTGCATGGCCCTCTAGCACAAGAAAATGTAATGTTTTGTCAGTTCTCCAGGCAAATGCCGGAACCTGCTCTAATTTTCTCTCCTGGTAAGAATCAATCATAAGTTTCTGATGAGACTGCGTTACTTTATGCTGCTTTAATATCTTTTTGACATCTTTCGATTGAAGCGAGGCCAGATATCTTGCCTTGGCTCGCTGCCGTTCCTGTGGCGAATGCGCTTCTTTTCCTTCATCGTATGTATCTTTATTTGATTTTTGAGCCTTCTGTGTATTGATCGTAACAGAATTTACAGTCGCAAAGGCAACGACCAACAATACAAGCGCTGCCAGTGCAAATATCGGAAGCTGCAGTATCCACGCTGCGATAAACAATGCAACAGATGCTATCCCCAGCAAAATCATTGCCCATAAAAAAAGTTTTGTCTTGACAGACCCCTGTGTCATACTGCGTATAATTTTCCTGATCATGACCGCAATCTCCCTCCTTCATATCTGGCATGTGCATCAACACAATGAAGCAGTGACTCAAACTGATCATCAAGTGTTCCTTCTTCCAAAACAACATCTAACGCTGCTGCAATATTGTGTAGTAACAGTTTGTCAATATACGGACGCAGTCCCACTAATAGCTGTCTCTTTTCTCGAAAAGACTCTGCATCTAATATTTGAAGCATGCCTCGCCTGGCGATTTCCGTTTCTGTAATACGACCGGACAAATATTTTTCCGGCTGCCCCTTTTCCAGTGCCATACGCAGCTCTTCTTCGCTCACATCCGCCCCACCGGCAGGCACATTCTCCCCCTGTGCGCGCTGATTCTCGGATGCCTCTGATTCGTTCTCCTGAGACAAATCCTGCGCCGACACTTCAGACACACTCTCCTGCAAAGCACTTTTTGCCCCGGATGCTTCTACCACTCTCTCCTGAGGTGCACGCTTCTCCCCGGATGCTTCTACCGTTCTCTCCTGAGGCGCACGCTTCTCCTCTAACACTTCTGCCATCTTATGATAAGTCGCCTCAAAAGCTGACAGAGATTTTGCCCATACGGTAAATGGTGCATGCATCTCCTGATATATGGCAAGCTCCTGCGCACTGCCCTCCTGCCTTGCAACCGCCATCAATTGTACGATCTTACCGGATTGATTCACATATAAATTACCTGCTGTCCATACTTTACTGCCCATTTTATTCTCCATTCCGCAGACACTCTGCCATACCTTATAACCTGTCTACATTCTCCATCAATTATACCACATATCCCCCTGTTCCGTTAATATCCGTTAATAAATTATTCCATCTTCCCATGCCTCAATATCTCACACATCCACATATTGCTTATTATGTCGATGGGTTAATTATATTTTGCAGCCGCGATATAGTGAGTCCTGCCATCAAGAAACTATAGCAATTGCTTTGCCGCAATTAGTTTTCACAGTGATTTCTAGATTTTGTTGTCTCTGATGATCGATTTACATGCCTTTCGGAAACTCGAAGTCCCGGAAGCAAGGTATTCATCATTTTTGAAAGGGACTTTGCGCTCGTCGTTACTTATGTCTCGTATCTCAGAGACATTAAGTAACGTGACGTAGCGCATCGTAGCGAAAGCGTCCCGTCCAAAAATGGATGATACCTTGCTAAACCGGGACATCTCAGACAATCCTTCAGGCATGTATTCATCAGAGACTTAACAAAATAAGAAATCACGCGAAAACTCTGCGTTCTGCAGCAATTGCTATAGTTTTTTTGAAGGCAGGATAATTTACTTTATCGGCTGCAAAATAGCTATTATTTGATTGACATAATATGCAATATGTGGATTGTCTGTAACTTCCGGTATGGAGGGTTTTAATTGAGCATTTATTTTATATTCTTTTTATTTGACATCAGATGCCCCTAATGTTACTATTTGAACAGCAAATAACCATTTCAAACTCTCTCCCTGATATACAGAGAAGTTTGAATAAAAACGTATTATATTTTGTTGCACGTATGTAGCAATAGTAAAATGGAGGATATCAATGAACGACAAAAATAACGCATTATTTTTTAATGAAGATAACGACTTTAATGCAGTGATCACTCTGACAGATGAAGATGGCAATGACATGGACATGGAAGCTGTTGCCGCTTTGGAAATTCATGAACTTGGCAAAGAATACATTGCTGTAGTTCCTACGGAGCCAAATGATGAATTCGAAGATGGCGAAGTATTATTATTGATCTATTCTGAGGATGCTGATGGCAATCCGGTATTTGAAAGTCTGGACGATCCGGAAGAATTTGAGATCGCCAGTGCCGCGTTCGAAGAATTGATCGCAGAAATGGCCCAAGAAGAAGATGATGATGATGACGATGAGGAAGATGACGGAAATATCGGTTATCTGGACGATATTTCTGATATTATTCCGGGAGTCTCTATTGATCTGGACAACTAAATCCTTTGAATTGGCTAAGGTACAGGCAGATGGAATAATCCCAATGGCATTAAGTTAAGGCTAATTATGAGAGAAGTTGGTATCTTTTTTCGATACTAACTTCTCTTTTCATTTTCTTGTCACAGATTAAATTCCATACATTAATCAAAAAAATGTACGACAAATAGACAAGAGCAATACCCTTGTCAAAAATTGATACATTTTTCGATATTTTATGCTATTCTATACATGAAGCTTATTGCTTGTTTGACTTTCATTTCTCGTGGTCTTGAGCGCCCGGGGCGAATGGGTAGTACATATCTGGCAATGAGCAGTTCAACATCAGGTGGGTTATTTATACTTAACAGGAAATCACGGCATATATGTACAGCAACAGAAAAGTTGATTTTATATTCATATTTTCTGGAACCCTTTTCTATGACTACGTGCGAGGTAATCAATTCAGAAAAGTTATACATTATTAGCCCTGCGAAAATTTCTTGGAGTATATAGTCCACCTTTTTCGAATGAAAATGAAGTAATCCTATAGTATATTTTAAATCTCTAAAAGATGTTTCAATTCCCCACCTCATGCCGTATAGTTTCTTTAGTTCATCTGAAGGAAATTCTACTGCGTCCAGATTGGTTACTACAACTTCATATGAATTATCTGATATTGGAAAACGTACAATTCTAAATGGTAGATGATACAATACTGCAGGATCTGATTTTTTACTTTTTGACGGCAGATAATCGAACGTACATTTATGTGATATCCATCGATATGTATTCTTCTGCTGCAATAAATTCTTCATTTCATTTGTCTGTTTCCGAGTTAAATTTAAATCTATATACTCATCAAATTCCTCTGTGTCAGGTAAGTCTAAGCCGTGCAAAATGCCTGTTTTGTACTTGCCAAAATCCTTTACTCGTATAAGGTAGAACCAACCTTTTTCTTGTATATGTGCCATGTTGTTATACGACTCATACCCTCTGTCCGCAGTAACAATGGTCTTTGTGGTAAAATCAGATCTATCAACCATTTCAATTAATGCTTTGTTTTCTCCGGCTTCTTTAGCTTTATAAACTATAGCATCTTCATATGTGTGAGAGAGAAGGTTGTATAAAGCATTAAGGTGAAGGAGATTGTAGGGTTTTACGCCTTCTTTTGTTTGAAAAAAAGACGCTTTGTCCCTCGGATTAGTTGCAATTTGAATATCTGAACCATCAATAGCTAAAAGTTTATATCCCCTATAATTATCGCTTCGGGCTGTTTGGGAAGCGAACTCTTGAAAAAGATTTTCCAGTGCGGCTGGTAGGATTTTCTTTCTCTGCTGAACAAATGCTGATGATGTTGCGGTAGTGGTACTGCAACCAAACTGTCGTAATAGTTCGTTCGTTAAAGTAGCCCCCTCCATCGTTAGCAATGACAAAATCATATTTTCATATGGAATTTTCCTATTTCTTGTAAAATTCACATCGGGGTCAGAAACAAGTCCTGTTAAATCCTGCTTCTGCTTATTAATGAGATTCAATAATAAGTTTCTTAATTTCTGTGAGTTTCTATTCATGCGATTTCCTCCTTGTAAATAGATGTTTTCTAATTACAAGAGCCGCTTTAGCTACCTCTCAAAATTCTCAGTAGCTAAAGCGGCCGCATTTTATGACTGATTTGTCAATAGTTTATTGCAAAAAAAATCCCACACCACATTTCTGTGATGTGAGATTTCCTTAACTTAATGCCATTGGGAATAATCCATCTGCCTTTTTCATATGTGTTAAATAAATCCATGATATTGTGAGGATGGTTATGCTTAATTATCTTTGGGGGTATATGATACTGATCGGTATTGGATTTGGCATACTGACCGGCGAGGTGGAGGCTCTTAGCAATGCGGCTATTGACAGTACGGGCGAAGCTGTAACAATGGCGATCACTATGCTCGGCATTATGTCTATGTGGACAGGATTGATCGAGATTGCCAAACGTTCCGGCCTGTTAGACCAGATCACCAGAAAACTGGACCCTGTCCTGCATTTTCTATTTCCACGCATTCCAAAAGATCATATTGCAAAAGAGTACATCAGCGCTAATATCGTTGCTAATTTATTAGGGCTGGGCTGGGCAGCGACTCCTATGGGACTGAAAGCTATGAAAGAACTGGCAAAAATAGAGCGGGAGCGTCTTTCTGATACCGGCAGACCGATCCGCAAGGCTTCCGATGAAATGTGCACTTTTTTGATCATTAATATTTCATCACTGCAGTTGATTCCGGTCAGCACGATTGCTTACCGTTCCCAATACGGTTCCGTCAATCCTGCAGCCGTTGTGTTCCCCGGTCTGATCGCCACCACTATCAGTACGATCGTCGCTATTATTTTTTGCAGGATCATGTGCCGTAAGGGAGAAAAATAGGCGGTGCAGTTATGCACTGCCTATCCCCCGCTCTACTTTATACCCGCAACAGGAAATTCAAGTTTTTCCATCGTCCTACTCCATACCTACAACAGTAAAATCAAGCTTTTCTATCGTATCCTTGATGAGCGATTCATCGACATCTTTGTATAGAGATACGACGGCTATTTTTTTATTCAGTTTCACTTTACAGATCACACCGTCCAGCTCATTGACATGCTTCTCAATACGATTTTTACAATTCTGGCAATGCATTCCTTCAATATGAACAGTAAGCTCTCGAAGCTTCGGACCATCCATCTTTTTCTTAGGTACCTTTTCCTTTGGTCCTCCACAGCAGTCTCCTTCCCCTTTCATATGTTTGACTGTCGTACGGATTGCCGGGATCAAAATGATCACAATGATCACGATCGCAATCCAATTGCCCGATGTCTGTGCTGCCAAATAATTTACCATATTTACCACCTGACCTTTCTAACTCTGCTATCTTCTTCCGCTCCCTAAAGCACCGCTGTTCGTAAAGAGGCATAACCATCCATCTGATCATATAGAGAAAAGACCGCCTGTTTTTTGCAAAACAAACGGCCCCATCACTATTTTTTCTGTTTTGTTTTCTTTGACCCAGCTCCGCAATACTTTGTGCAGGAACCAGCCGAAGGACAGCCAATGCATCTTACACCCTTTTTCTTAGATTTGACAATATAAAAAATCGACACTCCTAAAATAAGCGCAATAACTAATATTGCGATCAAGTTTGCAATAATGCTTCCCACAATAACCATCCCTTTCTATTGATTCTATGAAATCTTCCACAGCGGAAGATACGTTGCCATATCTTCTGACGCCGTGAAGTTTTCATATATACATTAATCTAATTGATACTCTGTATCAATAGCTCTGTTACCTTTGATGATCAGACTAACGATCACTGCCGCAAAAATTGCTATTGCAATCAATCCTGCATAGAAACCTGGAGTAGAAAGAACTGCTGCAGGTCCGGAGACGATCATTGTACCGATCTGGTATACCAAATATCCAACTGTGAAACCTGTTGCAAGCTGTAAGCAGATACCACCAAGCAGCCACTTACCACTCTGCATCTCAGAGTTCATAGCACCAAGTGCAGCGAAACATGGTGGTGTATAAAGGTTGAACATTAAGTATGCAAGTGCTGCCACTTTTGTCAATCTCATAACATCAGCTACCGCATTACCGGAACCTACTAATGCAAGCTCATCAGTATCAATGAAGTTTGTAATTGCAAAGCAGGTAGCGATTGTACCAACTACATTCTCCTTAGCAATAAATCCCGTGATTGCTGCTGCTGCAAGCTGCCATGATGCAATTCCAACGACAGGTACTAACAGATAAGCAAACGGGCCGGCAATACTTGCCAGAATAGAAGTACTCTCCTGTCCCTCTTCGATTGCCTGAAGATGCCAGTTAAAGGACTGCATCAACTGTACTACAGTATTACATACAAGGATTACGGTACCAGCCTTAACGATGTATGCCTTACCACGATTTAACATAGATAAAACACCGATCTTCAAGCTTGGAATCTTATATTCCGGAAGCTCAATAATGAAGAAGGACTTTCTATATTTCATACCGGTAATTGCTTTGATAAGCAATGCTCCCAAAAGTATCAAAAGAATTCCAACGAAATACATCAATGGACCTACCCATTTTGATTTCGGGAAGAATGCTCCTGCAAACAATGCGATTACAGGCATCTTAGCGCCACATGGCATAAATGTTGCAAGCATCGCTGTTGTTCTACGCTCACGCTCATTCTTAATGGTACGACATGCCATGATAGCAGGAATACCACAACCGGTACCGATAATCATAGGGATGACGGATTTACCGGAAAGACCTACTCTCTTAAAGATTGGATCCAGTACGACTGTTGCACGTGACATGTAACCACAGTCTTCAAGTAATGCGATAAGGAAGTACATCACCATTACGAGTGGAAGGAAACCAACAACGGCGCCTACACCACCGATAATACCATCACAAAGGAAGGATACTAAGAATGCACTTGCGTTAGCTTTTTCCAAACTATCTGTCGCCCAACCCTGGAACTGCTCGATCCATCCGGTCAGGATATCTGCCAAATATGTACCTAAAGTAGACTGTGAAATATAGAATACCAGGTACATTACTACTGCAAAGATTGCAATACCGATTACAGGATGTGTGATAACAGAATCAATCTTATCCCCAATTGTCTTATCCTTTGTAAGCACTTTACGATTCTCTACTTCTTTCACAATAGCATTTACAAATGCAAAGCGCTTTCTATCAGCAGCTTCTACCTCATCTTTGTCATGAAGATTAACTTCACCCTGTATATACGGTGCCTTCTGACCGGATCCCTCTAACTCTGCTGCCTGAGCAACAACTTCTTTTAGTCCTTCATCGGATGTGGATACTGTTTTAAGCACCGGACAGCCAAGTTTCTGAGACAACAGTTCTGTGTTGATCTTTGTCTCTTTCTTCTCATTAATATCGCTCTTATTCAAAGCTACAACAACCGGAACACCAAGTTCCAAAAGCTGTGTTGTGAAGAACAAGCTACGGCTCAAATTGGTAGCATCTACGATATTAATAATAACATCCGGATGCTCATTCTTCACATAACCGCTTGTAATGCTCTCCTCTGATGTAAACGGTGACATGGAGTATGCACCCGGAAGATCGACTGCGATCAACTCTTTTGAGCCATCGTAATACGCCTTCTTGATCTGGCTTTCTTTCTTATCGACGGTAACACCAGCCCAGTTACCGATTTTTTCATTTCTTCCCGTTAATGCGTTGTACATAGTGGTCTTTCCACTATTGGGATTACCGGTTAACGCAATTCTCATAACGAAACCTCCTTGTAAAATGACAAATTATCAAATTCTTTATATTAAAATAGCTTTCGCTAGTTCAATATCAATGTTGTATCTGGCGTCTTTGATCGAAACTACCAGATTTTTCTTTTTACGTGCAACGACTGTGATCGGCTCACCACTGTAGCACCCAAGTGAGAATAAGAACGCACTCATTTCATCATCGTTTGTTGCAATCTCTTCTACTACATATTCTTTTCCTTCTACTGCATCATTCAGAGTCATATGTTTTCCTTTCCGCTCCTGTCCTTCCTCGCACAATATAGTTCGTTACTAACAGCAATCTGTTGCGACTTCTTTTCGTTAGGTCTATCTATCGTGTGAAAGTTGACACATATTTAGGTTAGCTCTATCTAACCCTATAATAATTTAATACAATCTTTTTCTTTTGTCAACAAAAATATAAATTTTTTCAAAAAAGCTGCCTTACAAAGCGGCAGCTTTTTGAAGATAGGATTATAATGTCAAAATAGATCTTTCCATTCAAAGCAACGAATATTTGTCCACATTCTGGAAATACGTTTATTTTGTTCATCGTCAAAACATTGCATGATTGCACTGCGCGTGATTACATCACGTGGCGGATATCCGGCAAACACCTGTCTGCGTTCCTCTCCTGCAGGTACTTGCAGCACATAGTCCTGTGAAGCATTCTCATCTTCCTCAGTAAAGAAATATCGTAATGAATATGGTACAGTGTCCGTATCTTCATCTTCTGCGCCATAACACCAGTCTGCATATTCATAGATCAAAGGACTGTCACCACCGGAAATCACAGAAGTGTAACCAATATAATACATATTCTTGATCACATTGTCTGGTCGGGACAAAAAATTTACAAAGGCTTCTGCAGCCTGCTGCTTCTTTGCATCCGACCGAACGCCTTTTTTAAGCATACACCAGCCGTCAAACCACAGATTCGAGGCTTCCTTCGGTACGGCAAAGCTCAGCTCAAGCCCATCTTCTTCCGCCTGGTCCATGGTATACACACCATCACCGGACCACTGCATATTGGCAACAACTTTGCCGGTAACCATATCCGCTTTACCACTGTCTGTCTCCAGCGAATACGCATTTTCGCGCATATCTCCAAGGATCTCCTGAATCTCATCCACTGCTTTCACACTCGTATCATTCATTTCCTCAAAAAGACGATTCGAATAATCAGGAGCCTGTGTAAACTGCTGTGAAGATAGCTCCTTTTCTTTGCGGATCGCCTGCGCCACAATATAGGAATCTCGGATACTGTCTTTCATCGTGATACGTTTACGATATTTGGTATCCAACAACATGGACCAATGATCGGTATCTTTTTCATCCACTTCCTTTGGATTATAGACAATCCCCATTGTTCCCCACATATAACCTGCACCATACTTGGATAACTCTTCTCCATCAATCTTTAACTCATCAAAACGTTTCCTTATATAGGGGGAAACTCCTTTCGCATAGTAGTTATCCGGATCCGAGGTGTCATAAAAACTGCTCGAAAACGGTTCCAATCGATGCTCTTTCATCAACTTCATGATCATATATTCTGATGGACAGATCAGATCAAAAGTATCTCCCAAAGTAAGCTGATTGTACAAATCTTCATTTGTGCCAAACGTGGAATATTCCACTTTGACTTTTTCACCGTATTTCTTTTCATACCATTGCTCAAACAGCTCCGTCATCTCTTCCTTTCCGAGAATTTTCGTGCCGTCCGCAAGCTCGATCGTCTCATCCTCAGACCAGCCGCCCTCATCAATGTATTCCTCCCAATTCGCCACGCGAAGTACTGTCACATCATCTTCCGACTGCTTTCCACAACCGACACACAATGCTGACAGCAAGAACAAAACACACAATGCAATTCCTTTTTTCACGGTTTTTCTACATTCCTTTCTACAATCGTTATACATTTATTCTGTCATTCTACATTTGTCGACTTTTTTAGATCTTTGCTGTTTATCACAACCACAAATAGCACCACCAGCAAAAATATTACCGTTGACAGCGCCCAAAGAGCCGTCTTGATCTCTGTCCGTGCTCCACGTGTCGCATTAACCACATACGTACTGATCGTATTAAACGTAGCAGGTTTGGTATACGTAGTTATGAAATAATCATCTAACGACAAGGTCACTGCAGTCATAAAGCCTGCCGCAATACCCGGTACCAGCTCCCGAAAGATTACGGTACGAAGTGCCTTTGCCGGAGTACAGCCAAGATCTAATGCCGCCATATACATATCCGGATCCATCTGCTTTAGTTTGGGAAGCACTGACAAATATACAAATGGCGTACATAATACCGTCTGTCCGACGATCAACGGAATATAAGTATCTTTATCGATCCCGGCAAAAACGATCAACAGTACACATATCGAAAATCCAGTCACAACATCCGAATTAACTACCGGTATCTGATTCACAAGTTCGATACTCATGCGTGTCTTTTTGGAAGAGTAAAAAATTCCTATTGCACCTAACGTCCCTAATATACTGGATAATACAGCTACCAAAAGTGCCAGAAAAACTGTGCCTATGATCATATCTGTCAGCTCTTTGGTCGTAAATAACGTGACATAATTATGCACAGAAAATCCACGGATCGATCCGATCATCGTCGACTTTGTAAAACTATACACCGCTAAGATCAAGATCGGCAGATACAAAAATGCAACGACAAGCATAAGCCACACTGTCTGTAATCCTTTCTTTTTCACAAAGCTGCACCTCCCCGCTGAATATCCCCATCATCACCGGTTATTTTGCCGGTGATCCAAGTGATGCCAAAAATAATGAACAGCAGTACCATTGAGATCATAGAGCCGTTATTCCAATCATAGGTATTGAAGTAACTTCCGATCAGACTTCCCATGATATACGTACTGTTATACACCATGTCTAATACAACATAATTCGTCATTGCCGGCAAAAACACCATTGTCACACCGCTGATGATCCCCGGCATACTGAGCGGCAGGATCACCTTAAAAAACACCTGATGACGTTTTGCCCCAAGATCTGCTGCCGCCTCCGGCAGTGCGCCATCTAACTTCAACAGCACCGTATAGATCGGCAGGATCATAAACGGTAAAAAGTCATAGACCATGCACAGCACCGCATTAAACAGCGGGTGAAATGCCAAGTTACCCTCGATCAGGTTTAACACTTCTTTGAGTGCCGTGATACGAAGCGTAAAATTGATCCACATCGGCGTCACCAAAAGAAGCATCCATACACCACTTTTGCGAAATCCCCCTCTTGCCAGAATATACGCTGTCGGATACGCAATGAACAAACAAACGGTTGTCGTCAGCAATGCGATCACGAAACTGTAAAATAACGTTCCTAATGTTTTTCCATTTGTAAAAAAATGTTGAAAGTTCTCTACGGTAAATTGTCCCTGTCCATCAGTAAATGCGTAATAAAGCACAACAAACAATGGCAGTACGACAAACAATATCAAAAACAGGATATACGGAATCCCTAACTGTTTTCTTGTAAAATGCATCTGTCTCCTCCATGAAATGATCCCGCTACCAAGGCAGCACTAATAAATGATCACTCTGCTAATGTAACGCTGATGCCTGTATCCGGCACGACAACACTAACGTAATCTCCAATGTTCCACAAATATTCATCATATACAAAATACAACTCATCATTGCTTGAACGTACTTCATAACTATAATGATCTCCCATATAGATCAACGAATCAATATGCCCCTGTACCAAACCAACTTGTGGGTCATCGCTAAGCTGCGCCTGTCTTGGATTTATATAGACAACCACCTTGCGTCCCTCTGTCTCGATCGGATGACCGCTCTTATCATAAAGAACTCCATCCTGCAATGTCGAACCCGAAAAAAGCTTTGTCATATCCACTTTGATACTTCCATCCACCAGACGAATACGCATCGCATCATCGATCATGCCGGTGAAATGATTTGCCTTTTCATTAAAATGCATCAAATGAATACTATCCGGCAAGATATCAACACCAACTTTCGTTCCCTTGGCAATATCCCCGGAAGCCTGAGCGACAATCTCATCTTTCTCATTGTGCAGGACCGTGATCTCGTGAAAGGTTCCTTTAAATATAGAAGACATCACCTCGCCCTGAAGTTTTCCCTTGCCGGCCTCCGTCAAAACAACGTCTTCCGGACGGATCACCGCCTGTACACGCAGTCCCTCCTTAATGTCATCCACACAATCAAACTCTGTTTGGCAGAAAGAGACCTTCTTGTGCCCTGTCATAACACCGTTAAAAATATTGCTTTCTCCGATAAAATCCGCTACAAAAGCATTCTTTGGCTCATCGTAGATCTCCTCCGGCGTACCAACCTGCTGAATCTCACCATTGGACATGACAACGATCTTATCCGACATGGTAAGTGCTTCCTCTTGATCGTGCGTCACAAAAATAAATGTGATGCCAAGTTGTTCATGCATTAATTTCAGCTCCAGCTGCATCTCTTTGCGCATTTTGTAATCCAATGCGCCAAGCGGTTCATCCAAAAGCAAGATCTCCGGCTCGTTGACGATCGCACGTGCAATCGCCACACGCTGCTGCTGACCACCGGATAACGTATGCACCCTTCGCCTTTCAAAGCCCTCCAGATCCACCACATCTAATACATGGCACACTTTCTCGTCAATGACATCTTTGGGTAATTTCTTTAACTTGAGGCCAAACGCAATGTTATCGTATATATTCAAATAAGGAAATAACGCATATTTCTGAAATACGGTGTTGATCGGACGCTCATTGGGTGGCAGTTTACTGATATCCTTACCGCCCAGCAATATCTGGCCGGACGTCGGCAGCTCAAATCCACCGATCATTCGCAGGATCGTCGTCTTGCCACACCCGGACGGACCTAATAACGTTACAAATTCACCTTTTGCGATCGATAAAGAAACATTATCAACGGCGGCAGTGTCCCCCTCATAACATTTGGAAATATTTTTTAATTCAATAATGTAATCTCCCATAGTCATCCTCCACATGCATAATCTAATGGAATATTACTCTAGTATCCTGCGAAGGTCAATATTTTATGGGGAATTTTCTCCAGTTTTTTGTCCGAATATCCACTCTTTTTTCCATTGCAAAATATGCAGAAATGAGATAAAATATTTTATAGCGAGCGGTTGCCGGGCCGCAGTATATTTTTTGCGGATCCCACTCTTAAGATCCACATATTCTTCCGGTAATACTTAAATCAAGAAAGGACGAAATAATATTATGAACAACATGCCTAAAATGAAAATTGGTATTGTAGCTGTGAGCAGAGACTGCTTCCCAGAGTCACTCTCTGTCACAAGAAGAAAGAACCTTGTAGAAGCTTACAAGGCAAAATATGATGAGGCTGACATTTATGAATGTCCTGTTTGTATCGTTGAGAGCGAGATCCACATGGTACAGGCTTTGGAGGACATTAAGAAAGCCGGATGTAACGCACTTTGCGTATACCTTGGTAACTTTGGTCCGGAGATCTCTGAGACATTACTTGCAAAACACTTTGATGGACCTAAGATGTTCGTAGCTGCTGCAGAAGAGACATCCAAGGATGGTGGCCTGGTACAGGGTCGTGGTGATGCTTACTGCGGTATGTTAAATGCAAGCTATAACTTAAAGCTTCGCAATGTAAAAGCTTATATCCCAGAGTATCCGGTAGGAAACGCTGAGGAATGCGCTGATATGATCCATGAGTTCGTTCCGATTGCAAAAGCAATCTACGCTTTGGATCACTTAAAGATCATCAGCTTTGGTCCTCGTCCATTGAACTTCTTAGCTTGTAATGCTCCTATCCAGCAGCTTTACAACTTGAATGTTGAAATTGAAGAGAACTCTGAGCTTGACTTGTTTGAAGCATTCAATAACCATGCCGGAGATGCTCGTATCCCTGATGTCGTTAAGGATATGGAAGCAGAGCTTGGCGCAGGCAACAAGAAACCTGAGATCCTTGAGAAACTTGCTCAGTATGAGATCACTCTCCTTGACTGGATCGAGGATCACAAAGGATACCGTGAGTTCGTTGCGATCGCCGGTAAATGCTGGCCTGCATTCCAGACACAGTTTGGTTTCGTTCCTTGCTATGTAAACAGCCGTCTGACAAAGATGGGTATCCCTGTTTCCTGCGAAGTTGATATCTATGGTGCATTGAGTGAGTTTATCGGAACTGTTGTCAGCAACGATGCGGTTACTCTTCTCGACATTAACAATACTGTTACACCGGATATTTACGAAGAAGATATCAAGGGCAAATTCGATTACACACTGAAAGATACTTTCATGGGCTTCCACTGTGGTAACACAGCTTCCACAAAGCTTTCCTTCTGCGAGATGAAGAACCAGATGATCATGGCTCGTTCTCTTCCGGAGGAGGTTACAAACGGAACTCTCGAGGGAGACATTGTACCTGGAGACATCACTTTCTTCCGTCTGCAGAGTACTGCTGATGCAAAACTTCGTGCTTACATCGCACACGGTGAAGTTCTTCCGGTTGCAACTCGTTCCTTTGGTGCGATCGGTATCTTCGCAATCCCAGAGATGGGTCGTTTCTACCGTCATGTATTGATCGAAGGCAACTACCCTCATCATGGTGCTGTAGCATTCGGTCATTATGGAAAGGCTCTTTACGAAGTATTCAAATACATCGGTGTTGATGTAGATGAGATCGGCTTCAACCAGCCTAAGGGAATGCTTTACAAGACAGAGAATCCATTTATGTAATCTGATCCTTACAATAATATAGTAACATTTTATAGGAAAGACACACTGTTTCGGCAGCGTGTCTTTCCGTGTAAAAATACAAAACATTTTAACCGAAGGAGGTTTCATATGAACTATTTAATTGGTATTGATTTGGGAACATCCTCAACCAAAACCGTACTTTTCGATGAAAAGGGAGAAGTAATTGCTTCCGCAAGCAAAGACTATCCTTTGTACACACCACACAACGGCTGGGCAGAGCAGAAACCGGAAGACTGGCGCGATGCTGCGTTAGAGACGATCACAAAAGTCGTAAAAGATTCCGGTGTCGCTGCAGATGATATCAAGGGTCTTGGTATCTCCGGTCAGATGCACGGTCTTGTCATGCTCGACGAGCAGGGCGAGGTGATCCGTCCTTCCATCATTTGGTGTGACCAGCGTACCGAAAAAGAATGTGAAGAAATGACAGAAAAAGTTGGCGCAGAAAAGTTGATCGAAATCACAGCCAACCCTGCCATGACAGGATTTACTGCTTCTAAGATTCTGTGGGTTCGTAATAACGAGCCTGAAAACTACGCAAAATGTAAACACATTCTCCTGCCAAAGGATTATGTTCGTTACATCTTGACCGGTGAATTTGCAACAGAGGTTTCTGACGCTTCCGGTATGCAGCTTTTGGATGTACCAAAACGCCAGTGGTCTGATGAACTTCTTGAGATCTTAGATATCGACAAGAGTCTTCTTGCTAAAGTATATGAATCTCCGGAAGTAACCGGAACGATCTTACCAGAGATTGCTGCTAAGACAGGTCTTTCTACTTCTACTGTTGTCGTAGGTGGTGCCGGCGATAATGCTGCCGCTGCTGTAGGTACCGGCGTCGTAGAGGACGGTAAAGCATTTACCACGATCGGTACAAGTGGTGTCGTTTTCGCACACAGCAACAACATCTCTATTGATCCTAAGGGTCGTGTACATACTTTCTGCTGCGCTGTTCCAGGTGCATGGCATGTTATGGGTGTAACACAGGCTGCCGGATATTCCCTCGCTTGGTTCCAGGAAAATATCGGAACAGAGTATGCTCGTAAGGCAAAAGAGCAGGGATGCGGTGCTTTTGATCTGATCAATGCAGATGTACAGAAAACTCCGATCGGAGCAAACCGTTTGATCTACCTCCCATACTTAAATGGTGAGAGAACGCCTCATGTCGATCCAAACTGCCGTGGCGTATTCTTCGGTTTATCGAGTATGCATACAACCGCTGATATGGCTAGAGCCGTAATGGAAGGTATTCAGTACTCTTTGACAGACTGCAACGATATCATCAAGGAAATGGGAATCGAAGTTTCTGAAATGATGGCTTGTGGCGGCGGTGCCAAGAATGCCGTTCAGCGTCAGATGATGGCTGATATGTTTGGCTGCGACGTTAAGACCGTAACCGCAACAGAGGGTCCTGCTCTCGGTGTTGCTATTCTTGCCGGTGTTGGTGCCGGACTGTACGAAAGCGTAGAATCCGCTTGCCGTCAGATGATCCACACTGATCCTGCGAAAGAATGCCATGCTGATCCAAAGGCAACAGCAGAGTATGATAAGTATCATCAGATCTACAAGAATCTATATACCTGCTTAAAGGATCAGTTCCAAGAGTTAGCAAAACTGTAATTGCTCGGTAATAAAACCACAATTACTATTGTATAAACGCACGATTTCATAAGGTGTCAAAATATAATTTGGCACCTTATTTTTAAGGAAAATTGAAACGGCGAAAGATGCAGTATCATCTTTCGCCGTTTTTTAGTCGTTTATAATTCCTTAAATTGCATGAAGATTTTTTAAGGATATGTCCATAATCGGTGCAGAATGTGTCAATGCTCCACTTGAAACATAATCCACACCAACATCGATCATATTCTGAATATTTTCTTTGGTAACATTGCCGGAACATTCGGTCAACGCTCTGCCATCAATGATCTGGATGGCTTCTTTCATCTGTTCCGGAGACATGTTATCCAACATAATAATATCAGCGCCCGCTTCTACCGCTTCCTTTACCATGTCCAAGTTCTCAACTTCCACCTCGATCTTATGCACGAAAGATGCGTATTCTTTCGCCATCTTGACCGCTTTCGTAATGCTTCCTGCTGCGCCAATGTGATTGTCCTTCAACATAACACCATCTGAAAGGTTAAAACGATGATTGCTGCCGCCACCTACTTTCACAGCATATTTTTCAAAAATGCGCATATTTGGTGTGGTTTTGCGGGTATCTAACAATGTCGTGCCACTGCCCTCTAACATCTTGGCAATGGATCGTGTATACGTAGCAATACCGCTCATGCGCTGCAAGTAATTTAATGCTGTTCTCTCTCCGGACAGCAATGCACGAATATCTCCGGTAATAACGGCCATTAACTGACCCACTGTAACTTCATCGCCATCTTCCACGCGCATATCAAAGCTTACCGTATCATCTAACAATTCAAATACACGTTTAAACACACCAAGTCCGGCAATGACGCCATCCTGTTTACAGATCAACTGTACCTCGCCCTTCTGGTACTCCGGCATCACACAATTCGTAGATAAATCTTCGCTTGTAATATCTTCCTCCAATGCCATGCGGATCAATCGATCAGCATTGACACGATATGTAATCGGATCTTTCATCTTATCCTCCTGTCTATCATCTGTTGCTTCGTCTCTATCAACTTCCGGCAACCCTGCTATAAATGTCATCACATCATTGCTGCCCGACCTGCAACATCATTGCTTTGTTTCTAATGTCGTTTCTTCTCTGCCTCGATTTCCTGCAAAACCACATCTTTATAATGTTGCTGCAAGCCTTTCAAGTCCTTATATTTTGCTTCGTCAACCGGAGAGCCATCCATGATCTGCTCCCAGTCGGTATCCGGCAAAAGTTCCTTGATCTGGACTGCTGCACGCTCTGCAAATACCATAGATTCCAACAAGGAATTGCTGGCAAGACGATTCTTTCCATGTACGCCATTGCAGGATGTCTCACCGACAGCATACAAACGGTTCATGCTTGTCTTACTCTCATGGTCTACACGTATTCCGCCCATGAAATAATGCTGCGCGGGAACAACCGGAATACACTCTTTCGTCGGATCATATCCCTCTTCCAAACACTGCTGCATAATATTTGGAAAATGACTGCGGATCTCTTCCTCCGGTATCTTTTCCATGGAAAGCCATACAAAAGGCGTTCCATCCTTTTTCATTTGTTTATGAATTTCCGCTGTCACTACATCTCGTGGCTGCAATTCATCACAAAATCTCTGCTTATTTTTGTCAAGCAGTATTGCACCTTCTCCTCGAACCGATTCAGAAATAAGAAATCTCCGTCCCGGCTTCTCGGAATATAACGTTGTCGGATGGATCTGAATATAGTCAATATGTTCCATCTCTATCCCATGACATAATGCGATTGCAAGCGCATCACCGGTAATATGCCGGAAATTTGTCGAGTGCTGGTACAAACCGCCAAGACCACCGCTGGCAAGAACCGTAAACTTTGCATACATCTCCCGCAAAGTGCCATCTGACATTTTCGCTACAATCCCGGCACATCCTGACTCATTCTCTATAATGTCGATCATCGTCGTATGCTCTAAGATCGTAATATTACTGCGTTCTCTGGCCCTTTCCAACAAAGTGCTGGTGATCTCCTTGCCGGTAATATCTTCATGAAACAGGATGCGCGGTCTGCCATGTCCACCCTCGCGGGTAAACACCAATCCATTGTCATCTCGTTCAAAATCTACGCCATAACCGAGCAACTCCTTAGCGATCTGCCTCGAAGAACGTATCATGATCTCTACAGATTTCGGATCGTTCTCATAATGGCCTGCCCGCATCGTATCTTCAAAATAGCCGTCATAGTCCTCTTCATCACGCAGCATACACATTCCCCCCTGCGCTAAAAAAGAATCACTCCGATCAACTTCATCTTTGGTTATCATACATATTTGCAGTTCTTTCGGAAGATGCAGCGCATGATACAATCCTGCAGCACCCGTCCCGACAACAACTACATCTGTCTTTATTTTTTCCATTGTCCACCTATCTTTTGGTTGTTTTTAGGCTCATTATAGCATACTTGCGCGCACCTTAAAAGCGGAAATCTCTTTTCCCATCATTTAATTCAGACAAATATTCCATTGCTTTGGCACGTACCTTCTCATTCGGTACTTTTAAGATTTCTTTTGCGATCAATTCTTCACCAATTTTCTTTGTCTCCGGCGATGCATAATCTTCCAAATATTCTTTCAGAGTCATTAACGCATTAGGGTGACAGCAGTTTACAATCTGTCCTGACTTCAAAAGAGACATGAAACGGTCACCGGTACGCCCCGCACGATAGCAGGCAGTACAAAAACTTGGTACATAGCCAAGCTTCATCAGCCAATTAACTACCTCATCCAGACTTCTTGTATCACTCACATCAAACTGCGCTGAACTGTCATCACGCACCGGCTCTGTATATCCGCCGACACTCGTACGGGACCCTCCACTGATCTGAGAAATACCGAGTTTCAACACTTTTTCACGTGTGCGCTGTGACTCGCGTGTTGATACGATCATTCCGGTGTATGGTACCGCAATACGGATCACCGCAACGATCTTTTCAAAGATCTCATCCGGTACTGCATTGCTAAAGTCTGCAGTGTCAATATCATCTGCCGGACAGATACGCGGTACGCTGATCGTATGCGGGCCAACTCCCTGTGCTGCTTCCAAATGTTCCGCATGCATCAAAATGCCGACCAATTCATACATATAGCCCTCCAGGCCAAACAATACACCCAGTCCGACATCATCAATGCCACCTTCCATAGCTCGGTCCATCGCCTCTGTATGGTAAGCGTAATCATGCTTTGGTCCGGTTGGATGAAGCTGTTCATAAGATTCTTTGTTGTATGTCTCCTGAAACAGGATATACGTTCCAATGCCGGCATTTTTTAATTTGGTATAATTTTCTACAGTTGTAGCAGCAATATTGACATTCACACGACGAATGGCGCCATTCTTATGCTTAATGCTGTAGATGGTTTCAATACTTTCCAAGATATATTCCAGTGGATTGTTGACCGGATCCTCGCCCGCTTCGATTGCGAGACGCTTATGTCCCATATCCTGCAATGCGATAACCTCATCACGGATCTGCTCCTGAGTCAGTTTGATACGAGGAATATGCTTATTTTTGTGATGATACGGACAATAGGTACATCCATTGACACAATAATTTGACAAATACAGTGGAGCAAACATGACAATACGCTGTCCGTAAAACTTTTCTTTGATCTCCATTGCTAATTTTGTAATCTCTTCATTAACTTCCGGAATGTCACACTGCATTAACACAGCCGCTTCCTTATGGCTGATACCCTTTGCCAGTTTTGCCTTATCGAGGATCTGACGAAGAAGCTCCTTGTTATTTTTGTTCTTCTCGGCATAATCGAGAGACTCTAAAATTTCTTCGTGATTGATAAACTCTTCTGCTTTTAATGATTTTGGGTCGTAACTATAACTACTCATTTCCTCATCCTCCATTACGAAAAGACACCTCATACCAAAGGCATGAGGCGTCTTTTTTGCATTATTAAGCACTGTACACTTCCTCGTATACAGCTATCCAACTCACTTCATGTCTTAATGTCAGGCAAATACCTGCGCCTTAAGAACTAAGGATTTGGTGATTACATTACCATTCTTACTTCTGTAACATCAGTAAGCTTGTCTGCAGGGATGTAATTATCATCCTGCTTCTCACCATTAATATAGAACTCCTTAAATCCAGCCTGTGCGCCGTTCGGATTTTCTACTTTGATAACGATTTTCTTGCCACGGAAATTCTTTTCCATTGTCATTTCTTTCCAATCACTTGGGATCGTTGGAGCAACACGAAGTCCATCTAAATCAGGACGGATACCGCAGATACCCTCAACGCAGCCTACCATACAAGTGGAAGCTGTTCCAGTCAGCCAGTGTACATGAGAACGTCCATGGAATGGGCTTTCATCACCCTCTGTGTACTGTCCGTGTACATATGGCTCCAATTTACGGATCTCAGCCTTGTCGTTCTGAGAAGATGGTGAACTTTCCTCAAAATACTGGAATGCTTTGTCACCATGTCCCATCAAAGCTTCTGCCAAGATCAACCAGCCCTGTGTCTGAGAGAAAATACCACCATTCTCTTTGGTTGATGGTGGGAACAAACCAGCCAATGCGCCATCAAAATAATGATCTACATAAGATGGTGCCATCACCTTAGCACCATAAGCGGTATTCAACTCACGCTCTACAGATTCCATTGCGATCTCAGCCTGCTCTTTGGAAGCATGACCGGAGATAACTGCCCAAGTCTGTGGATTGAGCCACATACTTGCTTCCGGATCGTTCTTGGAACCGATCAATTCGCCGGTATCCTTAAATCCACGATTGTAGCGGTCATCTTCCCACCACAGATCGTTGATCTTATCGCCAATCTCTTTCTGTGTCTTATCCAAATATGCAATATACTCTGTATCGTTCTTCTTCTCTGCAAAGTAACGCATGATCGTAAATGCATAGTAAAGCTGCAATGCTACGAAAGAAGACTCACCCTGTGCACCAAGACGGAGACAATCGTTCCAGTCTGCATGCAATCCTGCCGGAAGGCCGTGTGGTCCCAAATGGTTCATTGAGAAATCAATTGCTTTCTGCAAATGCTCATAAACCGTTGCTTTCTTCTCAATATTAGACCAAGTGATCTCCTCATCCATAAAGTCCAGATTACCTGTCTCAGAGATGTACTTATAAACTGTCGGGAACAACCATAATGCATCGTCTGCACGATAAGCCGGATGGCCTGTCTCGCGTACATAATCCGGATCATCCGGTGTGCCCTCGTGTCCTGCACGCTCCTCATGATCAAAACGAACTAATGGAAGTCCGCCACCATTATCTACCTGCGCAGATAACATAAAACGGATCTTATCCAAAGCTGCCTCTGGATCAGTATGAATAACACCCTGAATATCCTGAACAGTATCACGATAACCATATCCGTTTCTCTCACCACAATAAATGAAAGATGCTGCTCTGGACCAAGTAAAGGTTAAGAAGCACTGATATGCATTCCATGTATTTACCATACTGTTAAATGCCGGGCTTGGTGTATTGATCTTGAAGTTCTCAAGCTTAGCATGCCAGTATTTCTTTAACTCCTCGATCTCTTTGTCACATACGGAAACATCTTCATATGCAGCAATGATCTTATCTGCATCAGACTCTTTGTACTTACCAAGTAAGAATGCCATCGTCTTTGTCTCGCCCGGAGCAAGCTCTAATGCTGTATGCAGTGCACCACAACTGTTCTCGTTGTAATTGCATACGCCATCGCATTTACCACGCTCTACTGCTACCGGATTGCCGTAATCATGGTACAAACCAATGAAAGCTTCCTTATCACCGTTGTAAGATGTCACAGGCTGTCCTGCCAGACCGAAGAAACGCTCTTTACCATTACTTCCGTCCGGACCTTTGTACCAGTTTAAGTTGATCTGCTGATAGATCTTGTTCTTGCGGAAGCTGGTGTTGGTCGTGCAGAGAGAATACTGCAGGTTTACCTGATCCTGATTGTAATTGTCATCGTTAGAAAGTTCTGCATAACCGAATACAGAAATCTTTCTAGGCTTGTCTGATGTATTGGTTACTTTACAGCACCATACTTCATATACTTTATTCAATGGCACATAATACATTGCCTCTGATTTAATTCCGGCATACTCTGCAAACATCTTTGTATAAGCAGTACCGTGATGAACTTCGCTCTTATATTCGTTTAAGTCCTTGCCAACCGGCTGCCAGGATGCTGACCAATAGTCACCATTCTCATCATCACGAAGATAGATATAACGGCCCGGTGTATCATCACTGTTGAAGTGATAACGCAAAATACGTCCGTTCGCTCCACTCTTTACGAAGCTGTATCCACCTGCGTTATTCGAAATGATTGCGCCATACTCCGGTGAGCCAAGATAGTTACACCAAGGTGCCGGTGTGTTTGGTTTGGTGATGACATACTCTCTGTTGTCGTCATCAAAATAGCCGAAATTCATAGTTTGTTCCTCCTTAAAATGAAATATTTTGTAAATTCCAGTTCTATACTGTTTCTTTGCAGATCTTGCCTGCCACCTATTGTCGCAACAGGCGCTCCAGACATTTTCTCATAATGGTACATCTTTATCATTATACGACACCAAACCGCCCAGTTCAAGAACATTCTTCACATTTATTAACATTATTTTGATCTGTGCACTGTAAGGAATGACCATTTATACGGAAATCCACATAACATTCAATCCTTCGGCCTCTGCGCTATTTTGAAACCAATACAGATATCGCCAATTTTTGTTGTGAATAACCTTACGAAGTTTTTTACAATCATCAAATCCAATGCCACGTCCTCCCTCATCCTGATCACAAACTCTCGTAGTAGCACGGATATCAAGCTCTTCTACATTACTTCTCCTAAATTCTACATTGATCAAAAGCTTCTGCTTCGAAAGATCCAACCTTTTCAAATATTTCGCATCGTTCAAATAAATGTACTCTAATTTTCGACATTTTTTTAGATCCAAGGAAGTCGCCGAAATACCGTTGGCATATAATTCTTTCAATGCAGTATACCGTTTTAAATTAGGGCTTTTCATCTTCGTATTGCTGATATCTAACAGCTCCACTCGTTCCGGATTTGGCAGGGAAAACATCTTTGTTATCCTATTATTTCCGCAACGAAATTCCCGTATTTTTTTGTTAGCCGAGAGATTTAACGTTCTAATTTTCGTGTGGCTTACATCAAGTTCTCGTATTTTTTTGTTGGCAGACAAATCCAATTTTTTAATCTTCGTACTGCCAACATCTAATGTCTGCAGCTTTTTATTCACAGATAGATTCAATTTTTTAAGATTAGTACCGTGAACATTCAACACCTCTAATTTCTTATTATTTTTTACAGACAATTGTGATATTTTACTTCCGGACAGATTAAGAGATACTAAATCTCTCATACGACTCACATCAACCTTTCGAATTGTACTGTCCTCAGGATAATACGTCTCCAAATCCAATGCCTTCAATCCATTAGAACCTTTCATTTTCATCTTGCCAAGATTACGCAATTGCACCGTTGCATATTGCAACCTCTTGCAATTAGAGAAATCAAGATACTTCACACTTGTCCAATGATCTCCAATATCAATCGATTGCACCTTAGAACCGGATAAGTCTATTTTATCATATTTGCCATCCGATGATATAGAGACTTTTTCTAATTTTGGCAGATTTTTCAAATTAAGATCCCCTTTATATTGCTCTACACTGATATCCACTGTTTTCAAGTTCCTGCCATAAAATTTTAGACCGGATAATTTTTTTCCGGAGATTTCCAAGCTCTCCAGCTTTTTATTTTTTCGCAGATCAATATGATTCATCGTCTGAACATCCAAATCAACACTCTTCAAATTGTAAAAGTATTGCATTCCTTTTAGTGATGTCTTTTTCTCATCCTCTGACGCAAAAACAATTAAATATTTTACCTTCTTGATTTCAGATGGACTGAGTTTCCCATCACTATCCTCATCCCATCGCTGTTTCAACTCTACACGAACAGCTTTACTTGGAAAATTCTTTTTTGAAATGCGTACCGTCCTGCCCGCAGCATCAACTCTGCTTTCCAGTCCCAATACTACGACCAATGCCAATGCTACAAACACCATCCCTTTGATCATTTCTTTCATAGTAATCACCTGACCTTTCCTTATTCGTTTCTTTTTCATTTGCTCCTCCTTACCCATGCCGCTTTTCACATGTAAAAATAGATACTTTAGATACAAAAAAACAATCTACTTTATACAGAACTTCCGTTAGTTACATCTTTAGTACACCATAGGTCTGTTACCTTGTCAACAATAGCAGCGTAATCTTAATAATTCTTAAGAATTCGAACTTCGCATATCAAAAAGTTTCGGATATGCGAAGTTTGAGCAACGTAACTAATCGGCGCTGTGCTAGATCAGTTCTACGGAATACGTTTTTAACCAATAATTAATCTGCAACAAATATGCTAACATCTGTGGACCTGCCATCAACTGTCCATACCAAGGTTTTCCATAATCTTTGGTGCTGTCGATAAACTTTTGTACTTTTTTTCGATCCACGATCTGCAGGATCGGCGCTTTCGAGTCTTCAATTTCCTGCTGCAGTCTTGTTCCCAATAATGTTTCATAATACGGATCATAACTCTTAGGATATGGGCTTTTGCGTCGAAACAATATTTCATCCGGCAACAGTCCCCGCGAAGCCTGCCTAAGCACATTTTTTACCAGTCCGTCTTTGGCTTTCATTTCCCAAGGAACATTAAATATATAGTCAACCAATGTGCGATCGGCAAATGGTACTCTTGCTTCCAGTCCGGAATGCATACTTGTTCTGTCCATGCGATTGAGCAGTGTCTGCATAAAATAACGAATGTTCAAATAACCGATCTGCCTGCGATTCGTTTCGATCTCATCTTCTCCGGGAAGGATCGTCACCTCTCGTACCGACCGGTCATACATTTCCTGTACAAACGCATCCATCGGCAAGCTCTCACGTACCTCGTCTAACAATAGCATTTTACGAGGTGCAAGATCCGGCGTCCACGGAAACGTCCCACTCTGCAAAAATTCTGCCCGGTGAAACCACGGATATCCACCAAATACTTCATCTGCACATTCTCCGGTCAAAACCACCTTATGCTGTCTACCGACCAACTGGCAAAAATACACCAATGAAGAATCTACATCCGCCATACATGGCATATCATGCGCTTCCACAGAATCATACAGCAGATCTGCCTGTGTTTGATAATCACACTCTAAATAATGATGTTCCGATCCCAGGTATTCGACCATTTTGTCGACATACGGCCGATCCTGAGATGGCTGGAAAGAATTGGCTTTGAAATATTTTTGATTACCGGTAAAATCAAACGAATACGTGACAAGCTGTTTCCCCTGCCTGCGCAGTTTGGCTGCACACACAGCAGAAACCACACTGGAATCCACCCCGCCGGACAAAAAAGTACAGATCGGCACATCCGATACCATTTGACGCTCAATGACATCAACTAACATCTGTCTTGTTTTGGCAATGGTCGTATCGTAATCATCTTCATGTGGATGACTGGACAATCTCCAATACTGTCTGTTTTGCAAGCCATAACGATTCACGGTCAGATAACAGCCCGGTTTGACTTCCGAAAATCCATGATACAATCCCGACCCCGGTATACGAGCCGGTCCCATACCAAGCAGCTCACATAATCCTTTCTCATCAAGCTGCGCTTTCACACCCGGATACGACAGGATCGCTTTGGGTTCCGATCCAAACAGTACCATTCCATTTTGCTGCGTATAAAACAATGGCTTGATTCCAAAAGAATCCCGATACAAATATAAGGTATCATGCCGTTCATCCAAAATAGCAAAGGCAAAAATGCCATTAAGCCGTATGACAAACTCCGGTCCATATTCCAAAAAAGCCAACAAGATCACTTCTGTATCTGATGTAGTCTGAAAACGCCATCCCTTCTGCTGCAACATTTTGCGAAGTTCCCCTGCATTATAGATCTCACCATTATAAACAATCTGATAAGAATTCTTTCCTCTGCGTCTGCTCATAGGCTGGGAGCCATCTTTGAGGTCAATGATCGAAAGTCTGGTATGCGCTAATCCCGCCCGTTTTCCTAAGTAGATCCCCTGCTCATCCGGTCCACGATGCAAAATACTTTGCTGCATCTTTTGTAATATGTTTTCATACTTTTCACGATTTGCTGTAAAGTCTGCATTTCCATCAAAAAATCCCGCAATTCCACACATATACTAATCTCCAATACGAAAAAGTTCATAGTATTATATGCAGAATGCGGGGTTTCGTGTTGTTCTTATAAACGGAATAATTTGGCGCCATGAGCAGCTACTGACACTGCCTCACAATTGCGTAGATCCTGTTGGTCACCACTCCACAATTCCTTCGCTATATTTGCTGTAATGCCGTACCGCTCGATCGCATCCCAAGGCAGACTCACATCACCTGCCTGATCCTGCAGATTAAATACCGCAATGTAGGTATGTTTGCCATCTGTATCTTTGGTACACCACACAGCCTGTCTGTTATCACGCATCATTTGTCTGGCTCCGGACGAATGAGACAACAGATGTAATACGTCGGCATTCGTCAGTAATGACTTCGTCCAGTCATCAAGCTGTGGCAAGTCCGCACCGATCATCATCGGCGAACGGAACACTGACCACAGTGTCATCATCGTAATCTGTTCCTCTTTCGTAAAACGAGTATCCCGCTCATCCGCAAAGCCTTTTCCAAGCTTACCGACCGGAAGCATGTCACAGTCCGGATAGCAGCCTTTGGTCACATGGCTCTGCCAAAGCTCGCAACGTTCAAACATTGGCACAAGTAACTGCCAGTCATCCCAAAAATCATCTGTGATACGCCACATATTCGCATGCGTTTCATAATACCACGCTTCCTCAATCTTAGCCGGTCCCGGAGACAAGCTAAGAACAATCGGCCGACCGCATTTTTCAATTGCCTCCGACAACATTCGTATTTCTTCTTTGGCTGTCGGCATATCCATACGGCATATGTCATCACATTTGATGAAATCAACACCCCACTGAGCATACAACGCAAGCAGAGAATCATAATATTCCTGCGCTCCTTCTGCCGCCGGATCAATTCCATACATATCCGGATTCCACTCACAAATGTTATTCGGCTGTGCGATCTCATTTGCCGTGTGGGTGGAATGTAAGATCTTAGCGTGCGCATGCACTGCATTTCTCGGTATTCCACGCATAATGTGTATACCAAATTTAAGCCCCAGATCATGGACATATTGTGCAAGAGGTGCGAATCCCTTGCCACCTGCCGCCGATGGAAAACGCTGCTCGCACGGCATCAATCTGGAATACTCATCCATGGCAACATCCCAAAATGGTATATACTGGTAACGATCTCGTTGACTGCCTGCATCATAACTGTACCACTCAATGTCAACGACAATATATTCCCAGCCATACTGTTTTAAGTACTTTGCCATGTAATCCGCATTCGCTTTAACCTGTTCCTCCGTAACACCGGTATCATAATAATCGTAACTGTTCCACCCCATCGGTGGCGTTACCGCAAATAAATTCTTGTTCATTCCATCATACCTCATTTCTGCTGCAACATGTTTATAATTCAAACTTCCCATCCCTCATTATCTCGCACAACCACATATTGCTTATTATATTAATGGTCTAATTATATTTTGCAGCCACTATATAGTGAATCCTGCCATCAATAAACTATAGCGATGGCTATTATCATAGCATCGCTATCATGTTAAAAATATCATTTTTGGTTACAAAATTTGTAATATTGAATGTCCTATTGTTCCTTCCGGCATCTCTACTCCAAAATTATCTGCGATCGTTGCTCCAATCACTGCAAACGTCTGCTGCTCCGGCAAATTGCCTCCCTGCCTCATCGACGGTGAGTATGCAATAAACGGTACCTTTTCTCTCGTATGATCGGTTCCGGTGTAAGTCGGATCGTTGCCATGATCCGCTGTCAGGATCACAAGATCATCTTCCCGCAAAACTTCCAGCAATTCACCAAGTTTCTTGTCAAACCGTTCTATCTCTTCTCCATAACCGATCGGATTACGGCGATGGCCCCACAGCGCATCAAAATCCACCAGATTGGTAAAACATAATCCCTTGAAATTGCGATTTGCAATATCGATGGTCTGTTCCATACCATGCACAGAACTTTTGGATTTGTTGGATTCTGTCAGACCTTCTCCATCAAAGATATCAAAAATCTTTCCAACAGAGATGACATCCAGACCGGCATCTTTTAACGCATTTAATGCCGTTCTGCCAAACGGCTTCAACGCATAGTCGTGTCGATTAGAAGTACGCACAAACTCCCCACGCTTTTTGCCAACGTATGGTCTTGCGATGACACGCCCCACCTTCCATTCATCACGCATCGTAAGTTCTCTTGCGATCTCGCAATAATGGTATAGCGTGTCAAGTCCCATCGTCTCCTCGTTACCGCAGATCTGCAGCACCGAATCGGCCGATGTATAAACGATCAAATGTCCCTCATTAATCTCTTCTTCGCCCAGTTCATCCAGGATCACCGTACCACTGCAGCTCTTATTCCCAATGATCTTTCGTCCGGTCTGTTTCTCAAGTTCTGCGATCAGCTCCGATGGAAATCCGGTGTCCGTAAATGTTTTAAATGGCTTGGTAATATATAGTCCCATCATCTCCCAATGCCCGGTCATCGTATCCTTTCCGTGGCTTTTTTCACATAATTTTGTCACCTTAGCCAAAGGTTCCGTAACGGACGCCACTCCATTGATCGGTCGGATATTTGCTGCGCCAAGTTTCTGCAGATTCGGTATATGAAGCTGCATCTTTTCAGCAATATGTCCAATGGTATCCACATTGCTATCGCCGTACTGCTCTGCATCCGGCATTGCGCCAAACCCTAAAGAATCCAATACAATGACAAATACTCTCTGAAATTTCCCCATAAAGAAAGCCCTCCCTTCGTTAAGCCAACTCCTGTTCATAAAATAACTTTCGAACAACGGTTTCATACTCCGATAATTTACGGCTCTTTTTGATCTGCTTGAGATACTTTTCATGCTCCGTAAACTGCGGTGCCATAAAAATCCACAGCTCTTTCATCTTATGTAACAAATGCACGTCCCCGGACAGTTCCTGTTGGTACGCATCAAACAACTCATAATAAAATGCTTCTAACTCCTGCTTGCCGGTATCCTTCCCCACAATTCCACTGACAAGACCAGGGTTAGAAAGCAATCCCCGTCCGATCATAACAGACGAAAGTTGCGGAAATTCCTGTCCAAATTCACGGACATCATCTTCTGTTTTTATATCTCCATTATAACACACCGGATTCACACTTGTCTTATATGCCTGCCTAAATATTTCCCGGTGTACGCCCTCCCGGTACATCTCCGTTCTGGTTCGCGGGTGAATCGTCAGTTCACAGATTGGGAAGCTATTATATAACTGCAGCAGATCCGTAAACTCTTCCGGATCTTCCCAGCCAATTCTTGTTTTTATCGAAATCTTTGGCTTGGCGTATTGATAAATCTCTTCCAAGAAATGCTGCAGCTTACTGCGATTTTCCCATTTCAAAAAACCGGATCCCCTTCCCTTGCCTGTCACAGTGCCGGAAGGACATCCGAGATTCAAATTTACTTCCTGATAACCAAGTTCATACATTGTCTCTGCAGCGCACAAAAAATTCTCTGCATGATTGGTAAGGATCTGCGGGATCAACGTAACCTCTCTGTTATTTTCCGGTAAAATATCGCGCAGCTCTTTGCGTTTCATAATCCCGCCATCTCTCGTCACAACAAACGGTGAATAATATCTGTCTATCCCCGGAAAATGTTTATGATGAATATTCCGATACAAATAACCGGTAATCCCCTCCAACGGAGCAAAATAGTATTTCATAAATCTCCTCCACTAAACTCTATATCATCCCATTCGCACTCCCTCAAACAACCTTAAAATCACATATTCATTATTATGTGAATAAACAGTTATTGGTTTTGCAACCGTTATATACTGAATTCTGCAACGGAAGAAATATAGCAATTGCTCTCGTGCAATTTGTTTTCACAATGATTTCTAAGTTTTGTAGTCTCTGATATGCGATTTACATGCCTTACGGAGAACTCGATGTCCCGTAAGCAAGGTAATTATCATTTTTGAAAGGGACTTTGCACTCGTCGTTACTTATGTCTCGTATTTCAGAGACATTAAGTAACGTGACGTAGTGCATCGTAGCGAAAGCGTCCCGTCCAAAAATTGATAATACCTTGCTAAAACGGGACTTCTCAAACACTCCTTCAGGCATGTATTTATCAGAGACTTTACAAAACAAGAAATCATAGCAAAAACTTGCAACTACAGCAATTGTCTTATTTCTTCCTTTGCAGAACAACTTAGCATATTGGTTGCAAAACAACTTCTACAATACAGCACATAATAATGAATATGTGATTGAAAAGAGGTACGCAGGAGTGCGAAATTTCGTATGACATTAAAATTGTGTTGATATGCCTGCTACTGCAGCGGGTTCGCATATGATGGGCAGTACGCGTTTATGGCATCGCAGATCTACTTCATCAAAATATCCACCGTCCTCACCATCTAA
Organism: Jutongia sp. SJQ-6; assembly: GCF_054161275.1. The sequence continues at coordinate 2,883,199 of NZ_CP195314.1, read as the reverse complement.
CGTCCACTGAATATTATCATCGCTCACAATATGAAAATGACTGGAGCTGATCGTGAGTAACTGTTCGGAGTCCAGATTTTTGGTCAGCAAGGAGTTGATGACAAGCTGCAATTCCACCGGATTTTTGATCTTACGGATAAACAGTGCCTCTAATAAGCCATCATCCATTTTAATGTCGCGGTTTTGATATGCCTTAAATCCTGCTACGGATTCAGAATTGCTGATCAGTCCAAGCAAAAAATCATCTTCGATCACGCCTTGATCATAGATGATCTTCATATGATGCACCTTGATCTCTGCAATATGTTTCAATGCCTCCACAAAATATGCAGTTTTTCCCAACGCATTTTTAAGCTCCTGCGGTGTCTGATAAGAAACTTCTGTAAATGCACCAAAAGCTGCAACGTACGTGAAATATTTCTCATTAAACTGTCCGAGATCACAATGGAACACTTCTCCGTTAACCACCAAAGACGCTGCCTCTTCCATCACCTTCGGAATGCTTAAGCTCGATGCAAAATCATTTACAGTTCCTGCCGGAATGTACCCACAGACCGGTTTTTGCTCTAAAGACATCAGCCCGGTTGCGACTTCGTTCATCGTACCATCGCCACCGGAACACACAATATAATCATATTCCGTACCACGCTCTTCTACAATACGAGTCGCATCTTTCGGGCCTGCTGTCGCAAAGATCGTCACTTCAAAAGATGCCTTGCAAAACACCTGCACAATATTTGATAGATGCGTACTGATCTGTTCTTTACCCGCCATCGGATTATACACAAATAACATCTTCTTCATAACTAATCCTCCATTTCTATGAAATAAACATCGCGTCTCCAAAGGAAAAGAATCGATAACGTTCTTTTACCGCCTCTTCATAAGCTGCCATAATATGTTCCTTACCCGCCAACGCAGAAACCAACATAAGCAGCGTTGACTCCGGTAAATGAAAGTTAGTGATCAGACAGTCTAACATCTTAAACCGATAACCCGGATAAATAAAGATGCTCGTATCACCCTCTCCCGGATGTATGACGCCGTTGTCATCGGTTGCAGATTCTATCGTACGGCAACTGGTCGTCCCAACGCAAATAATGCGGCCGCCCGCCTGTTTTGTCTGATTGATCTGATCCGCTGCTTCCTTCGTAACACGATAAAATTCCGTATGCATATGATGCTGTTCCACATCATCAACCTTGACCGGGCGGAATGTTCCCAGTCCGACATGCAGTGTCACGCGCGCGATCGATACACCCATCTGTTCGATCTGCTGCAATAATTCTGTGGTAAAATGCAAACCTGCCGTCGGCGCTGCCGCAGATCCCTCATATTTCGCATAAACAGTCTGATAACGATTTTTATCCTCCAGCTTATGTGTAATATAAGGTGGCAGTGGCATCTGTCCCAACTGATCAAGGATCTCTTCAAAAATCCCCTCGTACTCGAAGCGGATCAAACGATTTCCCTCTTCCACTATATCAACAACTTCTGCCCGTAACAGGCCTCCACCAAAGACAAGCCTGGTACCAGGTCTGGCCTTTTTGCCCGGTTTCACTAAGGTCTCCCAAACATTATCCTCACCACGTTTAAGCAGCAGTACCTCAACCTTGCCGCCTGTTTCTTCACGTTCTCCGATCAATCTCGCCGGAATCACCTTCGTGTCATTCAACACGAGACAATCCCCCGGTTTTAAGTATTCTGTGATATCGTGAAATATGCGATGCGTAATCTCCCCGGTCTGTTTATCCAAAATCATCAAACGGGAAGACGCTCTGTCAGAAAGTGGATCCTGTGCGATCAATTCTTCCGGAAGATCATACGCAAAATCTGATGTTTTCATACTAATTCTACACTCCTTTTTTACTCAATTGTCATTTCAAAAATCATTGCAATTCTAAACACCCTGCAAATACATTTGGCTTGGATAAAGTTAATTGTTTCATCAGCAATTTGCCTTTGCAAGAATAAACTTTTCTATGACATGTGCAACACCATCTTCATCATTGGACAATGTTACATAATCAGCCACTTCTTTAACAACATCCTGCGCATTTGCCATTGCTACCCCAATCCCTGCAAATGCGATCATAGAACGGTCATTAAACCCATCCCCACAAGCGATCAGGTCCTCTTTAGTCTGACCCAGTGCTTCACACAATTTGCCAAGAGACGCCGCCTTATCCACATGTTTCGGTAAAAGCTCTAAGAAAAACGGCTCGGAGCGTCCTACGTCAATACGGTCTCCATACTTTTCTCGGAAAAGGACTTCTAACCGTGCTGCATGTTCCGGATCTGCCGTCCCCAGACACTTATTGACCGGCGTTGTGACCTGCGCTGCCGGATCCGCGAAAGGACATATTTCCAATCCATTGATCCGGGACTCCAGTCCCATGTATTCGTCAACGATCTCCCCGGAAATGATCTTTCCATTCTGATACGTCATCATTCCAATCTGATGCTCTTTCGCCTCATCGAATAAGATCGGGATCATATCCAGTGGCATCGTCTGCTGAAACAGAATTTCTCCCGTTTTGCAATCCTGTACTCTTGCCCCATTATAGGAAAGCATATATCCTCCCATCTCCGAAAGATGCAACTTATCCGCTACCCTTTGAACACCCGGAGTCGGTCTTCCACTTGCCAGCACAACGATATGACCCTGCTCCTGCATTTTAGCGATCATTTCCTTTGTGCGTGGCGTGATCTCTTTGTTCGAATCCGTTAATGTTCCATCTAAATCTAATGCTAAAATCTTACGTGACATAAAAAACCTCATTCCTATAAATGTAAAAAACAAAGCCTGCGCTTTGCATTGCATAACGCTACTGTAAAAGTATTTTTCTATAAAATAAAAATAGTTATCAAATTTGAGCTCTGCTCAAATATGCAATACACATAAGAAATACATGAAAGCTTGTATTTCTTACCTTTCGCTAGTTATCAAATTTGAGCTCCGCTCAAATATGCAATACACATAAGAAATACAAGGAAACTTGTATTTCTTATGTGTTATGCATACTGGCTATTATACAATTCTTTATAAAACCCTCCGGCTGCCATCAGGCTTTCATGGTTACCCTGCTCAATAATATTACCATCTTTCATGACCAAAATAATATCGGCATTTTGGATCGTAGACAAACGATGAGCCACAATAAAGCTGGTGCGTCCTTCCATCAATTTGGCAAACGCCCTCTGAATACGTATTTCTGTACGTGTATCAATAGAAGAAGTAGCCTCATCCAATATTAGCATGGATGGCTTTGACAGCATAACACGCGTAATACATAAAAGCTGTTTCTGACCCTGACTTAAGTTATCACCATCCTCTTTGACCACGGTATCATAACCGTTCGGCAAACGACGAATAAAGCTATGCGCATGTGTCGACTTCGCCGCCTTGATCACTTCTTCTCTCGTTGCGTTCGACTTACCCATACAAATATTATCAAAAATCGTTCCATCCTTGATCCAAGTATCCTGCAGCACCATACCGAAACCGGTTCGCAGATCCCCTCTGGTCATTTGGCGCGTATCCACGCCATCCACAAGGATCCGTCCTTCATTCACCTCATAAAATCGCATCAACAGATTGATCAATGTCGTCTTACCACAACCGGTCGGTCCCACGATCGCGACACGCTGTCCCGGCTTCACCGAAAGATTTAAGTCACGGATCAACGGCTGCGATGGTACATAAGAAAACGCAACATGCTCGATATCGATCTGGCCGGACACATGCTCTAATTTCTTCGGTGTTTCCGTATCCGGTTCCTGCTCCTGTTCCTCGATCAGCGCAAACACTCTCGCAGCACATGCAATAGCATTTTGAAGCTCGGTGATCACACCCGATATCTCATTAAAAGGCTTTGTATACTGATTTGCATAACTTAAGAAACAAGATAACTGACCGACACTGATCGCACCGCGAAGCACTGCAAATGCGCCGACAACGCCAACACCGGCATACACCAGATTGTTGACAAAACGAGTAGAAGGATTCACGGTCGAGGAGAAAAAGGTCGCCTGCAGTGACCACTTCTCCAACCGATCATTAATATCATCAAACCGCTCCATCGCTTTTTGCTCATAACTATACGCCTGAACCACGCGCTGATTGCCGATCATTTCATCAATAAACGCCGTCTGTTCACCCCTTGTTTCAGACTGTTTTAAGAACATACGGTGTGTCTTTTTGGCAATAAATCCTGCCACGAAAAAGGAAAGTGGCGTTACCAGTACAACGACTAACGTGATCCATATATTTTCGCGCAGCATAAATAACAATGTGCCAAGTATCGTAAGCACTCCGGTAAATGCCTGCGTAAAGCCAAGCAGCAGACCATCCGCAAACTGATCGACATCTGCGATCACACGGCTGACAATATCACCGGATGGATGTCCATCTAAATATTTCAATGGCAGATCATGAATGTGATGAAAGGCATCCTCACGGATCTCACGCATAACCAGATACGTAATGCGATTGTTGCACACATTCATAAGCCACTGCGAAAATCCCGTAATAGCAAGCGTAACGATCATCTTCTCCAGAATGGGACGAAGCGCAGCAAAATCCACTTTTCCTTTTGCGATCATGCAATCGATCGCATGTCCTGTAAGGATTGGCAGATACAGCGTACTAACGACTGTCACTGCAGCGAGTACCAACGATAATACCACCAAAAAGGTGTGTTTACGAATATAACAAAGTATTGTTCGAATCGTATCTTTATCCATCCGTTACGCCTCCTTTCTGTCCTGAAACTGGGACTGATGTATCTCTTGATATACCGGACACTGTTCCATCAATTGTTCATGGTTTCCAATGCCAACCACTTCTCCATCATCCAACACAATAATTTCATCCGCATAACAAATGGAAGAAGTACGCTGAGAAACAATAAACGTTGTCGGATGATAAGTTAGTTCACGGATCGCTTTGCGCAGTTTTGCATCCGTTGCATAATCCAATGCCGATGTGCTGTCATCCAAGATCAAAATACGTGGTCTGCGTACCAGCGCTCTGGCAATGCTGAGGCGCTGTTTCTGACCACCGGAAAGATTTCGGCCGCCCTGCTCGACTTTCGTATAGATTCCCTGCTCTTTCGCACTGACAAACTCCCATGCCTGTGCATCCTTTAACGCCTGTATTACCTCTTCTTCGGTCGCATCCTCGTTACCCCACAAAATATTATCGTAGATCGTTCCCTGAAATAACACCGCTTTCTGCATAACGATACCTACCGACTGACGCAGATCATCAAGAGGCAGCGAACGAACATCTTGTCCATCAATAAGGACTGCGCCCTCTGATACATCATAAAAACGAGGGATCAAGTTTACCAGAGTAGATTTACCGGAACCGGTTCCACCAATGATGCCGATCGTCTGTCCGGGCTTCGCCTCAAAGTTCAAATTTTCTAAAGCTGCATCTCCTCCACCCTGATAACTCATCGTCACATGGTCAAACGTCACGGCAGCCGCACCATCCTGCTGTAACGGTTCTGCTTCTCCCTCTATCTTCAACGAAGAATCCATATCAAATACCGACTGCAAACGCTTTCCACAGGCAACTGCTTTGGTCGCCAAAACGATACAATTGGCCATCTTAATCAGCTCTACCAAAATCTGTGACATATAATTAACCAGAGCAACCATATCGCCCTGTAAAATGTGTCCACTGTCAATACGAACTGCACCTTTCCACAACAGTAGAACAAGTGCTACGTTGATCATCACATATGTTACCGGATTCGTTAGCGCCGAAATACGTCCTACCATTAACTGCATTCTCGTCAATGCATTATTTTCATCGGAAAAACGAGTGATCTCATCCTGCTCTTTATGAAAAGCTCGGATCACGCGCACACCGGTAAGATTCTGACGAACCCTTCCCAATACATGATCCAGTTTTTCCTGAACTTTACGGTATAACGGCATCGTGATCAACATGATACCAAAAACGACGATCGCAAGTAACGGAATGACGATTGCAAATACCACTGCCGCCTTTACATCTACCGTAAACGACATAACCATCGCACCGAACACGATAAATGGCGAGCGCAAAAGCAGACGCAGTACCATATTCGTTCCAGACTGGATCTGGTTAATATCACTGGTCATACGGGTGATCATGGTCGAAGTACCAATCTCATCCATTTCGCGGAAAGAAATACTCTCAATCTTTGCAAACAATCCATGCCGCAGCTTTGCCGCAAATCCAACCGCCGCCTTTGCTGCAAAATATTGTGCCGTGATCGAGCAGGTCAGACCGACCAGCGCAAGCAGGATCAACACCCCGCCATAGCGCAATATATATTCGCTGTCATGCCTGGCAATTCCTTTATTAATGATCGCTGCCATCACAAGCGGCACTGTCAGATCAAAACAAGCCTCTAACAGCTTAAATAATGGGCTCAAAAAACATTCTTTTTTGTACCCTTTCAGATAACTCAATATATTCATTCTTTTTTGTTCTTGTTGCATTACAAATCCTCCATGCCTGCATTTACCCATATCTTAAAAGTATATGCGTTTTGCCCTCTATTAGTCAAGTATCAACATGCGGATTTTATTTGCTATTCTCCCCATTATTCAGTATACTGGATACAACTATTGCCAATGCAGCCTGCAAATAAAAAGTCAAGGCTAAATTGTAGAAAGGATTAACATATCATATGGAACAATTTGAATTGATCGCCCCATGTCATTTTGGACTGGAGGCTGTGTTAAAACGGGAAATTTTGAATCTCGGATACGAAATTCAGAAAGTCGAAGATGGAAAAGTCACTTTTCTTGGTGATGCACAAGCCATCTGCCGCGCTAATATATTTTTACGTACAACAGAGCGAATTTTGCTTAAAGTTGGAAGCTTTCATGCCACAACATTTGATGAGCTGTTTGAACAGACAAAGGCACTTCCGTGGGAACATTATATCCCGGAAGATGGTCGTTTCTGGGTGACCAAAGCGACTTCGATCAAGAGTAAACTGTTTAGTTCATCGGACATTCAGTCTATTATGAAAAAAGCAATGGTAGAGCGCATGAAATCAAAATATCATACTTCTTGGTTTTCAGAAGAGGGCAATGATTATCCGGTCCGCGTCACTTTGATGAAAGATGAAGTAACCGTATGTCTGGACACATCGGGAGATTCTCTGCATAAGCGTGGCTATCGACGCGCCACTGTCAAGGCACCGATCACAGAGACTTTGGCTGCAGCACTGATCCTATTGACTCCTTGGAAAAAAGACCGTATTCTGGTTGACCCATTTTGCGGCAGTGGAACTTTTCCAATCGAAGCTGCCATGATCGGCGCACGCATCGCACCAGGCATGAACCGCAGCTTTACCGCAGAGCACTGGACACATCTCATTCAAAAAAATCATTGGTATGATGCCATTGACGAGGCCGAAAGCCAGATCTTGCGCGACGTATCCATGGATATCCAAGGCTACGATATCAGCCACGATGCTATTGCCGCTGCGATGGAAAATGCCCGTTTAGCGGAAGTAGATCACCTGATCCATTTCCAACAGCGTCCGGTGCAGGAATTAAGCCACCGCAAAAAATACGGCTTCATCATCACCAATCCACCTTACGGACAGCGTTTGGATTCCGAATCGGAAATGCCCGCTTTGTACCGCGAGATCGGAGAAGCCTATAACCGCCTCGACAGTTGGTCGATGTATCTGATCACTGCTTTCGAGCAGGCGGAACGTTATATTGGCAAGAAAGCAACCAAAAACCGCAAAATCTATAACGGAATGATGAAAACTTACTTTTATCAATATATGGGACCACGACCACCCAAAAAACGTGATTTCTAATTTTGTTAAGTCTTTGATGAATACATGCCTGAAGAATTGTCTGAGATGTCCCGATCTAAAAAGGTATCATCAATTTTTGGACGGGACACTTTCGCTACGTCACGTTGCTTAACTTGTACAGTGGTATTAAGAGTTAGCTTTGATAAAAGTTAGGAAACTATCACTTGCACTTCCCGATTCATCATAGAGATCTGATTTAAGAAACCGTAAACCATGTCTTAAATCACTCAATTGATATACCCGGTCTTTGTCGACCTCTAGAATATCATAAGATGATGATAAATAATCAACTAGCAGCTTTATATTATACTTTTTGTTACCTTTTTCGAAATCTCTCAGCTTTGAATAGGCAACAACCAATTTTTTTAATTCCATTATATATTTGTTTCTATTTGCATCACTCGGCTCATTACGGTATTTTTCATCCACTTGTATAGCCAGATCGATATGCGTGCTACAATCTTTCTTAAGCGAAGCGGATTTTAAAGAATGATATGTGATATTACAAAATGCAAATAGACAAAAAATAATAATTAAATATTTAATCCTTTTTTTCATATTATGAATTTGCCACCTCACAATTTGTAGATACACTAACATTAAATGCGCTATTATATTGATAAATAGATAATCGCGTTTTCATCTTATAATGTATAGTTCCTTTAGTGTAAATATGATAATTTCCTGTCTTTTTTGAACTATAAACAAATTGTACATAGCCTGCATACCCTTTCTTAGTTGTCAAGGCATTATTATTTGCAATGTCTGCACTATATTGTGAATTAAAATTCCACTGTGATTTATTATCATATGTGGAGCCTTTAATTTTACTAAATTTTTGTTTAATCCCCGCCGGAACAGTAACATTAGCAATACTTAATGATAAAAAATTACCAAATGGAATAGAAATTGAAAGCGATGGTGTAAACCAACTCGTAGTATTTGGACTTGCCTTTATAAAATCTACCCTTTTTGATCCCGTATAAATGTTTAAATCTGCATCATGATGAAAATATGTAATAGCACCTGGCATTTTAATTGTCTTACGAAAATAATATTGTGCATTGCCTTCATGTGTATTTATTTTCGCTCTTGCAGCATAAAGTTCATTTCCATGTGTTTTTTTAGGACAATATAATGAAATTGCCCCCAAATAATAATGTTTGCCACCATATGAATATACAGAATACTGTACCGCCCTCGCTAATGTTTCATAATCTTTATTATTTTTCACTTTCTTTTTTATAGCAACTTCTCCTTCCGCAAAATCTTCTGACTCTTCCATCGACACAATTTTTTCACTGGAATTTTCTACTTCATTATTTTCAGTGATGAGGTCAGACATTATATCGTTTTCTTTCATTCTTTTGCCATAGACTTTATAATAATCCTGCCCTGATTCCAACTCTCCAAATGATATCATCACATATGGTTCAGTATTTACAAACGCATCGTTAATGGTAACCGCTAAGGAGCTTCCGTCATATTCTCCATACAAATATCCAAAAACTCCTTCGTTCAAAATGTACAATTCCCCTTTAATATGTACATGAATAATTGTATTATTGTGTAAAAATGATGCACCCCAGAATATTCAGCCTTTTCAGATAAACATTTTTCTAAATCAGTCTTAATATCTATAGTGACATATTCACCCTCTTTCACCTCTACGTGATTTTTGTCTTTAAGCATAAATTCGGCTGTTGCGTCACTATCAATCTTAGAGGCAAATAAAATATTAGCATATTTCTTTACATCAATAATTCTAATACAACAACTAATCACTCTGCGTTCTGTGACAATTATTTTAGTTCTCTGACGTCAGAACAGGTTAGTTTGTCGACTGCATAAGAGCCTGCTGTACTCATACAGTAGGCTCTATATCTGTCATTCCATATAAAAAATCAATAATCTGACATATTGCGTAAGAAGTTTCACGCTGGTACGCTGTTTCATTTTCTAATTGATGAGAAAGATTGTTCAACAAGAATGAAATATTCAAAAGCCTGTCCAGCATAACGCCCATCTGTTTGCTGGCTTCCGCTCTCTCTGCTTCTGTTCCGTCACGCATCTGCATATTGTAATCTCGCGCCTTACCCAACAATGTAACAAGTTGATCTGTTGTGTTGATCGTATCATAAGACATCTGCTCCAGATTGCCAAGTGTCGCTTCCATGCGCTCCATAATCTTTGCAGATGATACTGCCGTTTCTTCAAGCATCAGAACACCTCCAACAATTCATGAATGCTCTCAATCCCAACCAGTTCCAATCCTCTCGTCTGCTCTTTCGTAAGTGCTAATTGCCTGCAATTTACTTTAGGCAGAATGCAACGCTTAAATCCCAGCTTCGCCGCCTCTAATACACGCTGCTCTGCCATGTTGACCGCACGCACTTCGCCCGCCAGTCCCACTTCACCAAAGCAGATCGTCTCATCGTCCAACGATTGATTCCGATAACTTGTAAGCAGCGCCAATATGATACCAAGATCCAATGCCGGCTCATGGATCCGCATGCCGCCTGCCACATTGATATAGGCATCACAATCGCCCATGCGAACACCCATCCGTTTCTCAATGACTGCCATCAGCAGATTCACACGATTATAATCCGTACCGGTAGAAGTTCGTCTCGGCATATTAAAGTTCGTCTGACATACAAGTGCCTGCACCTCGATCAAGATTGGTCTGGTACCCTCGATAGAGCATACCACGATCGAACCCGGCGCCTGTTTTGGCTTACCCGCTAACATATACTCGGACGGATTTGGCACTTCTACCAATCCGTTGCCACGCATTTCAAAAACGCCGATCTCATCCGTAGAACCGAAACGGTTTTTGACACCACGCAGGAAACGGTAAGAAGCACCTCCATCTCCTTCAAAATACAAAACAGTATCGACCATATGCTCTAATACACGAGGTCCTGCTACAACTCCCTCTTTGGTTACGTGTCCTACAATGAAGATAGAAACCGGAAGACTTTTAGCAAGCCGCATCAGCGTACTCGTCGTCTCTCGAACCTGACTGACACTTCCCGGTGCAGATCCGATCTCTTCACGATACATAGTCTGAATCGAGTCAATGATCACGATCTCCGGCTTTTTCCGACCGATCACTTCCGTCACAATATCCAGATCGGTCTCACTCAGCAAAAATAGTTCTTTTTGAAAAGTTCCAAGACGATCTGCACGCATCTTGATCTGTTTGACCGATTCCTCACCGGATACATACAATACATCTTTGCCTGCCTCTGCAAGCTGTTTACACATCTGTAAAAGCAAAGTGGATTTGCCTATCCCCGGATCACCGCCTACCAACACAAGCGAACCGGTCACTATGCCACCGCCCAATACACGGTCCAGCTCTCCGATCCCGGTTAAGGTACGTACCTCATCGTTGGTAACGATCTCGGACAATTTCGACGGTTCCCGGTGTTCCGTCACCGTGACGGAACGACCGGCAGCCGTTTTTACGACCGGCTCTTCCACAAAGGAATCCCATTCCTTGCATCCCGGACATTGTCCTAGCCATTTTGGAGATTCAAATCCACATTCTTTACAGAAAAACGTTGTTTTTTGTTTTCCTTTTGCCATATTAAACCACCCATGCTTTCTGCATGCTGTCTCCTGCCGCAGAAAAACATATCTGTACTATGCGCCCTTAGAATAAAGACTACATTTTAACCACTTTCACATCATAACTCTGATCCGGATCCATCTCAATGCTGAGTACTAACTTGCCACCGAGATTGGTCTTCATCTTGCCAATGTCTGTTCCAGAGATCGTAACTGCATATTCCATCTCCGGCTCAAGTTCCAATGTGATCGATGAATCTTCCCATCCCTCTACCTTGAAAGTAACTTCCTGCTCTGTCGCAGACATATCTGTTACAACTGTTCCAGGTACAGATTCATAAACAAACATACCGTTACGCTCTAATTTGGTAATCTCTTTGAAAGTCTTTACCTTGTACAGATCCCCCTCAAAAGGAAAATCTGAACGCTTCTGCTTGCTGTCCAAATCAAAATTACCAAAGCTCAACTTACCATCTGCCGTCTTGCAGATCAAATCTGTAATCCCCGCCATAATATAATCCTCCTAAGTGTGTAATCAATCTGTTATCTATCGCACATTTGGAAGTGCGATTTATCTGAATATCTGTTGTAGACAATTATATCACATTTGCCCTCATTTTTCCACCGCTACTCTTTGGAAAAGGTGAGTTTTTTTTGTGAACAATCCACATAAATTTTGTCACCCGCAGCGAATTCTCCGTCCAACATTCGATCGGCCAGCTCATCCTCAACTTCTGTCTGGATACTGCGTCTTACCGGTCTTGCACCGTACGTTTTGTCGAAGCCGCTCTCCGCCAAATGTGCGACAGCCGCATCGGAAACGATCAGTTCCATGCTCATCTGTTCCTGTAAACGTTTGTTTAAGCCACGCAGCAAAATACGAACGATCTGCTCAATGTTTTCTTTGGTCAAAGTATGGAATACCAAAATCTCATCAATTCGGTTGATAAATTCCGGTTTGAAGATCCTCTTGACCTCTTCCATAACACTTTCTTTCATCTTCTGATAATCGGCATTCTCGTCCTCGCCTGTACCAAAGCCTAAATGTTTTGGTGAGACAATACGTCCTGCTCCTGCATTAGATGTCATAATGATGATCGTATTTTTGAAGCTGACTTTGCGTCCCTGTGCATCCGTCACATGACCATCTTCCAATATCTGCAGCAAAATGTTAAACACATCGCCATGTGCCTTTTCGATCTCATCAAACAATACGACCGAGTATGGACGCTTGCGTACTTTTTCACTGAGCTGTCCGCCATCCTCATATCCGACATATCCCGGAGGTGAACCGATCATCTTAGAAACACTGTGTTTCTCCATATATTCTGACATGTCAACGCGAATGATCTCATTGTCCTGTCCAAATACTGCTTCTGCAAGTGCCTTAGAAAGCTCTGTCTTACCGACACCGGTTGGCCCCAAAAACAGGAAAGAACCGATCGGACGATTCGGATCTTTCATTCCTACGCGTCCACGGCGCACTGCCTTGGCAACCGCTTTTACTGCTTCCTCCTGGCCAACGACTCTCTCATGCAGTATTTCTTCCAAATGTTTCAATCGCTCTGTCTCTGCTTCCTGCAATTTCTGTACCGGAATCTTTGTCCAGTCAGCGATCACTTCTGCCACTTCATTTTCCGTAACGACCAGTTTATTTTTCTGGCGTTTGGCATCTGCCTGCGCGTGCATCTGATCGATCGTTAGCTGCAACTCTTTCTGCTGTCTTTTGATCTCTCCGGCAAGTGCAAAGTCCTCTGCAATGATCGCATCTTCTTTCTGTTGTTCCAATTCACGTTTTGATGCCTCTAACTTGCTTAACTCCGGTGTTGGCAAATATACACTTAATCCGGCTCTGGCAGATGCTTCATCGATCACATCGATCGCCTTATCCGGCAAAAAGCGGTCATTGACATAACGCTCCGTCATTTTAACGGCTGCCACCAGTGCTCCGTCCGTGATCTGTACCTGATGATGCTCTTCATAACAAGGTCTGAGTCCTTTCAAAATATCCAAAGCCCCTGCTTCATCCGGCTCATTGACTTCTACCGGCTGGAACCTGCGCTCTAACGCCGCATCCTTTTCGATATATTTGCGGTATTCTTCTCTGGTAGTAGCTCCGATCAATTGGATCTCACCACGCGCCAAGGATGGCTTCAATATATTGGCGGCATCAATGGCACCCTCTGCACCACCGGCACCAATGATCGTATGGATCTCATCAATAAATAATAATATATTACCGGAACCGGTAACCTCTTTGAGTGCACGTTTAATTCTCTCTTCGAACTCTCCACGATACTTCGAACCTGCAACCATGCCGGACAGATCAAGCGTTAAAACACGTTTTCCCTGAATGATCTCCGGGATCTCGCCCTCTGCGATCTTTAACGCCAAACCTTCCACGATGGCGGTCTTACCAACACCCGGATCGCCGATCAGACATGGATTATTCTTCGTTCGGCGGCTTAATATCTGTACCAAACGATCAATTTCGCGGTCCCTTCCAATGACCGGATCCAGCTTTCCATTGCGGGCATATTCTGTCAGATCTCTGCTATACTGATCCAATACCGGCGTTGTTGATTTACTTTTATTCATTTTATGCATAAGAAACTCATTTTTCGCAGTATTCATATCCTGTCCTGCTGCGATCAACGAATCCATATACAATTTCTGCAGGTTGATCCCAACCGTTCCCAGCAAACGGACTGCAATACACTCCGTTTCTTTTAACAGTGCGATCAGCAAATGCTCGGTTCCTGCAAGTTCCGTTCCTAAGTGCTCTGCCTCCTGCACGCTCTGCTCGATCACTTTGCGCACACGTGGTGTAAAATCGCCCTTTTCCTTGGTCAGTACACCTGCCGCAGACTTATCCATTTCCTGTATCATTTCTTCTAGGCTTTCCGCATTAACTGCATTTTCCCGCAGCACCTCAGCCGCAACACCTTTTGTTTTGATCAGTGCTAATAGTAAATGTTCAGTTCCTACATAGCTCATTCCTCTGGAAACTGCTTCTTTCCCCGCATTTTCTAATACTTTCTCAGCACTAGCCGTATAACGTTTCCGCATACTCTCTAAACCTCCTGCTCTTATTTCAAATTTTGAGATCGATACCGCCTGATCAGCGAAATGATCCCCAAGATCAATAGCCCACAAAACGCTGCCATAATTCCTACAATATATTGCATGCGCTGTTTTTCAATGCGCATTTCCTCCTCAGATGCATCCACCTGTGGTTTTGCTGTTGCGCTGCCGGCGAGTTGATCCCCCGGTGGCACATTCTGCCCACTCTCCGGAGCCATCGTCTCCTGTTCCGGCTGCACCGTCACTTCCACTTGATAAACGCTCTGTGCACCATCTGCATTTTTAACAATCAGTTTAATCATATTCTTGCCTTTTTGCAAGTTCTTATTTCCGGTAATCTCCACCTGAAGACCCTTTTGTTCCGTCTCATATATGACATTCAGCCATTCTTTCTCCTCTTGGATCACTGCCGTATAATCGGAAGTCTGTTCCGCAAATGCCGGAGATAAAGTGACGCCTTCGATCTCCAACGACTTGAGCAATGCCCTGTCGTTTATCGTCGATGTTTTTTTATTTCCTTTGGCAGCGTTTGTTTTATTATTTTCTTTCGATTTCGCAGAACGTGACGGTGTTTTTGAACCACGTGGTTTCTTCGGTCGTGCAGACTGCACTGGTTTCTTTGCGACAGATGGTTCCTTCGCAGTCGCCTTCTCGCGATCCTTAACGACCAACACCAGCGAATTATAAGATGCCGACAGCTTCGTGGACGTACTTTCTCCAAAAACGTGATACGGTCCCGTCAATGCAATTTCCGTATCCCCAGCCTTTCTCGCCTTAAATTTAATGGAATATTTAAGTTTTGTAGCAGTGGATGACCGGTCAATATCGGATATCTGAAACGCATCATCGTTGCCATACACAACACTTCCCCCGGTCTGAAATTGCAATACCGTATTATCGTATATAAAAAATCCTTCAAATCCCGACATTGCCGTTGTTGATGTGACAGTGACCATAACATACACGGTATCTCCCTTCGATACAACCTGCTGTTTCGTTGTGATCTTTATATCTGCACAATCCGCAGACGCATGACTTTCCCAGCCACAAACGCAAATAAGGAGCAACAGGATGATATACCCTGCTGCTCTTATCCCATGATCCACTATTTGCTTGTACTGTATGGGGTTTTTCATATGAATACTGCATTCCTTTCTCAGTCTGCAAACTTTTCATAGGTATCCTGCTGCTGATGTAGCAGGATACACATTATTCTATTCTCCCGAATCTGCATCCGACAGATCTTCATCATAGGCTTGCGGCTCTTTGGTTACCTGCGGTCTTTTGGTTGCATGCGGTTTCTTGGACGTCTTCTTCGTTTTGCCGGATTTCGTCTGTTTCTTTGAAACTGCTTCTGTATTAACTGCGCCCTTTGCCGCTGATTTTCTCGTCACAATAATTTTGTAAGAACGTGTCGAGCCACTGGCTGACTTAACCTTAACGATGATCGTATTCTTGCCCACCGATAGGCTCTTGCTGCCTGTTCCCGTTACCGTCGCTGCTGTGCTCACTGCACTTGCCACTACTTTGACGGATTTTACTCTGTTGGCTACCGTTGTCTTATACGTCTTAGATCCGGTATCTCCGAGTGCAAACGGTGCCGAAAAAGCATGACCCTGAACATACAGATTCTTAAGGTAATTATTTGGATTCTTACCACCGGATGGTATGTCACAGGCACTCACCGGCATGTTATTGTATACCGGTATTGAAAATACAATTGGCGTATTGTCTTTATCGCTTCCATATGCATTCGCTGTCTTTGTCGCTTCATTATTAGGCGCCTCAATGTTTGCCATATATTGATGATCGTACCTCTTCGTCGCTGTTACATTAAACTTCTGCAGATACAACGTATTCTGACCGACATTGATATACTGCTTTCCGATGTAGCAGGCTCCGCCGTAAATAGAACGATATCGATTATTCCACGGTCTGGAGTAATCCGTACCTGTACTGGCCCATTTCAAACCGTTCTTGACAGCATTGGCACCGCTGTTGGCTCCAATGTTGTAGAAGTTATAAATGCCTTTATAACCAGCCACATTACCGGATACAGAACTGGACATCATCGTAGAGCTGATGACAACCTCCTGCTTCACACGGGATGCCAAATGATATGGACTCACCTTAGATGCCGCTGCTGCTTCCATAAATGCTTTGGAATATTTAATGGAAACGTTCTTTCCAGCGTTGTTTGTGTACGTAAAGTTTGTATTATACATCGGCGTATTCCGCAAAACATTTTCTACTCCGGTTTGCGTCTGTACATCACTTCTGTACTTCAACGATTCAAACTGGAAGATACCACGCTCATCTAAGAAATTGCGCGGATCCATATAATATCTCACAGCTTTAACGGATGCCGTTACCCACGTTGATCCGTCAAATACGACAAATTTATCGGTCTTCCAGTTATATGCTCCGTCTGCTGTCGATTTCCAGTCGTATGATTTGCTATTGCTTAACAGGTTTAAACCTACTTTGGATTCTGCTGCCACGGCTGCATTCCAGTCAAGTCCGGTCTTGAAGGCCTCGAATTCCCATTTAGGATATTGCTTGTGCAATTCAATAAGCGGTGTAATATATGTACTTGGAAAGCCCTGCTTCTGTAGTTGTTTCTTGAACTGAGCATCTGACACGGACAAATGCTCTGTCTGTGTTGTTTCTGTAGGTTTCCGTGTTGCCTTTGGCTTCTTCGTCGGTTTTGGTGTCGGTTTGGCAGTTACTTTCGGTACAACACCCGGAACTTCCGTCTTCACGATCTGGAAAAGTAAATGCTTCTCCGGCACATAACCTTTCACCGTCCTAGAACCACTGCGCACAGAAATCTTATAATAACGAAATCCTCCAATTGCTTTCTCCCCGATAGCAGTCACCTGCATATTATTGGTTAGACGGATCTTTTTTCCTTTTACTTTCTTAGGGGCAACACGTCCTGCTTTCGCCATCAGATTGAGCACGACATTCGTTGTGATCTTGGCAGGCATTCCTTTTTTATAATCTACTTTTACATGGATCGACTGTACATAACCCTTACACTTGGCATTTCCCTGCTTAAAGGAGATATAATACCATTTCTGGTTATTATATATTTTTTCCGATAAGATCTTTACGGATGTCCCTTTTACCATCTTGACAACATTGCCGTCCACTTTTGTCATGCTGGAGTTCTCATTCGCTTTCGTGTGCAGCTGCTGACCAGATACTAAAACCTTACCACATATCGAAGTGCGCACCTTACCCGTCTGTACCTTTACATAACTGGAATGCAAATATCCCTTAAACGTTTTTCTGGCAAGCTTAAATTTAACATGATACCATTTACCATTCTTGGCAATGATCGTCACACGTTTGCCATCTGCAAGCGTCACTTTCGCACCACCGGACTTCACAAAACCGTACTTTTTGCTTGGCCCCTTGCGCACGTTCAGATAACCATTTACGCGCACTTCGCCTATCGCTGTTGCACTCGATATTTTGTTATCTGTCATGATAAATGCGAATACTATGGTACACAAAAGCGTGACCGCTATGCATACACCCAATTTTTTCTTCGACATGCTGAAACACTCCTCATCACTGTTGTAATAATTTCTGCAAATCTTCGGTATCAAACTTGTAATGAGAGCCGCAAAAACTGCAATTTACCTCTATTGGCTCTCCATCTGTGATCATTTCCTCCAGATCCTTACGTCCAATGCTGGCAATCGCCTTGGAAACACGGTCTTTGGAACAATTACAGTGGTACTGTGTCGGCACACGGTCTGTGATCTCTACGCCAAGATCTCCCATCAGATACTCTAACATATCTTCCGGACTCATTCCCTGCTCTTGCAGCTGCGTAACGGAATGCATTTCTTTCAGAGTTGCCTCTAAACGATCGATCACCGTATCCTCTGCAAAAGGCATCACTTGAATGATGAATCCTCCCGCCTGCTTGACATGATTGTCTTTGTCCATAAGTACACCCAAACCTACCGAAGATGGTATCTGTTCAGATGTAGCATAATAATATGTCAAATCTTCGGCAATTTCCCCGGAAACCAAATGTGTTTGTCCATTATATGGCTCTTTCATGCCAATATCACGGATCACATTCAAAAATCCCGGTCCCACTGCACCGGCGACATCCAACTTTCCTTTGGCGTTAGGCGGCAGTATTACGTTTGGCTCCTTGACATAGCCTTTGACATTAGCCTGTGCATCTGCCGTCACGGTTAGTCCCCCGATCGGACCACCGCACTGTATCTGCAGTGTCAATACATCTTTATCGCCTTTCATCATACTGCCCATCATACTGCCCGCCGTAAGCAGACGACCCAATGCAGCCGTTGCCACCGGACTGGTATTGTGAATCTCTCTGGCACGTTCTACCAGATTACGGCTCGTCACTGCGAATAAGCGGAGCTGTCTGTCTGCTCCCATTGCTCTAACAATATAATCTTCCTGATTCATAATAATTCTACATTCCTTTCTAGGTCCGCATACATTCTATGCTTTTATACTGTGCAAAAGGCACTGTTCTGCCCTGCCTTATGCCGGCCTTTTATGCGCGACAAAATATACTCTCTCTGTCTCTGCTGACGGTGTCTCCTTCGTACACGCCTCGTATACGTCTGCCTGAAAGCCGCATTGCTGCAATAGTTCCATTATGTCTTGTAACGGATATGCCCGCTGTACATGATACTCCTCCGTACGCTCAAATAATTGCCGCTCCTCATCCACCATTGCAAAGATCGTCAGCAAATATTCATTGAGCCCGGTTTCTTTGTCATAGGCATTTTCCCAGATCAGCGATACATCCTCACGATTATCCGTGATCGTCTGATCTCCCAGACAATGCTCATAAAAATATGCCGTCTTCATGTCAAAGAGAAACACGCCATCCTGATCCAAAAACAGAAACACTTTCTCAAACGTCTGACGCAGCATTTCTAACTCCGTCAAATAATTCATACCGTCACAGACACACACAAATGCTCTTGCTGTGCCATACAAGTCTAACTCGCACATATCCTGCTGCAACAGCAGTACACTGTCCGGACATTTATCTCTGGCCGCTTCTAACATTTCTGCGGAAAGATCAATGCCGATCACGTCATAACCATCTGCCGCCAGCCGGCTTGTCATGGCTCCGGTGCCACATGCCAGATCGACTACGATACCATCCTCTATCTGATTTTCCCGAAGCAGTTCCAAAATATAGGCATGCCACGCATCATATGGAATTTCATCCATTAATCGGTCATACGTATCCGCAAATCCCTGATACATTGTCACATCCTGTTCCATGGAACACCCCCCCGTTTTTATCAAAATTGACAGATTCAGCCATTCTTTTATAGAGTACCACAAAGTCCATCTACAGGCAAGCTATTCGCACCTGCGGTGTCAACTGCTTTCGTGCCTGCAATGTCGTCAGTTTTCGTGCCTGCAATGTCGTCAGTTTTCGTGCCTGCTTTGGTACCTGTGGTATCATCTGCGATATTGATACTTTTTGGTATATCCGGAGTAAATCCATCTCTTACCGTTTTTCCTTGCACTGCGCAAGCGAAACTGTACTTTTTTCTTGTTTTTGCTCCGATAACGATATGATTTTCCAGTCGTGCTCGCACATTTTTTCCATTTTCCCTTGCCTACCTTTACATACACGATAGTTCTTGTGGCAAGTTTTCCCTTTTTCCAGCTTATTTTACAGCCATTTTTTTTCTTGATGAGACGCACTTTTGTCGGTGTTTTCGGCCGTTTTGTTTTTGATGCCATCGGTTTTACCGAAGTTGATGGTTTCGACATGCCAGCCGGACTTTTGGTCACGGCCGGACTTGCCGATGGTACAATATCTGAGCTGTGTTCTACCTCCGATACCGCAAAAAGCGTCCCGGTATCATTGCTGTAATACAATACACCATTTGACCCTGCCACAATGCTCGACATGCAATACTGTCTGGCTGTTGCCGGTTCATACAGCGTCTTCTGCACCGCAGGCGTCCCCTGTTTGGTGTCTTTGATAAAGTACACACCACCCGGCGGATTATTACAGGTATAATATACATAATTTCCATCCTCATATGCTGTACTGACAAGAGGCGTTGCCTTTACTTCACAGGCTTTTCCGGTCTTCACAGTATAGCGCATGCTATGTGTCTGCATATCCCATACGCACAAATATCCCATGCCATCAGCCATTGCGCCCACATATGCCGTGTCATCGACGATCGACATCGTACTGGTGCAATTGACTGCTTTTGCCCGCGGAAACATAGTATATGTTGTCACTTCACTGCCATCGAAACGGCAGATCTCCCCAGCATTGGATGTCGCATAGATTGCATGCTCTGCTGCCACATATTGAAGATCACTTCGTATCCTTCCTTTTTGTGTAATGGATATTTCCCGATAAACAGTGTCTTCCACAAGATCGTGTTCCACCAGGATCCCATTGTCCCCGGCAAAGTACAGCTTGTCATCCATAACAACCGATCCACCCCAGTAATAGCCGCCCGGCTGTTCCTCATTGCGGTATTTCCACTGCAATTTGCCGGTACGTGCATCCAGACAATAAAAGGTTCCCTGTGTGCTGTTTATGGATACTTCCGCTGTGCCGGCATACACATATCCGTTATATACAGTAACATACGAAAGCGACTGTCCGCCAAAGGCTTCGCTGACCCACAAGGACTGCATTGTGTTTATATCTACACACTGCATCGTTCCACCAGACAGTGGGATCCACAAAGTATTTTCCTGTCTGCACATATAGCACACCGAGTTCATTGTTGCCGCAAGTGTCATCTGACGTTTTATATTTCCGTCAAGATCAAGTTCATATAATGTGTTTCCACTCACCAAATAAATAGCATCGTCCGTAATGACCGGCGTAGAATTATATGTTAATGTCCCATCAACAGAAAAAGAACGGGTCCAAACGGTCCCGCCCTTTTTGTCATTGATCGGAGTACGCACCGACGTGATGTTCTGTGACTCAGAACGATCCGATGCAGTCACGGACGGTGCGCTCCATATAAGAGACATTATCATTACGGCGCCCATTATCTTACAAATCGTTCGTCTCATGATAACCTCATTTACTTTCTTGTACCAAGGAAAATACCTGTGCGGTATTGCAAAACAGCACAGACACTCCTCCTACAATTGTTATTTTTATTTTACTTTTACTTTAACAATCTTACTAAATTTACCGGTCTTAACCTGTTTACCAACCTTGTTGTAAGCACGTACCTTTACATAATAGGTACCTTTCTTTAACTTCAAGGTCTTCTTAGTCTTCTTAACGGTAGCGCTCTTCTTGAAGTGCTTCTTATTTTTCTTGGAAACGTATACCTGATAGCCCTTTGCACGGGATGCCTTTTTCCAAGTTAATTTTACGCTCTTCTTAGCCTTTTTGCTCTTAACAACCTTTGCTTTCAAAGACTTCACCTGAGCCGGTTTCGTCACCTTAACAACGGCAGGGCCGCCTTTTATCTGATGTACGGCAATCGTAGTAAATGGACGTACTAACAGGTTATGCTTACCATCCTCTGTCCATTTTGCCGCAGATACATAATACTCACCGAATTCCTTATTGTTAAATGTAACTGTCACTTTACCATTCGCATCTGTCTTAAGAGTCTTCACTGCATTCTGTTTTGTTGCACCTGTCACTTCTGTATTGCTGCTTGTTGTTTTCGTGATAAGTGGAGCTTTAGCAATATACACTTCAGCATCTGCTACCGGCTTGGTATATGGGATCGGATTATAATTTGCATCGTATGTTGCACCATATTCGGTCAAAGTCAATGTGACCGATCCCTTAGAATCTTTATCAAAAGATGTTGTATACTGATCGGAAGAAAATGCCGTATATGCACTCTGAATGCCTGCATAAGTAACCGGATCTGTCATATGATAATAACTTGCATAAATGTCAACCTTATCTCCAGCCTTGCAGTTGTACTGATCCATAGATACCGCACCTGCTGTCTTATTGACGGAATACATCCAAGATACTTCACTGTCTGTTCCTGCTGTGCTTGCTGCACCAATTCCATCACCATTCAGAGAAAGACCACTTACCCACAGTCCGCCGTAGCTGGATGGGCTGGCAATGATATATTTGCTCATCTGATCATTGGTAACCTTTTTCTTCGTTGCCAAATATTTTGCAAAAGCACGAAGTGGAGAATACGTTGCAGCCTGACCTGTTGCCAGACCAATACCAAAATCATTATTCTTATCGTCTTCTGTCATTGTTACAGTTACCGGAGCCAATACAGTATCTGCATCTCTCTCCATATGAAGTGTAACTGCTACTGTCTGCTGTTTCTGCTCGTCTGCCGCCTTACTTGTCTGTACATTAACGCCGGAAAGCAATAATGCTGTCGACAATAAAAGGGCGATTAATTTCTTCTGTTTCATTTGTCCCCTTCTTTCTCGCATATCGCGTACTAAATTTCTGTCAGATCCAAGGCATACCTCAGTCTCATTTTGACAGATTGTTTGCGATAGGATAACAAAGAAAATTCCTGCGAACTCATTTTCAAAGGAACAGATCTCCCTATGGATTACACTGCTCCTGTGCAAAAAACGCAGGAATTGTGATGACAAAATCGCAACTTGCAAATTATTTCGTCAAAACACTCCCTCTCCCTCCGAAAGGTCATATCTCACCCTACCGGGCAGGTCTTCCGACTTAAGGATCTCCTGTCTGCAACCCCTTCCCAGCATCATGCCAGTGGTATATTGTTGCAGCCATCCCCTAATACGGCAGCGGGGGCTGTGGCGGACTCACACCGCCTTCCCTATTAATTTTTCGCAAAAACCCGAGTAGTTACTAATATTATCTTATCTTTTCATTGATCCATGCAGTGCGACTGCATCTGCGCACCACCGATCTTTCCTAGGATAACACCCCATTCTATAGTTTGTCAACGCCATGGTGTTCTTTTGTATATCCCATATTTTATCTGTATGCGCTGCAGTTTTTCGATCACGGTATGACCAAACAGCAAAATGCAAAGAGCCGTTGTTCCGGCGTGGGTAAGATCATACGGAACGCCCGCTGCATAGACCATTAGCAATTCTTCCTTCGTGAGTGCACTGTTTTGCGGACTCATTGCATGATCCATTAACCACGCTGCAAAATTCATAATGCCACCGTATACAACAAACACTGTGATAAATGCCATAACTGCCAATCCTATCACAAAGCGCACCGAGTTATGAAAGCGTTTTCCCCGCGAATAAATAACGCCAAAACAGATCCCGAGCAATCCCCACGTCAACATCTGCCACGGGGTCCAAGGCCCCTGTCCGTCAAAAAAGTTGCACAGCAGTCTGCTTAAAGCACCAACCATAAAGCCAGCCTCCGGGCCTAAACACGTTCCCGTCAAAATGACAAATGCCGTTCCGGCATGGAGTGGGATCGTATGATTGCACAGCTCGTTGACACCGACGCAGAGTGCCGTCATAATGGCAAGCGTCACGATCTCTCTTGCCTGCGGTCTTCTGTATTCAAAGACAAAAAACATTGGCAGCAGACCGCCGACCAAGACGACAGCACTAAGCAGCATATAATGCTTTGTTACTACAGCAGTAGTCCCTGCAACAGCCAGACACGCCAGCAAGCTGAGCACTACACCGAGCAAAATCCATTGCCGCTTATTCTGCGCTTTTTCCACCTGCTTGAGGTCAAATTTTCTCCGATACGAAACATCCCGTGCCTTTCGCATCACGCATCCTCCTTTTCGTTTGCAAACAACCGCTGTACGGCAGGCGTATAAAAATAATTGTCCGCAAAAAAACTGTTGGCAGCATCCGCTCCGATCAAGTTCCCATCAAATAATAAAGCACAGTCTGTAGCATAATCTGCACAAAATTCTACATCATGCGACACGATCACGACTGTCACTCCGGTTGCCACAATTTTTTGAATATACTGCCCCAATTTCTCCTTTAAGGCAGCATCCAATCCCTTCGTCGGCTCATCCAGTAATAAGATCTCCGGTTTGGTAAGCAGTGCCTTCGCAACCGCAAGCCTCTGCATTTGACCACCACTCAAATCATAAGGATGTCTCTGCCGCACCTCACAAAGTTCCACAAAACGTAACATTTGCTCTACAGTCTCGATAACTTCTGCTTCTCTGCTACCTCTGCGGTACAAAAACTCTGTCAGTTCCTCTTCTACCGTTGTCTCCGAAAAGACTGCTTTTGGATTTTGCGGCAGATACGTACATTTCGCCTTTGTGATCACCCTGCCCCGCTGTGGCTTATATATGCCGGCCATCACTTTGAGTGCTGTGCTCTTGCCGGAGCCGTTGCTGCCCATAATGCAATAGATACTGCCCCTTGGCAGCTTCCAGTCAAAGTCACGGAGAACCGGTTTTCCCTTTTCATATCCATATGATACCTGACTTGCATGAAGGATCGTCGTTCTGTCTTCCCGTTGTATATCCTGCTTCTCGATGTCCGCGTTACCGAAATACTCCGAAACAGATATTTCCGGTGCCATTTTTGTTATTCTTTCTACAATTGTCTCCAAGCTTACTTCGGAATGTGCTTTCAAATAGTCTCGCAGCCATACTTTTCCCTCCCGCACAGTAAGCGGCAAGTCCCCGGACTCCCCACAACATAGTGCTGTTTTAGCCGCTGTTGGCAACGCTGCATAAACCGGATCATGACGTTCTTTCAGCAAATGCCCTACTCTACGTGGTGTGGTATCTGTCACTGTACCGTCCTCCATCACGAAAATGCGGTCCGCTATCGGCAAAACACCGTCTAACCGCTGTTCCGATAAAAATATGGTCACCCCAAATTCTTCATGCAGCTTGGCTAATGTATCCAAAAAACGTCCTGCTTCCATGGGATCAAGCTGTGAGGTCGGCTCATCTAACACTAACAGCTTCGGCTGTACGACCATTGCTGCCGCTAACTGCACCAACTGCTTCTGTCCACCCGACAAGGCTGCCGTACGCTTCCGAAATAGCGATTCTAACCCGAAATATTCCGCCATCTCCGCAGTCCGTCTCCGCATCTGTGGAACACTCATCCCCAGACTCTCCAATCCGAAAGCAAGTTCCTGCCATATATAATCTGTCACCATATTGTGTTCCGGATCCTGGCCGACATAGGCGATCTGCGATGCCGCGACCCGGTCATCCATCGTTTCAATATCAGCCCCCGCAAAATACATCGATCCGCTCCCAATCCCTATCGGTATTTGGCTTTTGATCATATGTTTTAACAAGGTCGTCTTACCGCTGCCGGATGCCCCGCAAAGAACAATAAATTCGCCCTTTTGCACCTGAAAAGATACCTCCTTAAGTACCTGTTCTTTACTTGTCGGATATCGAAACGACACATTTGCAAACTCCATAACTGCCATCACATCTCACCTTCTCTCGTTTTCCTTGCTTTTCGTTCATGATAAGGAACACCATAGGTCTGCTCTAAATACTGCGCCATCGCTATGTGAGCATCCGTATTCCCCTGCTTTCGCTCCTCCAAAGAACGAACCATCCACTGCCACACATCATATACAAGTGGCAGCATTGCCAGCAATCCAAAACCAGCCAGCAGCAAATACATCTGACCAAGCGGTGCATATCGGATCACCGGATAATACCGGCAGGATGCTTTCTGACGAAGAAACTGGCCGATAATAACAGCCGTAAGACCTGTAAAAACCACGAGCATGACTGCATCCCGCTTCCGAAAGTGAAACAAATGAAACGAAGATCTCCTGCCGATCCCATAGCCTCTCGTTTCCATCGCTGTCGATGTCTCTATCGAATCCTCTAACGACCACGACAAAAGCACCGAGAGCCGCCGAAGCACACTGCTCCCGGATCCCATCCCGCGTTCCCCGGCACGAATCTGATCCATTCTGCGCTCCAATAACGGCAGATATCGAAGTGTCATCGTGATCACCAGTGAAACAGCTGGGAAAAAACGCCCGATCAGATACATGATCTTCTCTGCCCCAAAGAGTTCATTCCATACATAAAACCATTGTAGTACCGCCAGCAACAGCAATGTCATCATTCCGCCAAAGAAAATGTTTTCCCGAGTCACTGCCATGTCGTTGATGTAAAACAATGGCGTTGCACCGTTATGTCGAAATAGCGGCAGGATTCCCATAGTAAACACTGCCACACCCAGTCCGGTCATTACACTTCTCTTCCACACGACGCGCCCGCACAAAAAAAGAGAATATACTAAGGAGATCACAAAGGACGTCACGATCATTACAGGATGCATTGTAGACATTGTCACAGCAAGTACTGCTGCCAAATATCCAAATATCACCCACGGATGAAATGATTCAAACGCTGACCTTTGCATTCTTCCTCCTTACTACATTCTCTTCCCTATTTCCTACTCGACCTTTCCGGTACAAGTATACAGCCATTCGATATGATCTCCAGCTTTGACTGAATAATTGGAAGCCCCATAATTAGGCAGCTTGCCATTTACCCGGTACAGCCAGCCACTCATATCGCCGGCTTCCTTTTCATATAAATATCCGATGCCCCGAATATACTCTGTCGAAAACATCGTACTATACTCTGCATCAAGCGCAATATTTTTCGCCTTGCACACCTTCTGTAAGATCGAATATACCGTATCGGATGCCGTGATATTTACCGTTGTCTTCTTAAGAAACAGACCGTTCTCCGGCATCTTGGCCTTTACTTTATCCGATAACGAATCCCAATGCTTCCGTAAACTGTCACAGCGGATCGTTATCGTACAGGTAAGTGCTGCAGGTTTTGCTGTCGCTTTCTGCGCAGCGGATGGCTTCTTCGTTGCTTTGGGTACCGACGATGACCGCTTCGTTTTGGTCGACGGCTTCCCGGTCGCTTTCCGTGCCTTCAACGGCTTTGTCGTCCTCTTTACAGACGGTTTTTGTTTCGCAGAAGGCTGTGGCGAAGCGGTGTTATCCGTCCCCGGCGTACGTTGCGGCGATTCCTTCACCGTTTTAGGCTTTGTCGTCTGTTTCCCCGGTTCTGACGTTGACGTTCTTCCCGGTGCCTCAGATGCACCGACCTCGTCCGGTGGCTCCGTCTCTGATACAGTGCCGTTGTCTGTCTGCGTCTTATCCGGCGTAGCAAACAGATCATTTGCTAACTGCTTCTGCTCTTGTTTGTACTGACCAACCGAACGGATCCGCACACCGGATAACGTGATCCCAAGCAGTACCAAGATCACAAGGCCTGTGACTATTTTCTTGATTCTGCGCTTATCGCCCTTCATTAGGACTTACTCCTCTCCCAACGTCCGGAAGCACCACACGGCAATACCAGCCCATTGCTGCTTACCGGCAATCCGATCTCCTGTGCATCCACATGACCACCAAACTTTGGTACCAGCGCAGTATTCATCATATAAGACAATACCGCCGGCTGTAATCCGGTCGTATAGGAATTGATCAGGAAAAACAACGGATCCTTACTTAACACTTTTGTACACAATTCCACAAATGGAAAAATCTTTTCTTCGATCTTCCATATCTCGCCCTTAGGCCCTCTTCCATAAGAAGGCGGATCCATAATAATTCCATCGTAATGATTGCCACGGCGGATCTCACGCTCCACAAATTTCACGCAGTCATCTACCAGCCAGCGGATCGGCTTGTCCGATAAACCGGACAGTGCTGCGTTGTCCTTAGCCCAAGCGACCATTCCTTTGGACGCATCCACATGTGTCACAGAAGCTCCTGCTGCCGCTGCTGCAAGCGTTGCTCCACCTGTATAAGCAAATAAATTTAATACCTTGATCGGTCTGTTGGCCTGACGGATCTTGTCACCAAACCAATCCCAGTTCACTGCCTGCTCCGGAAAAAGCCCCGTGTGCTTAAACTGAAATGGCTGCAAATGAAACGCAAGTTCTCCATAATGGATCTTCCATGTCTTCGGGAGATCAAAGAACTCCCATTCACCGCCGCCACGATTGCTGCGATGATAATGTCCATTCTTTTGCTTCCAACGCGGCTCTTTATGTGGCGTATTCCAAATAACCTGTGGATCCGGACGCACTAAAATATAATCACCCCAGCGCTCCAGCTTCTCTCCATTTGAAGTATCAATAACTTCATAATCTTTCCAACGGTCTGCAATCCACATATTATCCCTCCAGACTCTGTTCTGCCTGCTTCAGTGCATCCAAAATAAACTTCGTAGAACTCTCTACATAGCCTTTGCGCAGCTCTTCCACCGGCGCAAAATCAATATTGTCGGCAATGCACTTATGTCCATCAAAACAGTCTTCAATACGACGATCCGAAAGTCCAAACATTTCCATGACAGACAAAATTTTGTCGCCGTTACGCTTTCCGACAAAAAACTGCTTGTGGAATAAGATGGAGAAACAGGTTGCATGGAAAGAATTGGTGAAAATATACTCTGCTTCATCCATATAACCAAGCCACTCCTCGATACCAATATCATAAACTACTTTATGCCGTGTTCCTGCCGGAATTTTGGCATCTGCCAGATTCTCGCTAAGTTCGATCACTTCCAGATCATGCTCTTTGGCAAAATCGACCGCAAGCTCGATCAATGGGATCGCACTTTCCATAACAACATAGAGCAGTACATAGCCTTTCTTTCTCTTTGGCCGCTGAATGATCGGCTCATAAAAGCTCTTGTCATGAAGCAATACCGGATCTAACACATGCGTTGTCTCGATACCGGAAATCCGCTTAATATACTCCCCAAAACTTTTCTCGCGGATCGATATGTTTTGAAACTGTGAAATGTACTCAATAAAGGTTTTACGCTTGTCCTCTTCCAGCTCTACTACCGGACCACGGCTAGCCGCATATGCGATCTTGTATTTGCCTTTCATCGAATCGCAGGCTAAGAAAAATCCTCTGTCAAATCCGGCTTTCTTATTACATTTCCAAATAACATCTGTCGCACAGATATAACAGTCCAGTCCCAGATCGTTTGTATCGAGTGTATTCTCATTATAGCACTCGTCCGTTGTAATATAATACTTGTCGATAAAACGCTGAAATTTATCAAAACGGATCTGACGCGGAATAAACAGCTTAAGCCATTTTTTCAATGCTGCACGCTGTTTCTTTTTATTTTTCATCGGATGAGACAACTGGTAAAACAGTGGGTGTCTCGGATTATATTGTCCATAATAGTTTGGTTTATAATCAATGATCACACTGTCATATCCATGCATTTTCAAAAACTGCTGAAATGCATAAGAATGCAGCGGTGACGCAAAATTCAATACTTTTGTATGCGCATTGATCGAAATAATTCCTATCTTCATAATAGTAGTAGTCCTCCATTAACTTCTTAGGGCAAACGCCCAGTTTGAGGGTATCATATTTCACCTGTCAAGTCAATCTGCCTGTGTGAGGCGTTGTTTACAAGTAAAATAGCCATCAAGTGCCATTAATATCATCATCGGCAAAAATGTGATCACATAGCGGCTGTTACATTCCCACAATATCTGAAACAAGGCAATACCGATCATCGCGATCCTGCCGATCATCATCGGATCCTGCCTGCCCCGGTGTCCCAATGCCAATAACCCTGACAATACAATACCAAAAAACAAGATCACATAATAGGTCCATGTATAGATCAGGCAATACGAGTGTGACGTTCCATTCCATTTCATAATCTGTACCAAAGGACACTCCGGCAAATACGGCATACGGAACAAATAGTCATCCCCTGCAAAACAGCTGTCCCCCCAGGTGCGAGGCATTTTATCGAAAAAGATAAAATGTATGTAATCAGCTGCACCAAAACAGCGAAGTCTTGCAAGTATAACGCGAATATTTTCCTCCGTGCGTTCTTTTTTTGTCTCAAAGGTCGCCGTATATGCAACATCTTCCTGCATATAGCCACCATCGCTTTTTTCGTTTAATCCCATCATGATCCAGTGCGTCAATGGGTACTCCCACTCATCTTTTATTGCATCTGTAATTCCAAAACAGCCCTCTGCATATTGATCTGAATACACTCCAATGCATTGAATCACGCCACCCAACGTCAGGCTCATCATTAATAACAGTATACATTTCTGATACCAGCGCTCTTTCTGTAAAAATAATGCGATCACTATGGCTAAAAAAACAATAAACGGAATAACTTTGATATGATAGGTAACCCCTGCCACAATACCAAGTAAGATGCCTAGCCATAGTTTCCGATAAAAACGATGACTTTTATAAATACAGATTCCCAGATATAACTGTATCGTCAGTAACAACATCCCCGGCGTATCTGTATATAAAAACTGTGCGTACATATATAACGGCAGGCAGCCGGCCGCCAGCATTCCTGCGATGCACGCTCTGCGTTTTCCCCACACTTTCTTAGCTATCAGATAGATCATCCCGATCGATAGCCATACAAATATACAACTGATCACAATGGATATTTCTTGAAAATCAACAAAGTTGGCATCCGGCAGAGCAAAACGAATCCATTGAAATAACGTTACCATACAAATCAGGCAAAGTTGATTATTGGTATAACGTGCATAATATTCTTTTGCATCTAACGTCCCTTTCAACACATACTCTGATGCCGATTCCAGCACCTGCCCCCAATCCCAAGATGGTGCCACTTCACACAAAAAGGAAAACGCGATCAAAAACACCAAACACGCCCCATATACAATATACCAAAGCACCGAACACCATTCTTCTTTCAATATTCTCTTCTTTTTCGTAATGTATATAATAAACAATGCTACAAATATTGGAAGGATCCATACCATGCGAAAAGACCACGTAAACATAGACCCCATTACTACAATTAACAGGATTCCAAATAATAACACATATAAAATATTACATAGTTTCTCTACATGATGCATCGCGTTCTCCATTCTTTTATAACACTTATTAAGTTCTCTGCATTTTTATAATGATCGTGTCCTCATATAATCTGCGTATCATGTTAACATATTCATCCCTTTTTTTCAACGATACGCCTATTATGATATTTGAATGAACGCCGACGTAATCTCTATCTATATTTGACATAATATTTGCATTCTGCTACCATTATCGAAGTGTGTATTCATATTTAATCATATATTTGCGCACGCTTTCTGCGCATAACGCATAATTAATATTGCTAAGGAGATAACGATTATGAAAAAAAAGTGGCAGCAACTGTCGATTTTCCTGCTGGATCATTCATTTATTATACTGTTTATTATAACAGGGCTCGTATTTTTGGGCTTTAACCTTTTCACCCCGTACGTTGCTGATGACTATACTTATATGGGTGGCAAATCTCTGCTTGATATGCTTCACAAGGAATATATGCAATACATGAATATGAACGGACGCTCTGTCGCTCATTTTTTGGCACGCGTATTTCTCTCTCAAAACAAAATACTATTTGACGTTATAAATACAGGAATGTTTTTGTGGCTTACGTACTGCATTTATCTGCATGCTAACGGAACAAAACATACACGAGTTTCCAAAAACATTTCCGCACTGACTTACTTATTTATTCCCTGCAGCATTTGGCTTTTTGTTGATGTGATCGGACAGACATGTCTATGGCTTGTCGGTACATGCAACTATATGTGGGGGGCTGTCTGGATCATCACTTTGCTATTACCGTACAGCCTGTATTTTATTCATGGTCAAAACACATGTCAACATTGGTATCAACAGATCCCGCTTATACTATTAGCCGTTGTTGCCGGTTGGAGCAGTGAAAACACTTCCGGTGCATTGATCATGATCATGCTTGGATGGATTGTCTATGCTCTTTTTACCAAGACCAAATTAAAAGCATGGATGTTTGAAGGTCTGATCGGTACGCTGATTGGTTATGCATTATTAATCTTTTCGCCCGGTCATTCCGTTCGAATGAATGACCCGCAATATGCGATGAGTGTTGTCGATGACCGAAACCCTTTATTGATCATTGCGGAGCGATTTGCTAACGCAACAAAGTTTTTATTTACAAAACAGATCGTTCTCATCTTGTTACTTGCTTTCTTTATCATACTGCATATTTATCAAAAGAAAGCAAAAGAGCTTATTTACTCTGAGATTCTCTTCGGATTAGCTGCATTTGCCTGTGAATATGCACTGATCCTTTCTCCGGGACGTCAAACTGACCGTGTTACATTCGGTGTGACAATATTGTTGGTAATTGCATGCTCCATCGGACTTGCAGGCACGGCTTACGACCGCAAAGAGCTGCATTTTGCCCGCAGTGCCGGTATGACAGTATTGCTGCTATTTACATTCTATCAAGGTGTAAACGGTGCCTATGATGTCGTAACCAGTTATAAATCAGCCACTGACCGCGTCAATTATGTAGAAACTCAGGTTGCCAAAGGTGCGAAACAGGTTGTTGTTCCATACATCACTCCAGAACCGGCAACCAAGTACTCTGCACAATATATGTTATGCGATCTGTCAGAATTCCCGACTTTTTGGACTAATCGGGTTTTTGCGGAACATTATAAATTAGATTCGGTCAAAGCAGTGAAGCAGGAACGCTTTGATCTTATCTATAAAAATACAGAAAGACGTTTCACGAAATGCTCTGACTTTACCGAATACCTGCGGGCAATCCGTAAAAAAGGATACACTGCATTTTTGTCTGTACACGATGATGGTTCACAGTTTCTTAATCGCACAGATAAAAAAATACTCAAAAAATGCGGCATATCAAAAACACCGACATTTCGTCAGTCATTCCTTGCCGTAATTGATGATGGCAAAGCGCTATACTCAAATACCGGAACGGAAAAGCTCTCTTATAACTGCACGATTGACGCTAAACAGTTCTCATTGCTCAGTCAGGGAAAGTACAATACTATCGATGCTGACTGCAGCATTAAAATGAACAATCAGGAGCTGACTTCTCCTGCCGGCGGAATGCACGTTATCGTTTATAACAAAAAGAAACACTGTCTTGTCGACAGTGTAACCTTTACATTATGGCGCGATCGCAATTTTATCCGCTAAGCAGACGTGATCGCCATTCTATTCGCTGAGGATCATTCTTAATGATCCTCAGTTGTTTCTCTAACAATATAACGTGGTCTATGCTTAACCTCTTCATATATTTTAGCTATATAATATCCTATAATTCCAAGGCCAAACATCAATACACTTCCAATAAATAACAGCAAAATAATAACCGTTGTGAATCCCTCCAAAGAGTATCCCATAAACCATTTCACGATAGAATATATTGAAAAAATAAGAGAGAATATAAACACAACAATTCCACATCCCATAACAATCTGCATTGGTGCCGTTGAAAACGATGTGACATTATTGATGGCATAACGAAACAGGGATGCAAAGGACCACTTTGACTCTCCCTGAGCACGCTCCTGTACATTAAATTCTACACTCGTTGTCTTAAATCCCACCCAGGATGACAATGCTCTGAAAAAAACATGTCTCTCCGGCAGTGCAATAAAGGCATCTACCGCCTTGCGATCAAGCAATTTGAAATCAGAGGCTCTGGACATATCAATTCCTGTGGACTCACTCATCATGCCATAAAACATTTTAACAAATATTTTATGTATAAAGCTTTCCTTACCACGATCTGCTTTGACACCCTCAATGACCTCATATCCACGCTCCCACAGATGATACATCTCTATGATCGTCTCCGGTGGATGCTGCAGATCACAGTCCATAACGACACAGCAGTCTCCTTTCGCATATTCCAAACCGGCAAATACTGCGCCTTCTTTTCCAAAGTTCCTTGAGAAACATACTCCGCATACTTTCTCATTATTCCGGTGTGCCTTTTGAATTTCATCCCATGTCGCATCTTTTGATCCGTCATTCACAAATACGATTTCATAATCTATACTGTGTTTTTCCATGATATCTGCGACAACCGAAGCCGTATTTTGGATCAATGCACCTTCATTGTATGCCGGTATTATAATTGATAATAAACTCATCCTATACCTCTAGCCCTTTCTTAATCTGCAAACTTATGACAGTTTCAAAACCTCTATTAAGCCTCATCCTTCTTAAATACGATAAAACGCTGACCAAAATAGTTCAATACAACAAACAATCCCATACCAACAAGCATTGCCAGATTTTCCTGTATGCTTTTAGATGCACCGCTTAATACCATGCGCACCAGCGGCTTGGCAACGCCATATGCTGCCAGATAACAGATGGAAATATTGATAACAAACTTAATGATCATCGCAAATGATTTCTCATTATTCTGAAATGTAAAATACTTGTTCAGAACGTAACTCACAATACTACCAATGATGTAATTCGATGCTGATGAGATCCAATAACTTGCATGCAGTAAATTATACATCAAAAACATAACACCGGTACCAACAAGTGTATTCACTATTCCAACCAAAATAAATTTTATCGTTGTCTTGTCGATCAGTTTCATCTCAGACCTCCTAGAATCTAAAGTAAATAAACGGATTGTACGTGGAATTGACCAAATACAATACACTAACATAAAACAGCGCTAACAGTACCGCATATCCTGCTGCAGCACATGCCCATTTGCAGATGCGGTTCTTTTGTATCCGCTTGTAGACTGCTGCCTTCAGAACACGATATATCGGCATGGAAAGAATCACACCAAGTACAAGATAAACACCATACTGTACTGCATACATATACAGCAATGACATTCCCTCGCTCGTAACATTACCTGAGAACAATGCCTTAAACCAAGTCACACACTGAGATAATCCAGAATCGCAACGGAACAATACCCAGCCAAGTGTCACAACAAACATGGTATATATATGCTGGAATACACGCGGTATCTTCGCAAGCCATTTTCCAAGGAATAACTTTTCAATCGCCTGAAACACAAAATAATACATTCCCCACAAAATAAAGTTCCACTCTGCGCCATGCCATATGCCGGTAAGTGTCCATATAATGAACATGTTCACATACATCCGAGGCATCCCCTTGCGGTTACCACCGAGCGGAATATATACATAGTCACGGAACCACGTAGTTAATGAAATATGCCAGCGCCGCCAAAAGTCACCAACCGATTTTGCGATATATGGGAAGTTAAAGTTTTCCTCAAAATGAAACCCAAAGACACGTCCCAGACCGATCGCCATATCCGAATACGCCGAAAAATCAAAGTAAATCTGCAGCGTATAGGCAATTGCTCCAAGCCAGGCAAGCGGCATATCAATACTATTCATTTCAAAAATTTTATCTGCCAATGCCCCTACATTATTTGCAATAATGATCTTCTTTGCAAAACCAAGTATAAACCGTTCCAGTCCGTCTGCAACATCCTCCATATGTATCTGTCGATGTGCAATTTCATTTTCTACGGTTTTGTAGCGGACGATCGGACCTGCTACAAGCTGCGGAAACAGCGATACATACAACATAACGTAAAACGGATTTTTCTGTGCTGCAACATCACCACGATATACATCAATGACATAACTCATCGCCTGAAACGTAAAGAACGATATACCGATCGGCAATACGATTGTCGCAATTTTAATATCATTTTTGATGAAATGATTGATGTTTTCAATAAAGAAATTCGTGTATTTGTAATAACCGAGCACCCCCAGATTTACGACCACTGAAAACACGACAAACAGCTTACGTATTTTCTGTGTCTTGATCTGCGCGATCGCAATTGCAAATACATAATCCGACATAACCACTGCTAACATAAGCAGCAAATAATTAACTCCGCCCCAGCCATAAAAGATCAGACTAAATATCAATAATATATAATTACGGTATTTGGGTTCCGCCAAAAAATATAAAAATAACAACAGCGGCATAAATCCAAAAACGAACACAGCACTACTAAAAACCATACTATTCCTTTCCTGCCTTATTGCTTAATCCCAAATGTTGACGAAATGTCTCATAGGAAAAATGAGCATCTGATTGATTTGGTATATAGATCACGTAATCCGGAGATTGCCTTGCTGCTTCTTGTGCCAAAGTACCGGACTTCGTATTATAGCGATAATCGTACGATATCATCTCTCTGCAGCTTGGAATGATCATCGCTTCCAATGCATTCGTATAGGAACTTCCGCTGATCATGATCTTAGCGGCATCCTTCTGAGGTGTCGTAATATCAGTATACGCATAATCACCACCCATAAACGCACTGGCATAAGTGTCTCCTTTGCCAAAAAGCGGCGCCTTACTGTTTAGCCGTTTATATTTTAGTTTCCATTTTGGTCGAAGAGTAATCTCTTCTTTACCGGCTGACACTACATATCCAATCTTACGGTTAAAGGATCCGGCAACTACCTTTTGCTTGATTCGATAGTCTGACAATGACTTTGTCTGGGTTGCCGGGAACTGCTGTTTCACATATTTCATGACTTCATCATAAACAAGCTGCGAACCATTTGCATTTACATGATGATCTGTCTTGTAATACAGTAATCCATCTCCATCATATTTTTGAAACAGCTCATTTGCATCGATGAATATCACATCGTCCGACAATTCTTGCCGAAGTATACGAATATATCGTTGATAATCTTTCGTAGAATCCGGATAATAACTTGGCAGATACTGTTTAGCACCTACATCTTTACGTGGATAATTGATAAAAAGAAACTTTGCGCCATTTTTTGTGATCTTGGCAGCTTCTCTATTCACAACCTTAGCGATTTTCTTTACTTCGCGGTCAAATGCCGCATAGTCATTGATCACTTGCGGTTGTTCAAATAATTGATTGTCTTTTCCAATAGAAACTGAACCGGCATACTTCATATGAAGCTTATTTACTGTCAGATCATAATATTGGCGGATTTTATTCTCGCGACTGCTGAGCTGATCTGAAAACGCATTCTCAACCTCAGAAAGATATGAATCTTTCGTCATTTCCGAATAATCCAGATCCGGAAATTGAGTCAAACTCCTGCCCTCTGTCAGACTTTTCGCCTCTTTGCCTGCTATCGTCTTAAGCCCTGTGAACCCGATAAACGCCACAAAACATCCAATAAATAGTATTTTTATCCACTTCATTCGTGCGATCCTCTTTTCCTCGCTTTCTCGCTTTCTTCTATATTGATCAAACTGTTGCTGCTGCGCACTTTATGCGTCATATCTCTATTTTATCAAATAGTATAAGATGCCCTTTTTACGCTTCTTTATTCTGATCAATCGCTAAAATTGCCTCATATACTCGTTTGCAATTATCTGTATCTGTCTTGTAATAGAAGTTGTCTACTCTCTTCTTATACTCTTCCGACATTTCACAATCACGTTTGATCGCATCAATGATCGACTGCACAGTCGTCTCATAATCATAGCATACCGGACCAAAACCATCCGTTTCATAATTGAAATAGCCTTCATCGTATGTTTGTCCCTCAAAGAAGGCTTCGCGGTCAAACTGCGCATACACCAGACTTTTCTTCATATAAGCAAAATCAAATGCCACGCTTGAATAGTCTGTGATCATTAATGCATTCTCCACAAATTCTTTTTGATAGTTCAATGCACCTTCATGAATCTGAATCACATCATTGCCATGATAATCGCCAATCTGCTCCATATGATTTACATGCAGACAGAATTTACCTGTGTATCCATGTTCACGCATACAGTCAAGCAGACGTTCGTCTTGAATCAACCGATCATAAAACTTAAAGAAGGCAGAGTTCTTAAATGTATCGTTGTAAATGCGCTGCCCTGTTTTTTGATCAATAGAGTTCGCAAGCTGCTTTCTCCAGGTTGGCAGTATGATGATCTGCTTCTTTGTTTTATCAGCCACAAGATTGTCAAACCTTGGAAAACCGGTCAACTTAACTTCCTTGTCTGTATAAAAATAATTGCCATCCACAATGGATTGATACTCTGGTTTCGCTGCCGTCACAAATAGGCTGATGTTCTTGTTAAAACGGTTCACCCACCCGGACAGATCATCCTTCGTCAGTCCATGCTGTAAGAATACAAAATCAAATCGGAAGAGGTTTTTCAAGTAATCTCTCTTCACACCAAAGGCATTGATCACATACTCATCAATATGTGCAGATATGATCTTATCCGCTGACAAAAAATACATGCAATATCGAAATGAACCATGTGGCACTACCTTTCCTATCTGTTTCATGCGTTCATAATCACTGCATTTCTTGGAAATATCAAAATAAACATCAACATTTCCGGTGTCAATCCGGTTCAGGTATTGAAACAGTGCTTCCCCGTTGTCTCGTGCCAAATTGATTCGATCTGACAACAACCAAATCTTTTTATTGCTGTGGATTTTACGAAATACTCTTGTCGCATAACGATAAAAGTATTCTTTAAAATATCCTTTTTTTACCAGTTCCAAACAATATCTGCGCTCACATTTACGATAGCGTTTTCTTGTTTTTTTCTGAACATATATGGTCTTTCCCTTGGCACGCAGGATATGGCGATCGTATAAACCATACGAAGAATCCATCGCATGCGTTAATTGGCAAAACTTACCATAACCGATCATCATATAACATCTTTCACCGTTTTTGTATTCAAATACGGCACGAAGCCTTCTGACTCCGGCTAACGGTATGGATACGTGATATCCTCTAACGTCACCATAATCGCCTAACAAACCATGTCTTGTTCGAAATGGTAGTGGATAATATGTCGGATAATACTCTGTTCCATTTTGATCCTCAAACAAAATTTTATAATCATCCTCATATATCCAAAAATCTGCCTGACCGGTAATTTCCAGTACATTATCCTTAATATCTACAAAGTCTAATGTCAAAAAACGTCGTCTTGCCATATGCGTTAACCGCTGTCCATGAAAACAAACCAAACCGCCATCAAACGTTATTTCATCCCGGCAATCCTTTTGGTATTTTAATTGATAAGCAAGCAGGTAATGCAGACTTAGGCAATTTTTCTGAGTAGCGATCATATCATCGTCAATATCTTGCAAAATAACGTGAAGAAGCTCCAAATACTGTTTCTTCTCCTCCTCTGTCAACACACCTGACGGCACAACAGTACGCAGCCGCCATTTCATATCATACATAACGAGATACTGTACATATTTGATCGGCTTGCCAAATTTTTCTTTGGACATTTCAAGAAGATGTTGAAACACAAGTTTTTCTGTGTCAAAATACCATGTCTTCTGGGAAATTGTGTTTTGCATTGCGGATGTTCCGGTATTACGCATACGGTAATAATATACGCAATCTCGAATAACGCCATATTTACACTTGTCAAATAATATGGTATTGATCAAAAGACAGTCCTCTCCATAACGGATTCGAGAATCAAATTGTCGTCCTTTTAATGCCTCAGCGCGAACAAATGTTGTCGCCATACTTAGCTGTATATATTCATGATCTTTCTGAATATCCACAAGTTTGTCGTTATCAAATTTATAATCCAATACATGGTAATTATCTTTCATTTCAAAATATTTGATACGGCCGGCAACAATATCAATCTCATTTCCGTATTTTTGAAAAAAGCGATACGCACGCTTAAAAGCAGTTTTTCCCCATTTGTCATCAGAATCCAAAAAATTGATAATTTCGCCTTCTGCATATTTTAATCCGTTATTTCTAGCGGCACTGACACCTGCATTTTTCTGTTCAACATATACAATGTTATCCGGATATTCCCTCTGATATTTCTCACATATTTTACCACTATCATCCGGACTTCCATCATTGACCAAAATGATCTGAATATTTTTCTTGAATCCAATCGTCTGATGTATAACAGATTGGATCGTCTCCTCCAAGTAATTCTCCACATTATATACCGGTATAATTACCGAAAATTTAAATCGACTGTTTTCCATATCCTCTTCTTTTCACTTTCTGTCACTACTCCCGCAGTGCGCATACTCCTTCCTGCTTGTCCTAATATTAACGAACGAAACGCAGGAAAACAACCGTTTTGTTCTCCTGCATTCCCTTTCAAACCAATAGTACCTTTTATTATAAAATATTTCTCTATATTTCGCAACTATTCACTATGATGCAAAATATGATCACTTTTTCTTACCGACCTTGCTGACCCGCGGTACGCTCTTGCCATATCGGTTGCTTGCCGTCACCTTAAACTTTGTACCCTTTTTAAGCTTTGGTATTTTTATAACAAACGTGCCATCTTTTTTCACCTTTCCCTTATACACCTTGCCGGCTACTGTCGCAGCAACTTTGGTCTTTGTGTTAGAAACCGTGGCAGCCTTATTCTTTGGTGCGCCGACCAAATTCACCTTGCCGACAACCTTTCCTTTGCCGGTTGGTGCACTTACAACAATCGGACTGTCTGGTACTTTCTGTACCGGATGAACACGCAGCACCGGGCTTCCGCCTTTCACATTCACAACGTATACTTTCAAAGTGCCTGTGGAATTGGTTCTCGGTATCTTTACAGTATAGCAGTAACGTTTTGATTTGGACTTATACTTTCCTTTGGTTGCCACATAACGTTTCTTGCCAATCTTTACAACTGCCTTTTTACATTTTTCATAGGCATACACTTTTACTTTCGTCGTCTTATTGCTGACATGCGAAATCGTCGGTCTGATCGGCACCGCCTGATTTGTGATCACATGTGTCGACAAACTGCATCTGGATACCGCATCTACCGTGCGAAGCTCAACTTTTGTACCGGCCTTCAGCGTAGACGGCAGCGTCAACGTAAAGGATCCATTCTTGTTCAGTGCAATACGTCCCACTTTGACCTTGTTTTTCTTCTTGTAGAACGAAGACTTACGGTACAATGCCTTGACGTTCTGATTTGGTACATATACTGTTTTGTTGTTTACAAGGATCATTGGATAAGCATAATTGTCGTTTACCTTACCTGTTACCAGTTTGCTGTTCGTCTTAACTTTGTGAAGTGTCGGCCTATTCGGACCGGTTCGTTTTACGGTCACGATCGTACGTGCACTTGTCATTCCCTTACTGTCAACAACATATACAAAGATGCGTTTGCCGGCTCTCTGTGGCGGCATCTTGTAAGAGAACGTACCACTCTTGGTTGCAACTGTAGAATACGTTGCGCCCCCCTCAACCTTAAAATATACTCTGGCATAGGCTTCTGCCTTACCGGTAATCTTCGTCTTACGGTTTGTATAACCATCTACTACCGGTGCCGACAACATACTCTTATTGATGTTGAGTATTTTGAGTACGACAACACTGTTATTACCTTTCTTATCAGTTGCGCAAATGGTAAAGGTTCCATTGCGGTCACAAGACCATACGTTACCGTTGATCTTTGATGCCGTCTTCCAAATTGCATTGTCTGCCGTATATTTGCCAGCCGCATAACGAACGGACGCAATTCCTGAAGGATCCGTCGCCTGAATCAATACCTGTACCTTTTTGTTCGTAACACTCTCATCTTTCACAACAGCTGTCAGGCAAGGTCCTGTCGTATCCGTCGTAGACTTTTCGTTTGGATTTGCTACGTAATACCGAACATTACTATCGCCACCGATCGATGCTTTAATCCATCCCTTGCTGCCTAAATAGCGGGACGCCTTAGCACCACTCTGTACAATATAGTTATAGTTATCCGAGTATTTTACACTCCAGTTATTATCCTGCATCGGCTTGATCGTACCGCTGGCCATTTGTATCTTCTCGATAAAGGACTGAATATAGCTGCGATACAACGCCTTTTTGCTAATGGATAGTATTGTCGGCTTCATCGTCTTAAACAGATTGTTATCCGGCAATTTATTAGACAACACAATAAAGGAGGCCGTATTTGAAATATTTGCTCCGTTGCGTGTCAAGGATACGATACGATGGGTATCGTTGATCTTTTTCCCCGTTGCATCATAACGAGGCGCTACTGTCGTATCTATCTTGTACTCTAATCCATCAAATATAAAATACTGTGACCAATCCGTCAGATAATCATCCTGCATTACGAACTGAAACGGTTTGCTGGAATCATAGTTTAAGATATCTCCTAACGATGGCAGCCCCTTGGTCTGAAGCAAAGCATTTTTCTGCTGTAAACTACTTTGCGCTGCCGGCGCAGTATTTGTCTGAGACTCATATACCGCCGCCTGAGAAGATGTCTCTTCCTCTCTGTCTGCCGTCCCCGCAGACACTGCTGATCCGGTTGCTACATCCGGTGATGCTGTCAGTTCTGCCGGTGATGCTGTCGGTTCTGCCGGTGCATTGTCTCCCAACAGATTTTTGCCGGCCTGCTCATAACCGCCTGCGGACCACTCCATCCATTCCCGGATCTGTGCGCCTGTCATCTTGTAGATATACAAGCCTGTCCGATAACTGACCAGATCATAAATATTTGCCTTCTTAAACTGATTTTGAATATCTATGTAATCCTCTCCATCGGACGATCCGTATTTTAGATAAGTAGACGCCGCAACTACCGGGAGATTTCTGTATTGTGTCTTCGTTTTATTGATGTATTGCAATCCATAACTGATCTTAATATTATTCAACAATTGGATTGCATCATTATCTTCCATCGTACCAAAATAATTTTGTAATTGTGTATCTGCCGCTACCTCACTGAGGATCTGGCTGCTATCAGCCATAAATGTTTTGGTCCAGTTTCCAAATGCTGCGTTGATCGTTGGATCTACCTCTGTAGAAGCATTAACTTTTCGGATCTGTGTAGACTTTCCTGTGATCGTCGGTTTGTTATTCTTCGTACCGATATTCAGATCAACCATACCAATGCTTGCTCCTCGGTTTTCGATCTGGACAAGCGGTTTGCCGTTCACAATACCCGTTGTCTTATTGACCCCCGGATAATCATCATATTTTGTTCCATTGGCATCCGGAAAATCTTTGTGAAGGTGACCGCAGAGTACCGCATCTACCCCACTGATCTTCGTCAAAGCATATCCCGTATTGGCATCTAACTCTGCCGGTTTCTGCTCTCCAATACCGGAGTGTGCCAGTACGACAATGATATCTGCACCTTTCTTTTGCAGGATCGGTACTTCCTTTTTGACATTTTTGACAATATCTTCTCCATTCAGCACTCCGGTGTAATTGGTTCGTTTCTTAGCTAAAGTGGGAACTGTCTCACCGATCAAACCTACCTTGACTGAGATTGTCTTACCAGACTCTGTTACCAGATTCTTAGTAATGATCTTATTCTCTGCCCAAATATGTGCTCCTGTATTGACATTTGTAACATTCGACAATACCACCTTACCGGACATCCCGGTAGAAGACAACTGTTTTTGAATATAATCCAGTGTATAATCAAATTCATGATTTCCAAGTGTGATCGCATCGTATCCCATCTTGGCCATCGCAGTGTACATCGGCTGCTGTGCCGAACTATTTACATCGTATATGTAATCCGTTGTATAATCAAAGAGAACATCTCCCAGATCAAATAA
This sequence comes from Jutongia sp. SJQ-6, assembly GCF_054161275.1. Next base: position 2,839,350 of record NZ_CP195314.1, on the reverse strand, counting down.
CAAAGAATTCTTTGCATTGACTTCTGCCTTCGCTTTCTTGATCAATGTTGCCGTCCTCGACAAACCACCCGTCGTGTAGACCTTGCCGGTCTCATAATCCTCTGTCGTCAACTGTCCATGCAGATCTGATGTAAAGATCATACGTAACTTTGCAGTACCATCTGCTGCACTCACGGAAACGGCTGGTGCAAGCCCCGCAAAACCGGACACCACCATAACACTCGACAATGCAACAGCCATCAACTTTTTACTCAAACCACCTAATCTCATATTCTCATGATACCTCCCAATCTATCTTCAAGACATCTATTTTCGTTCACCATTCTACCGCCAATATGTGTCAAAAAAATTAAAAAAATATCTCAAAACCAATAAATCTTTCCTTTTTTTCTCAATAACCCAAACTTCCCATCCCCAAGACATCCGCACGACCCCATATTGCTTATTATATCAATAATAAATATGATATTTTGCAACCGATAAACTAACTTATTCTGCCGTCAGCGAACTAAGATAATTGCCGCAGAACGCAGAGTTTTTGTGTGATTTCTTATTTTGTTAAGTCTCTGATGAATACATGCCTGACGGAATGTCTGAGATGTCCCGGTTTAGCAAGGTATCATCGATTTTTGGACGGGACGCTTTCGCTACGATGCGCTACGTCACGTTACTTAATGTCTCTGAAACACGAGACATAAGTAACGACGAGCGCAAAGTCCCTTTCAAAAATGATGATTACCTTGCTTCCGGGACGTCGAGTTCTCCGTAAGGCATGTAAATCAAGCATCAGAGACAACAAAATCTAGAAATCACCTAAAACGAAAATGCGGCAAGGCAATTACTATAGTTCTCTGACGGCAGAAATCGCCATGTAGCGGCTGCAAAATACTTAGTATCCATTGACATAATAAGCAACATGTGGTCTGACATTGACCATTGATAAGGGAAGTTTGGGTGGCTGACACGTGCAAACGGCAGGAATTGATGTCAATTCCTGCCGCGTACATGTTATGTGTGCTGTTGTTATTTTGTATTTTCGTTGATGTAGTTGATGAGGCCTTCTGCCTTGATGATCTTCTGCATAAACTCTGGGAATGCCTGACCCTGATACTCGGTTCCCTTTGTCTTGTCATAGATCATACCGCTGTCAAAATCGATCTCAACGGTGTCCCCTGCTTCAATTTCTTTGGCTGCAGCCGGGCACTCAATGATCGGAAGACCGATATTGATCGCATTGCGATAAAAGATACGTGCAAATGTCTCCGCAATAACGCAGCTGATGCCGGATGCTTTGATCGCGATCGGAGCATGCTCTCTGGAAGAACCGCAGCCAAAGTTTTTGTTGGCTACCATAATATCACCCTTCTGCACACGCTTTACAAAATCCGGATCAATATCCTCCATACAACTCTTAGCAAGCTCTGCCGGATCTGAAGAATTCAAATATCTTGCCGGAATGATTACATCTGTATCTACATTATCTCCATATTTATGTACTGTACCACAAGCTTTCATGTTTATCTCCTTTCACTGCTCACATTAATTGATTAAAGACCAAGTTCTGCCGGTTCAGAAATCTTACCGGTCACCGCACTCGCTGCTGCCACTGCCGGGCTGGACAAATACACCTCGGAATCCACATGACCCATTCGTCCGACGAAATTACGATTTGTTGTAGAGATTGCACGCTCACCTGCTGCCAGGATTCCCATATAGCCACCTAAGCACGGTCCACAAGTTGGTGTGCTGACAATAGCACCTGCCTCAATAAAGGTCTGCACTAAGCCCTCTTCAATTGCCTGCATATAAATTGCCTGTGTTGCCGGGATCACGATCACACGGATACCATCGGCAACTTTTTTGCCTTTGAGGATCTCTGCCGCTGTACGAAGATCCTCAATACGACCATTCGTACAAGATCCGATCACAACCTGATCGATCTTAACGTCTCCCGCTTCTTTCACCGTCTTAGTATTCTCCGGAAGATGAGGGAACGCAACCGTTGGCTCTAACTTGCTTAAGTCAATGACATACTCTTCATCATAAACCGCATCCTCATCTGCTTCATATACTGTATATTTCTTTGTAGAATGCTCTTCCATATAAGCGATCGTCTTGTCGTCTACCGGGAAGATTCCATTCTTAGCACCTGCCTCAATTGCCATATTAGCAATGGAAAAACGATCATCCATAGACAGATTTTTCACTCCATCACCGGTAAACTCTAAGGAACGATACAACGCTCCATCTACACCGATCATACCGATCAGATGAAGGATCACATCTTTACCGCTTACCCATTTGGATGGTTTGCCGGTAAGCACTACCTTGATGGCAGAAGGCACCTTAAACCATGCCTGTCCAGTAATCATTCCACATCCCATATCTGTACTACCTACACCTGTAGAAAATGCTCCCAGCGCTCCGTAAGTACATGTATGTGAATCTGCTCCGATGCAGGTCTCACCTGCCACGATCAATCCTTTTTCCGGAAGCAGCGCATGTTCGATACCCATCTGACCTACTTCAAAATAATTCGTAATGTCGTGCTCTTTGGCATACTCACGAACACATTTGCAGTGTTCTGCAGACTTAATATCCTTATTTGGTGCAAAGTGATCCGGCACCAATGCTACTTTATCTTTGTCAAATACTGTCTTTTTATTTAACTTCTGAACCTCATGAATAGCAACCGGTCCTGTAATATCATTTGCTAATACCAGATCCAGATCTGCCATGATCAACTGTCCTGCTTCTACAGAAGGAAGACCTGCATGTGCTGCAAGAATTTTCTGTGTCATTGTCATTCCCATAATTAGTATTCCTCTCTTTCTATTGTTCAAGCCTCTGATCTCAAATCCATGTACCGGCTCTGTCAATATCAATACGCTCTGCCTGTACGTTCTAAACTCTACTCAGATCTAATGTACCAGACTCATACTTTCGATCAGGCGCTCATACATTTCACGCAAGCCAACCGTCGCCTTCCAGCCAAGTTCCTGTAACTTCGTACTATCCAGCTTGACGATCATCTCCGGATTGTATCCGAAACTTGCCAGATCTTCCGGAATGTCACGTTCCACCGCAATATTCGACTCCGGCAAGATTCCACTGACTAACTTTGCCATATCATATATTGAGATCGCCGTATCCATATTCGTAACATTATACGCCTCTCCAGCCTGCCCTTTTGCCAAAATGGTAAGCAATGCCGTAACAGCATCGATCGTGTAACAGTATGTACGAACCGTCTTGCCCTCAGTATGGAGCACGATATTTTTGCCCTCGATCGCACAGCGTGCGAACTCAGCAAATACTCGGCCATCATCGTAAGCTACGCCTGCTCCAAATGTCTGCGATAATCTGGCAACTTTGACCGGAACATCGTATTCTTTCGCATAAGATGCACACAAACACTCAACGATACGCTTTCCCTCCGAATAACTGCTTCGTACGCTGAGTGGCTCAATATATCCATAATCTTTCTCTGTGATCATACCCGCATCTTCCGCAGGAGTTCCATACACTTCGAGTGATGACAGATATACAACACCCTTTACCTGTTTCTGTTTGGCAAGTTCTAACACATAGCGAGTGCCATCCACTGCCGCACCGATCGTTTCTACCGGATGACTGACAAAATATTTGGAACTCGTTGGACTTGCCCCATGAATCACATAATCTATGTCTCCATCATAGCAGATCGGCTCTGAAATATCTCCAAGCACAATCTCCAAATGCTCCTCTTCCTCTAAATAAGGGAATACCTTTAACGCTTTTTCTTTACTGCGCGCAAAAATAATGACTGTCGTATTGCAATGGCAGATACGGTTGCGGCACAACAAAAACTTAACGAGCTGTGAGCCGATCAATCCCGTTGCACCTGTCACAAAAATACGACTGCCGTCTAACGCTTCAATTGGCAGATCAAGCGCTGCGGCACGCTCTAAATCTTCTTGAAGCACCCGGTTATCCGGACTTTCTATTCTACTCATGTAGTTTTCCTTTCCATCCGTAATCAAATTTCACAAACATTTCTGTCGTCCATCTGTTACATCCTTATACTTCATACTTCTTTTAAGCTGTCTGCTAACGAATTCCGTTCGTCAGGCCGATACCAAACGTCTGCTCATTCTCTTTGTAGTTGAGCAGCGCACGGAACATATATACATCCTCCGGTGTAGTAACCTTAATATTACCACGATTGCCCGAGATCATATGCACTTCTTTGCCAAGCGTTGTCATGATCGTGCAGGCATCTACCATATTTTCATACGAAGGATTGATCGCACGCACCTCATCGTGGGCTGCAATAATATCTTTTAAGCGGAAACTCTGTGGTGCCTGTGCCGCAAATGTATCTTTACGATATGGTACAGAATCTACTTTCTCACCGCTCTTGCTGAGTAAGATTGTCTCGTAGCAAGCTGTGCAGGTGATCGCACTGCCATACTTCTGTACACTTTCAATGTTCTGTTTGATCGTATCATAGGATACAAACGGACGCACGCCATCATGCAAAAGCACGATAGAATCCCCATCATTTTCTTTCTCTGCATCTTTCAACACATTGTAGATGGAATCCTGAGCAGTTGCACCACCCGGAATGATCGATACTACTTTATCCAATCCATAACGGTCTACTAATTTCTGTGTCTTACCAATGTAGTCTTCCAATACAGAAATATAGATCTTGTCGATCATATCATGCTCCTGAAAGAGCTCCAATGTATGCACAAGTACCGGCTTTCCGTGAATCTCCAAAAACTGTTTTGGAATACCGGAACCCATTCTAACTCCACGACCACCGGCAAAGATCATTGCAATATTCATAATTAACTCCTTTCTTCTTCCTCCAATGCGCTAAAATTAAGCAGAGGAAGTCTTTGGTTTACTTTCTCAATATGACGCAGTTTTTTCTGAATGTCCTCCGGAATATTTCCAAGCAGGATCCAGTCAATCACGCGGTCTGACGCATGACTATCAATATAGTCAAAATGCTTGTCTACATATTGTTCAACTTTTTCATATTCATAATCCTTTTGTTCGAGTGCATCCATGATCTGTGCAAAGGTATAGCAGACCTTACCCGGTGCCGCTTCCTCATAGTCACGATGGAACCCTCTTGAAAAAGAATATTGGATCTTGTCAAATGCGAAAAACAGCATTGGTTTACGCATCAAACTATACTCAAATATATTGGACGAATAATCCGTGATCAATATCTCTGTAATATAAAACAGATCATTGATATTTGGATATTTATTAGCATCCACAAAGCGGTCTTTATGAGCCTCTTCGATCGGTACCGCCTCGCTCACCCAAGGGTGCATCTTGAATAACACAACGTATTCCTCTCCGCAGAAATCATACAATCGCTGAAAATCGATCATGTGATACGGATAATAGGCTGTTTTACGGTTTTTGCCACGGTAGGTTGGTGCAAACAAGATCACCTTTTTACCTTTACACATTGGATACTGTTCATAAAGCTCTGCCGTTTTCTTCTCACGAAAGGCTTCATCCAGATACTCATCCATACGCGGCATACCGGTTGGCAAGATTTGATCATCATTAATGCCAAACACCTCAGAGAAGAACTTCCCGATCTGTCTGGAACCGGCGATTCCATAGCGGTATTGTCTATGGCAGCTCACTGGTGCCGGACATCCCAAGTGTCCCCATCTGCTATAACCGGAGGACTTAAAGCCCGCCCCCGCATGCCATAGCTGTATCAGCTTTGTCCGTTTATCTAATGTCAGCCAGTCAAAAAGCGGTACATGATCGTCAATGAATACCATATCGCACTGTGCTAATTTGTGGAGCAGCTCTTTGGTTGAGCTGCGCGCCTGTCTGATATAAGAAGCAGGTCTTGCGGAAAAAAGAATGGTATATTCCTTATCCAATCCACGTTCACACATTCGGTCATAAACCGCCTGCAGATTCGTCCCGAGCGTATCGCTCTGCTCCGTCATAAACATGATCACCTTTTGACGGTCTTTATACTTCTTAACCTGACCGTGATAATACGCTTTCCAACGCATCCGGCCTGCATTTTTCTTCATTTTGATCGCTGGATCTGTCACCGCAGATTTCACGATCTCACCATTGCTTTCCTGTTCCATGCTGACCTTCATCGCATCCATGATATGCATTAGGAGCGGAAGATCATTTTCCCCTTCCGTGACATAGAAGTTTACAAGATAACCTCTCGTCCGGTTGTTATGCAGGAAAGAACGCGATACATTTTCTGCCTCCGGAACCAATTCATGCGCCATCACACATTTTGCCAAAATCTCCTGCTTGCGGCAAACATAAAAGAAATAACTTCCCATCGGCAGACATTCGCAGTTCCCCGGATTTGTCATATTCATTGACAGTCGAATATGCTCTTCATCCACAATCGTCTGCTTAAATCGTGCTTTGGCATGAAAGTTTTGATCCACGGCATATACATCAAATTTTTCACCTTTTAACGACTCATCCGCATACGTAAGCTGTAAATCGATATGCACAATGATTCGTTCCCACCAGATTTTCGTGATCGTCACAGTAAGTCGTCTTGACGAAATCCGGTCTTCCATCATGATCTCTTTGTCCATGGTATTCTCCATTTCCTATTTATCCCGACTTTTCGCAGGCTGACTGCTATATATCAGACAGTCTTTCAACAAAAAATGCGAAATGTGGGCATTATTTTTTAGTTTATCATCATATTCTGTAACTGTCAATCTAAGCAGCCATAAGCCACTGTTATACCAAATCCATTCTCTTATTCAAATCGCCAAGCGGCAGATTCCATCTGCATCTCTACCATATGCTTGTAAATACCATCGGTCTGCTTTAACTCAGCAGGACTTCCCTGCTCTGCGACTGTACCATCTTTAAGTACCACGATCTTATCAACACCATCCACAGTACGCATACGGTGTGCAATGATCAACACCGTTTTGTCACAGATCAGTTTCGAAATGGATTCCTGAATAAAGGATTCATTATCAACATCCAGCGATGCCGTTGCCTCATCCATCAAAATGATCGGTGCATCCTTTAAGAACGCTCTGGCGATGGAAATACGCTGTCTCTCTCCACCGGAAAGTTCCGATCCGTTTTCCCCGATCATCGTATTCCATTTCTCCGGCATACGCTCTACAAATTCGTCACAGTGTGCCAGTCTTGCAGCCTCCATGACTTCTTCATCCGTTGCGCCCTGTCTGCCGATACGGATATTTTCCATGATCGTATCATTAAATAAAGTAACATCCTGAAAAACAATGGAATATAACGAAAGTAGTTTCTCCGGATCAATATCTGTAACCTTCATACCGCCAACCGTGATACTTCCTGTGTCATTATCCCAAAATCTGGCTGCAAGACGTGTTACTGTTGTCTTACCACCACCGGACGGCCCGATCAACGCAGTAACCTCACCCCGCTTGGCCATAAAGCTGACATCCGATAATACCTGCTCACCATCTTTATATGCAAAGGAAACATGGTCAAATTGAATGTCATAACCATCGTTCGTCAACTCCTCGTTACCTTCCTGCTCCTCATACGACAAAATCTCATCCATACGTTTGCAGTTAGTATCTGCACTAATAATGGCAGACAGATTCTGCAAAGAGATCTGCAGTGGCTCATACATGCGTGTCACTACCAGTAAAAACATAAAGAACGTAAGGACCGTAATCTGTCCGTTCAGTAACAAAGCACTTCCTACTACTGCAACGGTTCCGATCCCAAGCTTTAAGATCATCTGCGCAGAGCATACAAATGCTGCATTGGTAAATTCTACAAACATAGCATTTTTTTCTACCGCTTTGATCTTATTTTCCAGTCCGGACATGTAAGCGTCTGTCATATTGTAAGAACGAAGATCACGCAATGTCTCAAGACCTTCCTGAATACCATCTTGACAGGAAATGCGGTACTGCATGGTGCGTTCATATACTTTTCCCATAACTTTTCTGGAATACAATACGATCAGAAAAGCAAGCGGCATAACCCATACCGCCGCTAACGCCATTCTCCAATCAAAGAAAAACAAGCTGATCACGATCAGTGTTGTAGAAATAATAGCACCCACAAGCTCTGGGATCCAATGGGAACTGGCTGTCTCTAACAATGCACAGTCGGACATGATCGTGTTCGTAAGATCTGCCAAATCTTTTTTACCAAAGAAAGACAGCGGGATCTTGCGCAGTTTTTCTGCTAAAGTACGACGTCTGACACCGCTTTCTACATAAGTCGAATAGAAAGTAGACATATATTGAAACACCGTAGACGCAGCGATCAAAATCAGCACTACTATAATCGAAACCGTAAAAAATGGAATCTTTGCTCTTGGAACATCACCTTCCAGTAAATAGGACGCCAAGTAATACAAAAGTCCTACCGGAAGCATAAGGACAAGATTGGCAATAGTAACTGCAACAAAGGCACGTAACATATCTTTGGTACCTTTTTCGGATAATGCATATTTATGTTGTAATCTTTCGATCATGCTGTAACACCTCCTTTTCCTACCTGCCAGTTTACAGATCTGTTATACTCTTTCCACATATGTCCATAAACAGCATCTTTGGCAAGCAGTTCTTCGTGCGTGCCATGTTCGGCAACTTTGCCATCGGCAAGCACATAAATCTGATCTGCAGCCGTCACTGTTGACAGACGGTGGGCGATCATGATCACCGTCTTACCTTTGGAAAGTTTTTCAAATGCCTGCTGCACCAGTCGTTCATTGTCCGGATCTGCAAATGCTGTTGCCTCGTCTAAGATCAGGATCGGTGCATTTTTGAGAAATGCTCGTGCAATGGCTAAACGCTGGCTCTCGCCACCGGAAACATAAATTCCTTTGGAACCGATCATCGTATGTACGCCATCCGGGAACTTTTCAATAATATCCATACACTGTGCATCCTTTAACGCCTGCATGACTTCCTCGTCCGTTGCATCCGGGCGTCCCATGCGCACGTTATCCAAAATGCTCATCTTCAAAAGTCTGCTGTCCTGAAATACATAAGACACTTGATCCATCAACTCATCACCGCTTATATTTTTCACATTGACACCGCCCAGTTTGATAGCACCGGATTTCACATCCCAGAAACGGGCGATCAAAGAAGCTAATGTTGTCTTGCCTCCTCCCGATGGTCCGACCAAAGCGATATGCTCTCCGGACCGGATCTGCATACTCACACCATCCAAAGCCAGATTCTTTGTATTTGGATAAGCAAACTGAATGTTTTCTACGACAACCGAAGAATCTTTCGGAACGTTTACCTCATTTGTAGGAAGTGGCTGCATCTCCAAAATCGTATCCATTCTCATCAATGCATCCTCTACTAACATTTGCGACTCTCCGGCATATGCGATCTTCATCAAAGTCACCGTCAATATGGATGTGATCAAAATATAAAAGAATATGTTCAAGATAAATGTATCCGTCACTCCATGACCACTAAATAAATACGCTGCAATGATCAATGCCGCAAAGATTCCATTGGACGCTGTTGTAAAACATACCATCGGCAACATCATATTTTTGGTATATCCTAATGTCCATTTCTCATATTCATCAATAGCATGGCGAAAACGTCGGAAGGAAAAAATCGTTTGTCCAAACGTTTTTAACACCGGAACACCTCGCACGTACTCTACCGCTTCCGAAGACATTGATTCCAGCGCATTTTGATACTGTTTCATATCTTCTGCCATTTTCGGTCCCATCATAAAACTTCCCATGAGAATAAATGCCAATGCTGCCGGGATCAAACTAGCAATACCCAGTCGCCAGTCAAAGGCGATCATCATCACGAGCAAACCGATCGGTGTTGCAATAGACACTGCCTTATCCGGCAGATTGTGTGCTAAAAATGTTTCTGTCGCTGCACTTGATTCCATAACCACTTTACGAATCTTTCCACTGCCTTCGGATTCAACGAAACCAAGCGGCAGTTTCATAATATGCTGCATCAACTTGATACGCATATTGGCCTGCACGCGAAATGCCGCTTTGTGAGAACACATTAACGCTACGATATAAAATACCATCGCTAGCAGTGCAAAACCAACAGCCATCCAACCATATTGTTTCAAAGAAACCGCATTTTCGAAATGCGGACGTACCTCTAACACTTCCTTCAACATACGCCAGATCTCATAAAATGGCACCAGTGCAATGATCGCACTGACCGCTGCCAGCACAAGGGAAGCATAGGTAAAATACTTATGTCCTCCGGCATAGTCCATCAATCTTGACAATGCACTCTGTTTTTTCTTTTCCATTGAAAATTGTCCCTCCATTCTTGGTGTTTTGCTTTACTCGTGGCCGAGCACGGCTTTCCAGCCAGCAAAACGATATTGTTTTATGTTGTCCATAAACACCTTTGCTTCTTCAAAAGGCAGTTTATGTGACACGATCTCATAAATATACTGCCAACCGGTACGGCAAATCACATGGACAAAAAAATCCGTGATCTGTTCCGGACTCTTGGCATATTTATCGGCAAATGCTCGATAGTAGGTTTCTTCAATCTGCGCCAGCCGATCAAAATACTGCTCATACTCCGTTCCTGCCGATCTGCAAAAGATCAAGTAGAACACATCGAAATTCTGATAAATATATCGCAGCACCCCGTCAGTCCCCTCTTCTCCCGTCTCCATGGCACTGGAAGAGTCCTGTGTATCTGTTGCCTGATCCACACAAGTCAGATAATACTCCATCAGCCCATCTGCCACCGGTCCAACGACAGCCGCAAATAACCCTGCCTTGTCTCCAAAACGCGTATAGATAGAATTGGTACTCACACCACTATCCGCCGAAATCCGCCGCAGGCTCGCCCCATGAAAACCATGTTCCATAAATTCCCGACGTGCACTGTCAAGAAGTGCTTCTGTAACTCCGGCTGATTCTTGTCTCATGTGATCCCTCCTTTTTCTTCTGCGCAATAATTATTTGGCCACACACTATGTTCTTTCTACCAAAATGCAAACATTCACTATTAAAATACTCTACGACACATCACAACAATATTTACGCAATAAAATAACAGTGTTATTGTAACACTGTTATTTTATGCTTTACAATATAGTTACTGATCAACTTTTCTCAATATCGTCATAACTTAATTATTATATTTTTACGGAAACGGCGCATTGAGCTTCCGATAGTCCTATTTCCAATATTTATACTTTACATGATATTTCTTGGCATATTTGTGCGCATAACTCCCCTTTTTCACATAAAGTGTAAGCTTTTTACAGCCTTTAAATGCATCTTTCTCTATTTTTTTCACAGATTTAGGCATCTTTATTTTTTTTAAGCTTCTACAATTTCCAAATGCTTTCGACCCCACCCTCCTTACTTTACTTGGTATATTAACTGATGTTAAATTACGACAATTGTAAAAAATTCGATTTTCTATATACTTCCAGTTTTTATTTATCTTAACCTGTCTTAGTGCTATACAATCTCTAAACAAATCATCTGTACACTCACTATTTTGTATTTTAGATAAATTTGCTGTTTTCAGCCGTCTACAGCCCCTAAATAAACCATTCGCCAGTACAACATTCTTATCAAATGAGACATTTTGTATTCCAGTATTCCCGCATAACATTTCACCAAAATCCAATTTGTAAAATCTTTCTTTAAACGGCAATACTCTTAATTTTTCACAATACTGAAATGTACGTAATCCTAACATTTTTAATGACTCTCCGCCACTTATTTTTTCCAATTTCCTGCACATATAAAATGCATCATTATCTATCTTTCTTACGTTTTTTCCAATATAAACTCTTTGTAATGACTTACACATCATAAATGCCTGACCTCCAATTACCTCTACACTATCAGGAATGGTCACTTCTTCTATATACGAATTTTGACTAAATGAATTGGCTGCCAATCTCCGGACAGGATGTCCATCTATCTCCGATGGAATAATCACTTTTTTGGACTTACTCCATGGCGAATTGTCGCTGAATCGTTCTATGCGAATCCCCTTTCCAGCCCCTATATATGTGTATTGATAACCTCCACTTACATAATACTTTTTCCACCCATCTGCATCATACATTTCAAGAGGTCTTGGCGTTGCTTGAATTTTCATCATTGTCTGTGTTGTTTCCAAAGCAACCTGATTATTGATGTGCTCTGCACCGGATACATCCTGCGCCGTTAATTGAAGTCCCATAATTGCAATAACAATAATACCACAAGCCAAAAACCACTTTTTCATAAAATTCACCCTCACCTTTCTAAAGTTTTCCGTTACATCTCTAGTACATCACAGATACCCACCCCAGTCAACAACTTCGATACCATCTTAAGAATTCTTAAGAATTGAATCTCATATGCCATCAATTAATCACTCAAATTTCGCACTTCCAAAATTATCTCACACGACCACATATTGCTTATTATGTCATAATACTTGCGCATGATTTCTGCGCATACTGGAGTTTCAAAGAAACTCCCAAGATAAGCACAGTGTGCTTATTATGTCTATGATTATATTGTGTTTTGCAGCCACAACATAGCAATTTCTGCCGGCAGAGAACTATAGTAATTGCCTTGCCGCAATTACGTTTTAGGTGATTTCTAGATTTTGTTATCTCTGATGATTGATTTACATGCCCTTCGGAAACTCGAAGTCCCGGAAGCAAGGTATTCATCATTTTTGAAAGGGACTTTGCGCTCGTCGTTACTTATGTCTCGTATTCCAGAGACATTAAGTAACGTAACGTAGCGCATCGTAGCGAAAGCGTCCCGTCCAAAAATGGATGATACCTTGCTAAACCGGGACATCTCAGACAATCCTTCGGGCATGTATTCATCAGAGACTTAACAAAATAAGAAATCACACAAAAACTCTGCGTTCTGCGGCAATTATCTTAGTTCGCTGCCGGCAGAACAAGTCAGCTTGTTGGCTGCAAAATAGCTATTATTTTTATGACATAATAAGCAATATGTGACCAGACAGCAGCATTGGAAGTGTGAAGTTTGAGCTGACTGATAAATGAGAAAAGACCCCCGGGAGTCCCCGGAGGTCTTAATACTCGAAAATATTGATAAGCCGAACTAATGTGCCAAGATAATCTTCTTTGGACATTTTTCAGCACATTTACCGCAGCCCGTACATTTAGACTGGTCAATATGTGCAATGTTATTCTCAACGGTAATTGCTTCCGCTTCACATTGTTTTGCACAAAGACCACAGCCGATACAGCCCACTTCACAAACTGCCATCACTTTTGGTCCTTTATCCTGATTGGAACAGGATACCACTTTCGTAGCATCGTATGGAATCAGTTCGATCAAATGATTTGGACATTCCTCAGCACATTTGCCACAAGCAACGCACTTTTCTTTATCCACAACTGCAACGCCATGCTCAATATGAATCGCATCGAAGCCACACGCTGCAACACAAGAACCAAATCCCATGCAGCCGTATGCACATGCTTTATCGCTGCGACCCGGAATTGCTGCAGCACTTCTGCAGTCAGAAATTCCATAATAGTTTGCTTTGACACTTGCCTTATCACAAGTACCTGCACACTTTACAAACGCAACTTTCTTTACGTCTTCACCGGCAGATACTCCCATGATCTCACCAATCTTATCAGCGACAGCCGGTCCACCTACCGGACAGCCATTAACCGGTGCTTCCCCTGCAGCAATCGCTGCTGCCATCGCATCACAACCGGCATAACCACAACCACCACAGTTAGCTCCCGGAAGAACATCACGGATCGCAATTGCCTTTTCATCGACCGGTACCTCAAATACATTGGCTGCCACACCAAGAAGTACGGCTATCAACAGACCGGTAATACCGATCACGGCTGCTGCTGTGAGGACGCCTGCTGCTGCAGATGCTAATACCACACTCTGTATCATATATTCGTCCCCCTTTCTACACCAATCCTGCGAAGCCGCAGAATGCAATTGCCATCAAACTTGCTGTTACTAACACGATCGGTGTTCCCTTAAATGCATTTGGAACATCATTGTGTTCAATTCTCTCACGGATGCCTGCCATGATCACGATAGAGATCAGGAAACCAAATGCCGTGCAGAAACCACAAACAACACTCTCGATAAATCCATATCCATTGGAAATATTTTTGATAGCAACACCGAGTACGGCACAGTTCGTTGTGATCAACGGCAAATATACACCGAGTGCTTCATACAATGCCGGCATAAACTTTTTGAGTGCCATCTCTACAAACTGTACTAATGCTGCAATGATCAAAATAAATGCAATCGTCTGTAAATATTCCAAACCAAGCGGCTCTAAAATACATTTTTGAACCGGGTAAGTGATAATACATGCGATCGTAATAACGAACGTTACTGCAGCTCCCATTCCGGCTGCTGTTTCAACTTTTTTGGAAACGCCCAGGAAAGGACAGATTCCAAGGAACTGGCTTAATACCACGTTACTGACTAACATGGATGAAATAACAATAACAAATAATTCTCCCATCTAATTAGTCCTCCTTTCCTTCGGATTTTTCCGCTGCAGCAGCTTCCTTTGCTTTGGCCTCTTTGGCTGCTTTCGCTTTGGCAGCAGCTTCCTTGGCTGCCTGCGCTTTCGCTGCCTTAGCCGCAACACGCTCTGCTTCTAAAATGCCTTTATTGGCAACACTTGCACAGCCTACACAGGATGCACAATTACCACCACAGGCAATGTCTGAATCATTCTCTACATTTGTCGCTGATGGCAGCTTCAATTTGTTCTGAATTGCTGTCAAAAATGCTAATACAAGGAATGCACCCGGCGCCAATACGAAAAACGTAATGTGATAATCGTCCGGAATAAATGTCTTTCCAAAGATTGCACCAGATCCTAAGATCTCACGGCAAATACCGATACAAGTAAGTCCGAATGTAAATCCAAGACCCATTCCAAGTCCATCGAACAAAGATGGAATCACTTTGTTCTTAGACGCATATGCCTCAGCACGACCTAAGATAATACAGTTTACTACGATAAGCGGAATGTACACACCCAAGGACTTGTTCAAAGATGGGATGTACGCCTGTAATAACAACTGGATCAATGTTACAAAAGATGCAACAATAACGATGAATGCCGGAATACGCACTTTATCCGGAATCACTTTACGAAGCAGTGAGATAAATACATTGGATAACACAAGCACTGCTGTTGTCGTAAGTCCCATGCCCAATCCATTAATGGCGGATGTTGTTACCGCAAGGGTCGGACACATACCCAACATCATAACGAACGTAGGATTCTCCGTTATGATACCATTTTTTAATCGTTCTACACATGTATTCATGGGAACCCTCCTATTCTAATGATGAAATAAACTGAAATGCACCATCAATGGCTCTTGTAACTGCCTTACTGGTGATCGTTGCACTGGTGATCGCATTGATCGTACCATCTTTGGTACTGCCACTGCCATCTTTTACAACGTTCAGATCCTGTGATGCATTGGTGCCAATAAACTGTCCGTTGAACTCTTTGTCCGAAGATTTCTGTCCCAGACCCGGCGTCTCATTGGAACAATCGGTGATCTGAATGCCCTTGATCTCGCCCTTTTCGTCAATACCAAGTGCAATGCTTACTGCTCCACCGTAGCCCTTGCCGCTGCAAGAAACAACATAACCGGCATCTTTTCCATCTACCTTTGCTTTCAATGCTTCCGCAATTTCAACATCAGATAAGGAACCGAGAGCCTTCGAACTTACCTTGCCTGCCGCAAGGTCTTTATTAAACTTTTCCAATGACTTGTTAAGAGCACTGTCTTCCTCAAAAGATGCTCCCTGATAGACAGCTTCGTATGCTTCCTGTTTGTTCTTTTCCTCCTGCGCTGCGATCGGTTTTTTGGTGATCGTATAACCTGCACCGAGAAGCAGACCGGAGATCAATGTGATCATAAATAAGCAAATGGTGTCATGCACCAATGTGCTCTTCTTCTTAACTTCTTCTTTTTCTTTATTTGCCATCCTTGATACCCTCCTTTCCAAATGGAACCGGGATCGTTACTCTTTCGATCAATGGAACAAGCAGGTTACAGATAATGATCGCATAAGATACACCTTCTGCGGATGCACCAAAGACACGGAATACTCCGGTCAAAAGACCAAGCAGTACACCAAATATGATCTGTCCTTTCGGTGTGATCGGGCTTGTTACATAATCGGTTGCCATAAAGAATGCACCTAACAGCAATCCACCACCGCACAACTCTGCTGCAAGATAAGTAAGATCAAATCCTCTGCCGCCAAAGAGCAGGATAAAGATTGCAAATACTGCGATATAACATACCGGAATTCTCCAAGAAATGATCTTGCGGATCAACAAGTACGCAGCTCCGATCAACAGTGCGATCGCACAAGTCTCACCGATCGTACCTCCGGTACTTCCGATAAACATCTTTAAGAGGGAAGTTGCCTCCTGTGTCTTGCCATCACCGGATGCCAAGATCTTCTGAATCGAATCTGATCTGCTGCCTGCTTTAATAATCGCAAGCGGTGTAGCACCGGTGATTCCATCGTGTGCAAAACTTGTCATCTGTCCTGCAAAAGATACCATCAGGAAACATCTTGCACCAAGCGCAGGGTTCATAAAGTTCTGACCCAAACCACCAAACAACTGCTTTACAATAATAATTGCAAAAACACTTCCTAAGATCGCCATCCAGATTGGGAATGTCGGAGTCAGGTTCAATGCTAACAGCAAACCGGTAAGTACCGCACTTCCGTCATTAACGGTAAGCGGCAATTTCATACATTTCTGCCATATGTACTCGGACAAAAGGCAGGTTGCAATACAGACAGCGATCAAAACTGCTGCCCGAATACCAAAATTGTAAATGCCAAATATACTCGTCGGTATCAAGGCAAAGATCACATCCCACATGATACTTCTCGTAGACGACTTGTCACGCACATGCGGAGATGATGATATGTTTAATAAATTGCTCATATTAATCCTCCATTATTTGTAGTATGTACTCCTGAAACGTCTGCCCAAGGCAATTCCGGGAGCTCATACATTATTTTTTACGTCTCTGTGCTGCGACATACTGTCTTGCCTGCTTAAAGCTCTGTGTCAATGGACGCTTAGCAGGACATACATACGTACAACTGCCACATTCGTAGCACTCCATGCCATTTAACTTTACAAAAGTATCATAGTCTTTGTTCATAGCGGCTTCTGCCATCTTCTGTGGTACCAGATTGCCCGGACATGCCTCTACGCAGCGACCGCAGCGGATACATGGCGTCGGTTCATTCTCTGCTACCTCGTCTTTTGTCATTGCCAAAATAGAAGAAGACGTCTTAGTCACCGGAACATTCAGATCAAACATGGCAAATCCCATCATTGGACCACCGGAAATGATCTTCTTAGGCTCTTCCTTGAATCCATCTCCTTCTTCCACCAGTTCTGCATGACTGCATCCAATACGCACATCTACATTGATCGGAGTATTGAATGCCTCACCTGTCAATGTTACAACACGTGTGATCAGTGGCGTCTGTTTGCACACCGCACGATAAATTGCAATTACCGTGGATACATTATCCACAATACATCCTGCATCTGCCGGAAGTTTTGCAGAATAGATCTTGCGTCCGGTTGCAGCAGAAATCAGTGTACGCTCACCGCCCTGCGGATATTTCGTCTTTAACACCTTCACTTCAATGCGGTCTTCATCTTTGACAGCCTCCTGCATTTTAGCAATTGCCTCCGGCTTATTGTCCTCAATGCAGATGAGTCCTTTCGCCTTGTCAAAAATATGCAGGATCACTTTCAAACCACCAACGATCTCTTCTGATCTTTCTAACATCTGTCTGTAATCCGAAGTCAGATATGGCTCACACTCCGCACCATTGACCAGAATATAATCAATTTTATCCGGCTCTTTCGGCGCTAACTTTACATTGGTTGGGAATCCGGCACCGCCCATGCCGACTACACCAGCTTCCTTCACAATGTCGCGGATCTCATCAGCAGAAAGTTTCGTGTAATCACGATCCTCTCCCAATCCTTCAATTGCTGCATATTCTCCATCATTTTCGATGACAACACAAGTTGCCTGAGAACCATTGAGGAGCATTCTTGGCTCCACTGCCTTTACCGTTCCCGAAACAGAACTGCAGATATTCGCAGAAATGAATCCGCTTGCCTCTCCAATTTTCTGACCAACTAAAACTTTATCGCCTTTTGCGACAATTGGCGTTGCCGGTGCGCCAATGTGCTGGCCCATCGGAAATACCAGTTCTTTCTTAGGCTGTACAGTTTTGATCGGTAAGTCCTTGGATAAATCTTTTCCCTCGTAAGGGTGTACACCCCCACGAAATGTTGCTATACTCATTCCGTTTCTCCTTTCTGTTGATTTACCTTGGCATTTTTCCACATCTTATCATGCCAAAACTCACCCTTTATTGTAGCATTTGTACGAAAAAAGTCAATATTATCAGACATTTTTTATCAATAGTAGACAAGACTAACCTCAAGAACACATCAAAACAATCCTTGGCGATGCGGCGCATCGTTGATAGATATTGTGGTCAAAGATTCGAGAAAAAAGGCACTGCACACATCTCTGCACACAGCGCCAAGGCTCGTATTCCCATATTTTTCACTCAAACTTCGCACTTCCAATACTGCTGTCAGCTCACATATTGCTTATTATGTCAAATAATAAATATAAAATTTTGCAGCCGGCAAGGTGACTTATTCTGTCGGCAGCGAACTAAGATAATTGCCGCAGAACACAGAGTTTTTGCGTGATTTCTTATTTTGTTAGGTCTCTGATGAATACATGCCTGAAGGAATGTCTGAGTTGTCCCGGTTTAGCAAGGTATCATCGATTTTTGGACGGGACGCTTTCGCTACGATGCGCTACGTTACGTTACCTAATGTCTCTGCAATACGAGACATAAGTAACGACGAGCGCAAAGTCCCTTTCAAAAATGATGATTACCTTGCTTCCGGGACGGCGAGTTCTCCGTAAGGCATGTAAATCTATCATCAGAGACAACAAAATTTAGAAATCACCAAAAACGAAAATGCGGCAAGGCAATTGCTATAGTTCTCTGCCGGCAGAAATCGCTATGTGGCGACTGCAAAATACTTAGTATTCTTTGACATAATAAGCAATATGTGACGACATGATAGTTTCGCATGTGCGAAGTTTGGGTTCCTTACATATCAAAGTGGAACGTATCTTTCAGACCATGCCACAACTGATCTTTATCACTCAAGTTAAGTGGGGTACCGTCTGCCAAAGCATATCCTTCCGCTGAGGCAGTTCCTTTGTACTCACCTGTCAGTTCCGGCCAGTCCACGCCAATCTCCGGGTCATTCCAGGCAAGACCGCCCTCGTCTCCCGGATGATAAAAATCCGTACATTTGTAGCAAAAGACTGCTACATCCGACAATACCAAAAATCCATGTGCAAATCCTTCCGGAATGTAAAACTGCTTGAAATTGTCCTCGGACAACTCCACACCGAACCACTTTCCATAGGTCTTGCTGCCGGTACGTAAGTCAACTGCTACATCAAAAACACATCCCTTTGTGACCCGCACAAGTTTTCCCTGCGGATACTGCTTTTGGAAGTGCAGACCACGAAGCACTCCTTTGGTAGACTGGGACTGATTATCCTGTACAAATTCCATATCCAATCCCTTTGCCACCATATCCTGCTTATTGTAGGTCTCCACAAAATAGCCGCGGCTGTCACCAAATACTTTTGGCTCGATCACACACAAACCTTCAATACCACCTGCATTTTTCTCTACTTTTATCTGTCCCATATGAATCCCATATTCCTTTCCCGTCCTGTAGTCTGATCCCCAGGTACACCTTTACATCTTAACAGTTCTCTGTCCCACGGACACACCTTTATATTATAACAGTTTTCTGTTCCACGGACACACCATTACATCACAGCAACTCTCTGTCCTACGAACATTTCAGTATACATTCAATTACAGCACTTCCTGCAAATACCGTGTCAGCGCATCCTGCCAAGTTGGGAGCGGTGTAAATCCCTGCTCGGTAAGCTTACTCTTATCCAGTCTGCTGTTAAACGGTCTTGCTGCTTTCGACGCTCCATATTCTGCCGTTGTCACCGGATTTACCGTCAAATGCGCTGCATCATATTCTTCGTGACCAAGCGCTGCCGCCTGTGCAAAGATCTCCCGCGCAAAGTCGTACCAACTGATATAGCCACCTTCATTGGTCGCATGATAATAACCATACTTATCCGTCTGGATCATATCAACCAACAACCTTGCCAAGTCATATGTGTAAGTCGGTGTTCCGATCTGATCGTCTACAACCGTCAGCGTGTCATGCGTTTTTCCGACTTTTAACATGGTTTTGATGAAATTATTGCCATTTAAGCCAAATACCCAGGCGATACGCACAATGAAAAATCTAGATGCAAACTCTGCCACTGCAAGCTCTCCCGCCAATTTCGTTTCACCATAAACATTAAGCGGTGCATACTCCTTACAGTCCGGCTTCCAAGGTGTCTGTCCCTGACCGTCAAACACATAATCTGTACTGATATACATCATCGGGATGTCTAACGCTCCACACTCAGCAGCAATATTTTTCGTTCCCTCTACGTTGACCTTACGTACGGTCTCCTGCTTATCCTCATCTTCTGCAGCATCTACCGCAGTCCAAGCAGCACAATGGATCACCGCATCCGGTTTCAATTTCTCCAGCATCGCACTCACAGCAGCCCCATCCGTAATGTCCAGTGAATAATACGGTGCATCAATAGAGGTCACCTCCGGCAAAACATCACTGCCGATACTCTCTATTCCTCTTTGGTGCAATTCATTCATCACATCATAGCCAAGCTGTCCGCCGACTCCTGTTACAAATACTTTCATTTCTTATTTCTCCTCGGAACGATTTCCATACATTTTTGCATAATAGTTCTGATACTCTCCCGAAATGATCGTCTCCCACCACTCACGGTTATCCAAATACCACTGGATTGTCTTCTTGATACCATCGGCAAACTTTGTCTCCGGAAGCCATCCAAGCTCACTGTGGATCTTTGTTGGATCGATCGCATAACGCATATCGTGGCCCTTACGGTCAGCGACATATGTGATCAAACTCTCCGGCTTGCCAAGTTCTTTACAAATAATCTTAACAATATCAATGTTGGTCATCTCATTGTGACCACCTACATTATATACTTCACCAACTCTACCCTTATGAATGATCAAGTCAATAGCACGGCAATGATCCTCTACATACAGCCAGTCACGGACATTTTCTCCCTTGCCGTATACCGGAAGCGGCTTATCATTCAGCGCATTTGCGATCATCAGCGGGATCAATTTCTCCGGAAAATGGTATGGTCCATAGTTGTTAGAGCAGCGGCTGATCGTTACCGGCAAACCGTATGTGCGGTGATATGCCAATACTAACAGATCCGCAGATGCCTTACTGGAAGAATATGGACTGGAAGTATGGATCGGTGTTTCCTCGGTAAAGAACAGATCCGGGCGGTCCAATGGAAGATCTCCATACACTTCATCGGTAGATACCTGATGATAACGCTCAATGCCATATTTACGGCATGCATCCATAAGTACCGCCGTACCAAGGATATTCGTGCGAAGAAATACTTCCGGATCCTCGATAGAACGGTCAACGTGGCTTTCTGCTGCAAAATTCACAACGATATCCGGATGCTCTTCCTCAAACAACTGATAAACGGCATCACGATCGGTAATATCTTCTTTTACAAAACGGAAATTCGGATTATCCATAACCGGTGCTAATGTTGATAAATTGCCGGCATACGTCAGGCAGTCCAAACATACAATGCGGTAATCCGGGTATGTATTCAACATATGGAATACAAAGTTGCTGCCGATAAATCCTGCTCCACCTGTCACAATAATTGTCTTACTCATAATATTTTCCCTCCAGTACATCCATCAAATATTTACCATATTGGTTTTTCTTAACTTCTTCATATACTTCCAATACATCTTCTTTGGTGATCCAACCATTGCGGTATGCGATCTCTTCCAAGCAGGCAATCTTGCGGTGCTGATGCACTTCAACCGTCTTGACAAAGTTCGTTGCATCTACCAAACTCTCATGAGTACCGGTATCCAGCCAAGTAAAGCCCTGTCCCAAAAGCTCTACATTCAGTCTTCCCTGTTCCAGGTACATTCTATTCAAATCCGTAATCTCAAGCTCATTTCTCGCAGATGGTTTCAATCTCTTGGCAAGTTTCACAACATCATTATCATAGAAGTAAAGTCCGGTGACACAATAATTACTCTTTGGTTTCTCCGGCTTCTCCTCGATGGAAACTGCCTTTCCATTCGCATCAAACTCAACAATACCAAAGCGTTCCGGATCATCCACATAATATCCAAACACCGTAGCTTCTTTCTTCTGTTCCGCATTCTCTACTGCCGCATGCAATCTTTTCTTAAAACCATGTCCGGCAAAAATATTGTCACCAAGCACCATACAAACGCAGTCATCGCCGATAAATTCCTCGCCGATAATAAACGCCTGTGCAAGACCGTCCGGGCTCTCCTGTACCGCATAGCTCAACTGCACTCCAAACTGATGTCCGTCTCCTAACAACGCCTCAAAACGAGGTGTATCCTCCGGAGTGGAAATGATCAAAATATCTTTGATCTTGGCATCCATCAATACAGACAATGGATAATAGATCATCGGTTTATCATAAACCGGCAAAAGCTGTTTACTGGTTACTTTCGTCAATGGATACAATCTGGTTCCGGAACCACCGGCAAGAATTATTCCCTTCATTGTGTTACCATTCCTTTCCTATGAAAAACTAAAACTGTTTCTGATGCTCCGGATAACTGGACGTTCTATCCTAACAGCATCTGTCTCTTATTCTGCAATTTATTTTGTCTAATTGCATACTAAAAGGTGACGTTACGTCACCTTCAAGTAGTTTTTTCATTTTTGTGAATAGTATACAATAACTCACAATCTATTTTGTAACATTTTACTAAACAATTGCATCCGTTACACTGATAAATATCCCGGCATCCTTTGTGATCGTATATCCATTGCGAATCTGTCCCTCGACATATTTGCGAAATTTGTTGTATTTCTCCAAAATATACTGGTTCTGATTGCCATGACACGACAACACATATTCGATCAACGGCTCTGCCTGCGTCACGATAAGTGCATCCTCGTATTGCTGCCAGTCCACCTCCGCAAAATATGGTGCAAGTGCCTGTGCACCATTTTCTTTGCCAAAGTGCTCGTACAAATTCTCGCCGGACAACGTGATCCGATCGTCAAACTGTATAACAAGCCGGCTCACTTCCTGCATATGCGCCACACCATACGTTCCACACACAAATCGTCCACCCGGTTTTAACACACGGCCAACCTCACTGCAGACACGGTCCACATCTTTGCAATAAAAGAGGACATGATTTGCAATCACTAGATCAAAGGATGCATCCTCATACGGAATCGCATGGCAGTCAAACGCCGCAAAGGAAAATCGGTCATCCTGCAGACTTTGTTCACGACGGACATCTCGAATCATTCCCTCTGAAATATCCGATAAAATGATCTCACAATCTGCAGGAAGCTTGGCTTTATTCTCTATCCACAGACGACCATTGCCGCAGCCCAGTTCCAAGATCTTCATGCCTTCTGTGATCTGGCATTGTTCATAGATCCAAGGAAACCACCCCTGCTTATTGCTGGAAAATAGACGATGTAATCGGATCCTTGCCGATATATTGGTCGAGTTGCGATACTGCGCCTTGAGACTGTTTTCCATGCCCGTCAAATGGATCAATTCCCGCATACGGTTCCAGTCTACATTCTGTTGCTGCCTGATCTCCGTTACCGTCTCACCAATCGCCTGCTCCACAAGCTGCAACTGCTCAATACGGTCACGCACAAGATTTTGCTGCTGTTCCAGCGAATGTTCCAAATACGAATAATCGCTGTCATTCACTGTCAACTCACGAATATCTTCCAACGAAAAACCAAGATATTTTAGCAGCATGATCTGCTGCAATCTGGCAAAATCTTCTTCCGTATAAAAACGCGCCCCTGCCTGTGTGACAAGGGACGGTTTTAGGATATTCTGTTTATCATAATAACGCACTGTACGCACAGTGATCTGTGCCATTCGTGCAAATTCTCCGGAGGAGTAATACACTCCACCGGATTCTTTCTTTTTGACCATGCTTCTACTCCTGCTTATGCGGTCTGTCGACACAAAACTTTTGCTTGACTGCAGGTTCCCACAATCACATTATTTGTTATCCTGATCCTGTGGCTCTTCCTTGCGGATCTCTTTTGTGCGGATCTCCTTGCAGATTGCATCGATAAATTCGGACAGATCTTTCACGCCCTCATCACCTGCAAAGCGGCTGCGAACAGAAACTTTGTTCTCTTCCTCTTCTTTTGCACCAACAACGAGCATATAAGGAAGCTTATCCAGTCTTGCCTCTCGAATCTTGTAACCGATCTTCTCAGAACGGTTATCCACCGTTGCGTCAATACCGTTTTTCTTGAGTTCTGCCAAAACTTTCTCGGCATAGTCTGCGTATTTCTCAGAAATCGGAAGTACACGAACCTGCTCCGGGCAAAGCCATGTTGGGAATTTACCGGCATATTTTTCAATCAGCCATGCAAGGGTACGCTCATAGCATCCAAGAGAGGTTCTATGAATGATATATGGACGTTTCTTATCACCATTCTGATCAATATAATACATATCAAAACGCTCAGCCAAGAACATATCAAGCTGGATCGTAATCATCGTATCCTCTTTGCCATATACATTCTTAGCCTGAATATCAAGCTTAGGACCATAGAAAGCAGCTTCGCCGGCTTCCTCTGTATATTCCAGACCGATGTCATCCAAAATCTCACGCATTGCGCCCTCAACGCGGTCCCACTCTGCCGCGTCACCAAGATATTTGTCCGGATTTTCCGGATCCCACTTAGACATACGATATGTTACATCTTCCTCTAAGCCAAGTGTCTCCAAGCAATATTTTGCAAGATTTACACAATTTTTAAATTCGTCTGCGATCTGCTCCGGCATACATACCAGATGTCCCTCGGAGATCGTAAACTGACGTACACGAGTAAGTCCATGCATCTCTCCGGAATCCTCATTACGGAACAGGGTAGATGTCTCACCCATGCGGTATGGCAGATCACGGTAAGATTTCTGACGAGCCTTGTATACATAATACTGGAATGGGCAGGTCATTGGACGGAGTGCAAAGATGTCATTACCGGAAATGCTGTTGCCTTCCTCATCTTCATCATCCTCACCGAGAATGAACATACCCTCTTTGTAATGTCCCCAGTGATCGGAAATCTTGTACAGATCGGACTTCGCCATTAGTGGTGTACGAGTACGAACATAACCCCACTCATTATCCTCCAGATCCTCGATCCAACGCTGTAATTTCTGGATCATTTTTGTTCCCTTTGGCATGAACAATGGAAGACCCTGTCCGATTACATCAACCGTTGTAAACAGATCCATCTCACGGCCTAGCTTGTTGTGGTCACGGTTCTTAACATCTGCAAGATACTCTAAATACTCTTCCAGATCTGCTTTTTTGTTATATGCTGTACCATAAACACGAGTCAGCATCTTGTTCTTCTCATCGCCTCTCCAATAAGCTCCTGAGGAAGAAGTAAGCTTAAATGCCTTGATCTGCTTTGTACTCATCAAGTGTGGTCCGGCACAGAACTCAATGAAATCGCCCTGCTGATAGAAGGATAATGTCTCATCGTCTCCATGCTCTTTGATCATCTCTACTTTATATGGCTCATCGCGCTCTGTCATCAGCTTAATCGCCTCATCCTTAGGCAATGTAAAATACTCCAACTTATCGCCTTTTTTGATGATCTTCTTCATCTCTTTTTCAATCGAATCTAAGTCTTCTCTTGTCAGACTTGGCATATCAAAATCATAATAAAAACCGTTGTCGATCGCAGGTCCGATCGTCAGCTTTGCGTCCGGATACAAGTGCTTTACTGCCTCTGCCATAACGTGTGCACAGGTATGGCGGTATGCTTTCTTACCTTCCTCAGAATCGAAGGTTAAAATATTCAAGGTACAATCTTTATCTACGGTAGTTCGAAGATCAACGATCTTTCCATCTACTTCTGCGACACAAGCAACACGTGCCAGACCTTCACTAATATCTTTTGCAATATCAATGACTGCCATTGCACTCTCATACTCTTTGAAAGAGCCATCTTTTAATGTAATCTTCATGATTTTCCTCTTTTCTGTGCTGCGTGTTATTATAACTACACCGTCAGGCAGCACACGGACGGCGAAGTTGTAAGCATTGTTCGGAAAGGGCAGAGCTTTTTTATTTTATAGGGAACGAGCAATTTCCTATAAAATAAAAAAGTCCCTTCTATATCTCTATAGAAGGGACGTAATATCAGCGCGGTTCCACCCTTGTTCAGTGAGCATCTTCTGTCACTGCAACTCATTCGACGATAACGGTGTCAGCCGGACCGGATTGGGGTCACTCCGAGGTAGTTTTCCATTTCTTTGTGATAAGATGTTCCAGCGCCTCGGCAACTGCCGATTCCCATCTCTCTCTGTCATCACGCATGAAATGTACTCGTCTCATCAACGTTTTCACTTCTTCGTATTCGTAATCTTAATACTATCTTTTCACTTTGTCAACAGGTTATTTGCATTTGTATCTATACTAAAAATTGAAATGTTTAATTCCACCCTCCCCTTATGCAGTGGAATTCTCTTATGCACAAGTGGCATTTAATCTTTCACATTATTGTGTTATGCTCATAGTCGTGCTCTGACAGCAGTAGGAGGAGAACTATCATGAGTAAATACATTCCTGGTAATCAAAAACACCTTACCCTTGAAGATCGCAAATACATTGAAAAATCCTTAAACTCGGGCTGTTCTTTTAAGAGCATTGCCAGATATCTTTGCAAAGATCCAACAACGATCTCAAAAGAAATCAGGCTGCACAGGATCAGCGACTGGTATCACAAAGGTAGTTTTAACAATGCACATAATTTTTGCATCCACAGATATCATTGTAGAAAAGTCAATGTATGTGGCAAGATCATTCTCTGTGGCGTCAAATGCACCTCTTGTCCGACCTGCAATCAGACATGCCCGGACTTTGTTAAAGAACGCTGCCGACGACTCGATAAAGCACCTTATGTGTGCAACGGATGTCCAAAAGCAATCAATCACTGCACAATTGCCCACAAATACCGCTATGATCCTATTTTTGCTGATCGCAAATACAAAGAACGTCTCTCGCAATCCAGAGCCGGTATAAACATGACCAGACACGAACTGCATCAGAAAGATATGGTCATTACACCGCTGATCTTCCAAGGACAGTCTCCGTATCAGATCATAACAAATCACCCGGAACTAGACATGTCGGTCAGGACCCTGTATTCCTATTTGGATAAAGGTATCCTTTCTGCAAGAAATATTGATCTGAAACGTCAGGTAAAATTTAAGCCCCGCAAGGTACACAAAACCCAAATCAAGGACAGATCCGTTTTTATAGGACGTATGTTTTCTGATTTTCAGTCGCTTGGACTTGATCACTTCGCCGAAATGGATACGGTTCACTCATCGCAGGATTCAAAACGCGTCATCCTGACATTTTTCTTAACTCGCGAAAAATTGTTTCTTGCATTTGTTATGAACAGATGTACCAAAGGAGCCGTTAAACTTGTTTTTAACAAGTTAGAACACCAGCTTGGCACGAAGGATTTTTTTACTTTATTCAACACAGTTCTTACAGATCGTGGCTCTGAGTTTGGAGATCCAGAATCTCTTGAAAACGGCATTAATGGCATTATGCGGTCAAATATCTACTACTGCGACCCTATGCGCAGCGGTCAAAAAGGCGGTATTGAACAGGCACACACTATGCTTCGGATGATCCTTCCTAAAAAGAGCAGCTTTGAATACCTCACACAGTGGGATTTAAGAACTATTGTAAATCATATAAATTCAACTCCAAGAGAAATCCTTGGTGGTCGAACGCCATATGATGCAGCTTTTGAAAACTATGGTATAGACATCTTAAAAGCACTTCAGCTTAGGCCGGTTCCACCCGATGAGGTTAATCTGACGCCTAAGCTGATACAATTTAATAACTAACTTAACACAAAAAACTGCTGTCAGACTGGAACTTAACAATTCACATTTTTCGAACGCAGCCTGTGGAATTTAGTCCAACACACAAAATATCCAGAGGTTTGTTTGCCATGTCTGAAATTGAGATGTTTTGTGAAAAGTCACTTTTATTATAACAGTTTTATAGATATTTAGCTCTCTGAAATTCTAAAAAATCAAGTAATTTTAAGGTGAGATGGAATTTACCCCTGCACTGGAATTTACTTTTTCAAGTTAGCTTTGTATCTATACCATTTTTTATAGTCACTATTATGTTATAAAAACAATATGCATATACAATTGACATATTATATGATGATCTGCTTTGTACATACACCCCAAATACAACAACTAATAATGAAATCACAATATAACTTACAAATTTTAATAGAGCTCTCATTCTTTTCCTTTCTGAGAATCTTAATGCCTTTCTTCAAAATCCTCTCTATTTTTATATCTGTCTATTACCAAAAATACTCTAATAACGTTCTACAATATAATATGCCGTATTCTTGCATGTCTTACCTTTATAATTATATTTTGTATACCATGTATATGAATATTTAGTAACTTCTTTATTAATCCTACGTATATATGATCCTGAAAGCCAGCCACAACTTTTATGATAGTTCTTTTTCACTCTATAAGATAACCCTTTTGCACTTGGTCTATAACTTGTAATAAATGTATACGCTGCGCTGGCACAAAATGATGCAACTGCTCCCGCTCCTAAAGCAGTACATAGTATTGTAATAAATGCACTCATCGAAATGTCTTTAATCGCATGTTTCAAATTAATATCTGCACACTTTTTCGAGCCTCCATTCTTTGTGTATTCACTAGCTTTTCCATACGGACATTTTTTTTGAAACCATCTTTGTGAATCATTTTCTTTAAATACATATTCACAATTATTTTCAGCATAATCATCATTAATGTCAACTTTACAACCATCCAAATATACATTTCCGTCTTCTTTTATTTCTACCGTATTCTTAAGATCACCTTGCGCACAATCAAATGAAACTCCCTCTGATGTATATTCAATATTTGAAACCTCATTTTGTTGTCCAGCATATTTAATTTCATATATGAAAGAGTTTTCTTCGCTTACAATGTTAATGTCTTTAGCTAACATTGTAATGCCAAATGTTTCCAAAACCTCAACATCATTTTCAATTATTTCCATCTCTTCATCAGACATGCCATCTTCTGCTTGTTCTAATAAATCATCAACATCAACTCCACATTTAGCCGTGTCTGCCTTAACAACATAACAAAATCTAATGTTGCCAAACATTGTAACAGTTAGCGCTATTATAAGTGCTGTTGACATTATTTGTTTAACCTTTTTTTTCATTTTATCCCTCCATTATTTTAATAATGCTCCTTTGTTAACAAACTCTTCTAATTCTTTTTTTTTAATTGCTTCATCAAGAATAAGACTCTTCACCTTGTTTGCAGAAATATTCTTGTGAAAACTAAACTTAATTGCAGCAACACTGCTTACAAATGGTGTTGCAAATGAAGTTCCTGTCTTCTTTTCATATTTTCCATTATAGGATAAACAATAGATGTTTTTCCCGGGTGCTAATATATCAACATTCTTGGAACCAAAATTTGATTTTATCTCTGTTTTTTCTGTTCTTGTTGCACTTCCTACTGTAATTATATTATCACAGTTAAAACATGCTGGATAATTCTTGCAATTATCAATATTAGATCCTATTGTTGCCTTATTGCCAGCTGACACAACAAATAACATCTTTGAGTCGTTTATCGTTTTTTCTAACTCTTTCGAATAATAAGAAGTATCAAAGCTCATATTACAAACACTTGCCCCATTTTGTTCTGCGTACTTTATAGCGTTAATTATAGCATCTACATTTTTGCATTCACCATCCTCATCTAAAACCCGCAAAGACATTATTTGAATATTTGCTTTATTTCCTTTACAATATCTTTCGCTGTTTGAACAGATGATACTGGCAATTGATGTTCCGTGAGGATTATTTTTGTCAAAAACCTCTGAATTGTTATCAATAAAATTCCATCCATTTATATCATCTGGATAGCCATTATTATCATCATCTTTTCCATCTTCCACCTCTCTCTTATTGCTCCATACATATCCTGAAATACTTTCATTATATATATCAACCCCTGAATCAATCACAGCAATAATTACAGATTTAGACGAATTTATTGAATCCTTTTCATCGAGTGACAAATGATAATTACTATTACTATCATAATACCATAGAACTTCTTTATTTTTGTTAATTAAGTATCCATTATAAATATACTTTATACTAATCATCATCGCAGCTATTACAACAAAACGAATCATATAACTAATCTTTTTTATCATATTTTTACAAAACCAAAAACCTCCTTATAATATTGTAGAAGCTTCTTACTTTAAATAAATTATCACATTATCGTATCATTGTCAATCTTTTTTCTTCCTTCACACAACGGCAATATAGAATAATACCGGCTTGCTGCACGGAAACTTCCCACTTTGTCAATCGTTCAGTTCACTTTTTTTCTGATAATATTTTTGTACAATATCTTTTTTATCGCGTTTGCGGATCGGGATCACCATGCCGTTTTTCATATGAAAATCGTAATCAATGACGCCATCGACCTGCTCCACGTTAATAATATAGCTTTGATTACAGCGCAAAAAATATTTCATATTGAGTTTTTGCTCGATCGTGTTAAGCCGCTGATATGCACGATATTTTTCATCTCCATGATAAATATATACCACGCGCCCCTCCGACTCTATCACACTAATTTCTCTCTGTTTAATGCAGAATTTCTTCTGCTGAACGCTGAAACGCAAAAACTCCATATCTTCATCATGTGTACTGACCTGATTTCTCGAAAAGTAATCACATATCGTTGCACGTACCTGCATAACATCATAGGGTTTCATCAGATATGCAAACGCATGCAGTTCATAGCCTTCCCGCAGATATTGATCACTTCCGGTTGCCAATATGATCTCCACTTTGACATCTTTTTTACGAATCGCACGTCCGGTAGCAATACCATCCATCTCTTTCATAAAAACATCCAAAAAGATCAGGTCATAATCTCCTCTTGAAAAATTACGCTGTAACTTTTCACCTGAGGAAAACTCCACGATCAACACTTCCTGATGTAGTTCCTGTAAAACTGCCGTTACTATTTTGCGAAGTAATCTTCTTTCCACCTCATTGTCATCACATAATGCTATTTTTATCATACTCATCCTCCATGTATCCGTTCATCTACCGCCAAAGGAATGGACACATATTTATACTCCCTGCTTTATCTTTTATTCCTGTGCTGCGATCATCATCGCAGGTATGATCTGCTTCTTACGAGAAACCGTATCCTGCAAAATGATCTGCTTCGTATCCTCAGGCAGATGAAATGCTTTCACTGCCAATTCTCTTGCCCCATTGCCATGATACAATAGCTCTGTCGTGCCCTGCAAAATATCGGTCAGCATAAAGAACAACATCTCCACCTCATGGTTAGCAAGCGCCTTTTCCATATATGGTAACAATTTATCCTTGATCGCAACAAGTTCCTGACGATCCATCGAAGTGATCTGTCCCACACCAAATACAAGGTCATTTGCCACAAATTTCTTGAAATCCTGATAGAAAATTTCTTCCGGAGATTTCGAAGATAATTTGCTGCCCGCCGCAAACATTTCTGCCGCATACTGTTCCGTATCAATGCCGGCAATCTCTGCCAGCGCCTCTGCCGCCTCGCGGTCTGTATCTGTGCAGGTCGGAGAACGATAAATCAGCGTATCGGACAAGATTGCGGAGCACAATAACCCGGCAATCTTCTCTGTGAGTTCCACACCTGACTCGCGGTACATTTGATAAATGATCGTTGCCGTACAGCCTAACGGCTGATTGCGGAAAAATACCGGTCCCATTGTTTCAATACTTCCAATACGGTGATGATCGATAATCTCGATAATCTCGGCCTCTTCCATGCCATCTACTGCCTGTGTCAGCTCATTATGATCTACTAAGATCAGCTTTTTCTTACGCGCACCGAGCAGACTTCGACGGGAAATCATACCAAAATAATTCTCATTCCAATCTAAGATTGGGAAATCCCGGTATCTCTTTTTCGCCATCGTGTCACGAATATCATCCAAATATTCTCCCAGACCAAACGTGATCAGATTTTCACTCTTCATAAAGAAACGGATTGGGATACTCTGGTTTATCAGACGTGATGCCGTAAACGTATCATATGGCGTTTTGATAATATAACAGCCCCTGCTTTCTGCAAGACGGCTGATCGTATAAGAAACCAATGCACCATCACAAACAATAATACATTTTGCGCCCATCTCAATGGCACAAAGCTGTGACTCATAACGGTTTCCCAATATGACGATATCATCTTTTTCGATATAGCTTTCCATCAGATCCGGGTTAGCGGCTGCAATCAGGCACTTACCGGAAGTAATCTCCTCATCCATATCACCGTGTATCATATCGCCATCTAAGGTTTCTACAATATTATGAAATGGTGTCCCTGCTTTTGAAATGATACGGCTGTCATACACATCCATGTAGGATTTCGCAATATCTTCAATCGTGATCAACCCCAACAGCTTTTGGGAAGCATCGACGATCGGAAGTGTCTGCAGCGTGTCTGTTTTCATCAACTCCCATGCACGTTTCAAAGATATTTCCTGACTAACACCAGTCACTCTCTGCACATCAATATCAATAACCTGTGTCCGGACATCGCCCATATAGTCGGGTGCCGACACACCAAAATGCTTCAACACAAACTGCGTTTCTGCATTGATCTGTCCCGCTCTCTTCGGGATATATTTTTCTCCGGTACTCTGCGACTTCAGATTCGCATATGCAATCGCTGAGCAAACGGAATCAGTATCCGGATTGATATGACCGATCACATTCACCACGGATTCATATTTATATGCCATACTTAACCTCCATGCATCTGATATCCTGACTTCAAAATCCAGTCAAGTCTAACTTCCACGATTGTTTATCGATAGTCCTGCTCTGTATATTGTGAAATATCAATAATATATTTAAATCTTCTTGCCAACGCCGGAACAAAACGGAATAACTGATCCAACGTCGCTCCCTCATCCGATAAGATCACTGCAAAGTCACCGTAATATTCATCCATAATGGAGAAAATCTTCGTGATCGTTGGGAATAACAGATCTGCCGCTCTGGTAACTAACAGACAGTTGCCTTTAAGCTGTGACTTAAACTGCATCAGATCCATACTATTTAACTGTTCTGCATCAATACGCGCGATACGTCCTGCACTTAAATATCCGGTTTCCCGCATAACCATTGCTATTTTCTTGGATATTCCAAGAATACGTTCTTCTCCATCCCCCATCAAAACAAAATGAGATGGATCCAGTTCTCCTCCGATCAAAATCAAAATATCGGCAAAAGAACGATGTAACGCACGTGTCGTTGGCAAATCCTTTTCCGGCAGCGTTTCTCCGGTCAAAGACTGGCTGATCGCTGCGTCCTGCTGCTGTACTTCTTTTTCTAATTCGTCCATTAATACCGCCTCCGCTGTTTGTTCTGTGCCAGCAATCTGCTGCTCTGGCAGCGGATCACCATCTTCGTTTGGTATTTGTGTTTCCTCTGATGTGTTAATTTCTGACTCGGCAGTCATTGCCGCATCCTGTTCCGTCTGTCCGTTGAAAGCTGCATCAACGACATCGTCATTCACCGGCTGTTCTACACTGCCGGATACATTTTCTTCTGCAGACTGCTCCGGTAAAGATTCTCTCTCTGCCTCCGGTGGAATAACCACTGTCTCCTGAAACATCGGTTCTTCCGGTACATCCACGGTCGGAATGACATTCGTCTGCGCCATATCTGTCTCTTCTGCTGTAACTTCTTTGTTCTGAGAAGAGAGTGGAACATACTCTTTTGTTGGTGTCTGTGCAGATGATTCTGTCATACGCTCAAATACTTCATTTGTTTTATTTGGCAATTCCTGATATACAGCAACTGCTTTTTCTTTTAACTGTTCATTTTGCTCCGCCTCATAAATAGCAGAGATTTCTGCCGCAAGGTCCTGTGTGATCCCGGTTCCTGACTGTGAAATTCTTGGAAAATCTGCAGGATTGATCGCGCTGTACTTATTGTCTGCCGGTTGGGCTGTAACCGTTGTCTGCGACGCCCTAGGCTCTTGTGGTTCTTTAGCCGGCTCTGACGCAGTCTCCATTGCAATGTTCTCCGACTCTGCGTCTACCGGAGCATCCGAAAAGATTTTCTGCGCCTCTTCTGTCGCAGCCGGTTCCACCGGAGTCTCCGGTTTCCATATATCTGTAGATTCCTCTTCTGCTGACTTCTCTGTACTCCCTGTCGATGCAGACTGTTCGTCCATCTCCGACTCGCTTTCCTGCTCCTCCTCAGATATTGTCTTAACCATCGTCTCCTCAAACTTCGCAGGATCTACTTTCTTAAGATATTTCATCTCCTGTTCATTTCCTGCCTCCAAATATTCATTCAACGCCGGAAGTGATCCGGTATCATCCGGATTTGGTTTCTCGGTCTTAACCGTAAAATCCTTATCATCCATAAAAGGCAGCGGATTTTTCTCTTCAATATGCTCCAGCAAAAGCTTGGCGCGTTCTACGATCTCGCCCTGACCAAACCATAACTTAATATCTTCGCATTCTTCCGCACATTCCTCGTAGCGCCCCGCCTGCTGATACAGTTTCGCTAACTCATATGCCCACTCTTCTATGTATTCTTCTTCTTTGAGACTCTTTAATGTGTCGATCAACTGACTGATCGGCACGCCCGCAGCTTTATCAATGCGGTACCGTAAGATCAAAGCATCTCTATTATTTGGATTCATGCGTACAAATTCTTTATAATAGCTTTCTGCATCGTCCAGTTCATTGGTGCGTATCGCCAAATAGATCAAACGATATAAAATACGGCGTGTTCTGGACTTTTTATAAATCCGCAGATAAGTTGCCTTCGCCGCCTCAAACTGCTCTGTGCGGGTGTACACCTCCGCAAATACCTTGAGGTCACTGATATTACGAACCTGACGCATGTCTAACGTCTGGATGACCGTCAATGCTTTCTTATATTTTCTTTCTTCCGCTAAATGATGCACCTGTGCAATGCGGATCGCTATTTCATATTGTCTCATATCTTCCTCCATGTCATTTACTTTAATTATCTAAAGCAAAATAAGTGCGGTACAGATCTTCTCTGCGATCTGCCCTAGTGCTGAATTTGTGACGCAATGACCACGCTCTGTCATCCAGATCACAAACAAGAATTCCTTCCCTGCCGGACAGCATTCCTAAAATATTACCGATCGAATCTACTGCCATGCTGTCTCCGGAATACGCACAGCCATCATGCATTCCCACGCAATTCACGCCGACTACATAAGACTGTGTTTCGATTGCACGTGCCCGCAGTAGTGTCTGCCAATGTTCCCGCCTGATCTGTGGCCAGTTAGCGATCACCAGCAAAACATCCGCTTCCCGTGCTGCGATCTGAAAGATCTCCGGAAAACGTAGATCATAACAGATAAACAGGGCTATCTTCCGTCCCAAAAACGGGACAGTAACAATTTCATTTCCTTTGGCATAACAATCCGATTCACCCCCATAAGTAAACGGATGCATTTTTTTATATTCTCCGACTACCGTTCCCTCTTTGTCCAATAGTGTAAAGCGATTGGTTACAAGCTTTTCTTCTCCCTCCGGGCTTGCTGCCCATCCAAAGCCAATGGCAAGATTGTAAGATTTTGCCAATTCTTTCATTCGCTGCACTGTGCGAGAATCCTTAGGATCTTCTGCCACTTTTGCCGTGTTTAGAGTGACTCCGGTAAAGCTCATCTCCGGAAATATAATGCATTCTGCCGCGGCTTCCGCTGCCTGCTTGATCAGCGTCTCCGCTCTATCTATAGATGCATCTGCATTCTCCCACACCATGTCCAGTTGTCCAAGTGCTATCCGCATTTGTAATCACCAAACCTTTCTCGATGCATTTCATTAAGAATCTATCTTCCCACTATCTTATTCAGTATAGCACAACTCCATATGATTTGCGACAGTTTTTGCAAGGAAAATTTGAACAATCTGACAACTCAACATATTAGAGTTCGAAGATCCATGATAAATACATAGTCAAAAAAAAAGATGTGTGCTATAATAATCACAATATTTTATCGAAATGTTCTCTCCGTATAGAGACGTTTCAGAATGGAGGAAAAAATGAACATACAATCAGTAAATGACAAAGCATTTGAAGTATATGGACGCGTCGTAGACGGTTACGATTATGCCGAACTACTTGCCACCTTGGAGAAGTGCTCTGAGAAGCCTGCCGATTCTGTGATCTACGTTCCGGGCTGTGCTGAGTTAGAGGCAACACCTGCTTACAAGGATCTTCAGATCAACTGCTATGGCGGTATGCCGATCCAGATTGGTTACTGTAATGGAACAAATACCAAGTTAAATTGTTTTGAATATCATCGTGACAGCGAGATCGATATTGCTGCAGATGATGTCATCTTATTGGTAGCAAGACAGCAGGATATACAGGATGGCAAGATTGATTCATCCAAGACAGAAGCTTTCTTATGTCCAAAGGGAACTGCTGTAGAGCTCTACGCAACGACCTTACATTATGCACCATGCAGTGCCAAGCTTGGTGAAGGTTTCCGTGTTGTTATCGTACTCCCTAAGGGCACAAACGAAGATAAGCCTGCTTTGACCGTTAAGAATGCAGAAGATAATCTTCTGTGGGCTCAGAACAAGTGGCTTCTTGCTCATAAAGATACTGCTGAAGCAGCAGACGGCGCACATATTGGAATCACTGGCGATAACATCGATATTGCTGATTTGATCAAATAGATTTGGAGAAACTCCTATGAATTTACCAGAAGCATTTTTAGCACGTATGAAAAAACAGCTTGGTGCGGAATATGATGCATTTGTCGCATCCTATGATGCGGATACTTCTTATGGACTTCGCTTAAATCTTTTAAAAGGGACTGTGGATGAGATCATCCCAGTCCTTCCTTTTGCCTTGACGAATGTCCCATGGATTCCGGAAGGATTTCATGTAAGCAGCGCCGAACGCCCCGGCAAACATATATTACATGAGGCCGGAGCATATTATATTCAAGATCCAAGTGCTATGTCTGTTATCACATTGCTAGATCCGATGCCGGGCGAGCGTATTCTCGATCTCTGCGCGGCTCCCGGCGGCAAAAGTACCGGGATTGCTGCCCGTATGCAGGGGCAGGGACTGCTCGTTTCCAATGAGATCATTCCCGGCAGAGCGAAGATCCTATCTCAAAATGTAGAACGAATGGGCACTACCAATGCACTGGTCTGTAACGAATCACCGGAACGTATTGCCTCGCATTTTCCGCTCTTTTTTGATCGTATCGTAGTGGATGCTCCCTGTTCCGGGGAGGGGATGTTCCGCAAAGATGCCGGTGCCATTTCTGAATGGTCACCAGAAAATGTCACACTTTGCAAAGAACGTCAGGAAATGATCTTAGCTTATGCCGATGCCATGTTAAAACCCGGCGGTGTCTTGGTGTATTCTACCTGTACATTTGCGCCGCAGGAGGATGAAGAACAAGTGTCCGACTTTTTGGATAAACATGACGAATATTTTATCGAACCGTGGGAAGATTTTCTTCCGACAGACTGTGGCATTAAAGATGGCACCATTGCAGGTGCCATGCGTTTATATCCCCATCTGATCTCTGGTGAAGGGCACTTCGCTGTGCGTCTGCGCAAGGGGCAGGGCGATCCACACACAGCATTGGATACTTCTGATCCGATCGACACACGTCAAAAACGAGCCAAAAAAAATTCGAAAAAAGCGTCAAAAAGCACTTTTGATCTGTCCTATTTTACGGACTTTGCAAAACAAGTTTTTACAAATGAACCCCTAGATATTGCAATGGACTCCCTTACTGTTTTTGGAGATGAACTCTATGCGCTCCCAGCGGAGACTCCATCTCTAAAGGGACTCAAAGTAATTCGTCCGGGACTACACTTGGGAACCCTTAAGAAAAATCGTTTCGAACCATCGTATGCGCTTGCCAAAGCATTATGTTCAGATTCTATGCTTTCTTATGAAACTACAGAGGAAGAAGCTGCAAGGTATCTGCACGGAGAGACGCTGATGACCTCTACCTCATTGCAGGGATGGATGCTTGTGTGCTATCAGGGATTTCCATTAGGGTTTGCCAAAGCCACAAAAGGCATACTGAAAAATCATTATCCAAAAGGGTTGCGAACACAATATTAAAGAAGCTCCACAGAACAAAGAGTCGCTTGCGACTCTTTCGCGCTCGAGCGGTGCTGTTTGCAGCTAACTTCTTCTCCGCGAGATGCGCATCCTCGCGGAGCGTTTTTTGCTTTATAGGAAACGAGAAGTTTCCTATAAAGTCAAAAACAGAGCAAAACGCTGGTTTTGCTCTGTAATTTGTTCGCTATTAGCACTTATCGCAAATGCTACTTGATGACTTTCACTTTTATCTTGTATCGTTTCTTTAAAAATTTTCGTTCCTTATACATTTCTGAGTTCTTTGGTGTTTTTATGGTAATGTTGGAAAGATTGCACTTTAATCCCCGATAATAAAATATGCTGTCAATGTACAACCAAAGATTTTTTATGCCTTTAGGAACCGTCACACTTCTCAGTTTCGGGCAATTAGTAAACACATATTCCCCAAGTTTCTTGACACCTTCCTTTAGCACTACTGTCTTTAACTTTTTGCAACCTGTAAATGTTTCATTCAGTTCCACTTTTCCATATACGGTTATCTTCTTCAACGCAGAGCTACGAAATGCTGTCACCTCCAATATCTTCAGTCTTCTAGGCATCCTAATATAATTCAACGAACAGCGCACAAACGCATTCTGTTCAATCACCTTTACCGTATCCGGCAGGATCACCTTTTTAATGTTGGTGCAGAAGGAAAAAGCGGAATCTGCTATCTTTGTTGTTCCCTTTTTTACTTTGACCGTTTTTGCCGTATACTTTCTTGGTACAGTAATTAATTTCTTTCCATTTTTAGTATACAACACTCCCTTGTATGACCTATACCACTTGTTACCGGATGCCACATTAAATTTCTTCAGATTCTGTAGAAATGACTGCATTCCCTTACAATACCCCTCGTTCAGCCATCCCCCTTCATAACAGTCTATAACCTTAACTGTCTTTGGAATACTCAAGTATTCCACCTTTGGGATCGGGACATCCTCATGTTCTCCGTAAAATTCGTTGCGGTATTCCTCATTCGCTGCCCAATCAAACGCCGGCATAATAGAAATCTTTACCACCTTTTTCCCATTGATTTTGGCGGGTACAACTACCTTCTTTTTATCCATAGGTATTCCAACAATGGTGACGGTATTATCTTTTTTTTCACAAAGATACGTAAATCCATCCTGTTGTCCCCATTTTGATTTATACTTCTCTTCAATGGTAAAATATTTTTCCAAAAACTTATAATACTTATCCTCTGCTTTTACTGTTGTCGACTTCGAAAATATTGTTGCGGCACACAGCAACAACAAACTCACACAATATCTGATTTTCATAGTGATCACCCATCCTTTCCCGCACAGTCACTCTGTGCATTATAATAACTGATTTTATTTCTGTATCCTAAGTATGATCAATGACTGCACCTTTGGCAGAATCACTGTTCATGATTTCCGTAATGCTCTTACTCGTCTCTTTTTCATTTGCTCCTCCTTACCCATGTCACTTCTCACATGTAAAAAATAGATACTTTAGATACAAAAAATAATTCACTCTATACAGAACTTCCGTTAGTTACATCTTTAGTACACCATAGATTTGATGCAGTGTCAACAATAGCAGCATAATCTTAATAATTCTTAAGAATTTGGACATATCTGATCATCTATATAAAAACCCCTCGCCCCTTTTGAGATGCGAAATTGATGGATATCTGGTTGAAGATTCACAAAATACTCGCATGGAAAATTCAAACCTTTTAACACCTTAATCATCATGAAAATGATTAAATAACTGGAACATTGAGAGCAAAACATATATCCATAAAAAAGCACACATAAGCAAGCTAAAATTCCTAAAATCTTAATTCCAGTCAACTAATTACCCAACAAACGCAAGCTGGATTTCCAAGAATTCTAATTCCAGTCACCCAATTCAATTCACCCCTCCCCCTACTTCAATAACATAGTAAATGAATATCATATTATCTTGCATTTCCCATACCAAATGCTACTGTCATCCATATCTGCCATATATTGCCTATTATATGGGCTTGTAAAATCTTCTGGTATGGGAAGTTTGAGTTTTTAAGAATTTGACATTAAATTTCATATTCCAACACTTGACAATTATCAATACCAAATGCTGCGTATTCGTCATTCGTCATGTCCACAAAATAGGACTGCACAACGCGGGCTATACCGTTATGCGCAACTAGCAGATACGTTTTATCATCCTTCGATAATTCGTCCAGTAAATTATATACTCTCTGTGCGAGCTGCAGCATGGATTCGCCACCCTCATAATGATTGATAAACTCTCTCTTAGCGACCTTAAACTCTGCGCCATTTCTAGCAGTAGATTCGTATTTGCCAAAGTTCTGTTCTTTGAGCCTTGGTTCCTCCACACAGGGGATTCCTGTAGCCTCTGCAATATGATGTGCGGTGTCTGCCGCACGCATTAACGGAGAATAACGGATCTCATCTATCTTCAATCCTTGTTCTCTAATCTTACGTCCCAGTTCCATTGCCTGCTCATGTCCCAGCTCTGTCAATGCAATGTCCGTCGCACCACATATTTTATTCTCTACATTCCAAATCGTCTGTCCATGACGTGTAAAATATAATTTTTTCATCCTCATCTTATCCTTTCCTACTAATTTTAAAAACTCAAACTTCGCACATCCAAAGCTGCTGTTCGGTCACATATTGCTTATTATGTCAAAGAATACTATGTATTTTGCAGCCACAACATAGCTATTTCTGCCAGCAGAGAACTATAGTAATTGCCTTGCCGCATTTTCGTTTTTGTTGATTTCTAAATTTTGTTGTCTCTGATGTTTGATCTACATGCCCTTCGGGAACTTAAAAGTCCCGGAAGCAAGGTAATCATCATTTTTGAAAGGGACTTTGCGCTCGTCGTTACTTATGTCTCGTATTTCAGAGACATTAAGTAACGTGACGTAGCGCAGTGTAGCGAAAGCGTCCCGTCCAAAAATGGATGATACCTTGCTAATCCGGGACATCTCAGACACTCCTTCGGGCATGTATTCATCAGAGACATAACAAAATAAGAAATCAAACAAAAACTCTGCGCTCTGCGGCAATTATCTTAGTTCGCTGCCGGCAGAACAAGTTATCTTGTCGACTGCAAAATATCATATTTATTGCTGACATAATAAGCAATATGTGACGACATGATAATTTTGGATGTGCGAAGTTTGAGTTAAAAATCTTAAAATTGGGGGCAAAAATATTTTGCCCCCAACGAATGCCACAGATTACTGCAAGCACATTTTTAATACCATAAATTATTTTTGTTCGGATTCCGATGTTTGTGACACATCCGATGTTTCTGTCGCTTCCGGCGTTTCTGTCGCTTCCGATGTTTGTGACGCAGCATCCTGCTGCATTTGCACTGCCGCAGCTTCCACCTCGGCTTCAGTTTCTTCCGACTTGTCCGGTGTGTCAAGCACTAATTCCATCAATTCACCGGCTTGAACCTCTTCCCCATCCTGTACTGTTAAGGATGCGTGAAATCCTTCCGGATCCAGCTTGTATCGAACCACCATTGCGACACTGCGAAGAAGTTTAAGCAAACCACCGATATAAAGGAGTGCAATCGCAATGACCGCTACGATCACTACATCCGGTACAATACGGTACAACAACTTCCATGGGAATATTTCCTTCTGCACAACAACAAGCACTGCCGTAGGTAATACGATCTGGATCAAAATATCCTTGACCAAACGAGCCGCATGAAAACCTGCTGCCGCACGTTTTCTCCAAATCCCGGTCATAAAGATCGGCAGACTGCAGCCCACCAATATGATCAAAAGGAGCAGATCAATGAGTCCATGTTGAAGCAGATAACTATTTGACGGAATGTTCGCTGCTTTCTCTCCCAAAAGGATATCCGTTACACCAACGCAGATTTTTTCCATCAACTGTTTGCCGACCAAGTAATCGCCGCCATTAAACAACATGACAAAACCGATTTTTTTGTCCGGTATCAATGCCATCATTGTCATTTGATTTTCCAGAACACCCGACTGATAATACAGATCCGTGCCTTTGTACCGGGTTGCCATCCAGCCCATACCATAGGCTTCCTCGGTTCCATACAAACTATCTTCTTTACTCTTGTTAATAACCGGCACGGTATTTTGTAATACCCCTGCAATATCTTCCGGATTTACGACATCCCCGCCTTCCTTCAGGTACATCTGCAAATATTTGCCCATGTCCTTTACGTCAGAGATCATATATCCCGAAGAGACTGTTGCCCACTGATCCGATGCATTGTATTGATACTTGGCTGCAACCGGATAACCAAAATAATTTTTATATGCGGGTGACATTTCCTCCTGCATTTCCGGATTTTGGCGCAAGCTGTAAGTGGATGTCATACCGCAAGCATCCAATATATTTTCCGTCAGATATTCTTCGTAAGTCTCACCGGAAACACTTTCAATCAATTCACCCAAAATGGAATAATTCACATATGCATTCTGATAAATGCCTTCTTTGCCCTCGGCCTTCACCTGGTCTAACATCGTCTCTTTTTTGATCCCCGTGGTCTGATGAAGCAATTTTTCGATCGTAACACCCTTCAGCGCACTGTATTTTGGCAAATACGTCGTAATATCATCCTCTAACTTGATCTCACCATCTTCTGCCAGACTCAACACACCTAACGCTGTCATAGACTGTGTCAGATTACCTAACACATAATCAGACTGTGTCTTGCCATCCACACCGAACGTAGCGCTGTAAATTTCTTTTTGATCGCTGACGATCGATACGCTGACCCCTGGCACACTTGCCGCAGATAACTGGTTCATGACATACTTTTCAATATCATATTCATGATATCCGCCTGCCTGTACCGTACTCACTCCGGAAAACACGGTCGCTACGGTAAGCGCCACCGCAGTCATTACTGTATAAAATCTTCTCATGTTGTTCCTCCTTATCGCATTACATAAGACGTATTATATCGAAAAATATGGCGTTCGTAAAGTAGCTAACTCTCCTGACCGTCAAACAACATATAATATTGCAGGATCTTGTATTCCCGGATCCATTGCTGCATAGATTCCGGTGCTTCCTCCAACGTGTAATACCGCCCCTCTGCATCATAACAGCCATTATCAGACAAGGAAGAAATTTCCTGTTGCATCGCCTGTAAGAAACATTGATAAGCACTCATGCTCTGCCCGGTATCCACAGCCATTTCTGTCGACAAATAGTTCAGCGATATATGATCAATTTCTTTTTCCGTAATATCATAATTCGCCCAAATAAGAAACGGTACCTCGTATTTTTTGAGTGCCTCTTCTTTGGTAAAACCGGCAGGAATCTTTCCTGTCATTTGGAAATAAAAGGAGTCCGGCAAATGAGGCTGATGATCTCCAAAGAAAACGATCACTGCCTGCTCCGCCTGTTTCTCATAATATGCAATTAATTTTTGCAATGCCGCATCCGATTCGTGGATCAGGGACAAATACTGCTCTACCTCCGGATCCGCCTGAAAAGATGTGACCTTGATCGGTTCCTTGAAAGAACTTTTCTTGGTATAGGGATTGTGATTTTGCATTGTCACATTAAACATAACAAACGGCTTATCCCCTTTTTGCTGCTCATAAAGATCAATCATCTTGTCATAATCTGCTTCATCTGAAATCAGACCTCGTACCTTCTTTGCTCCCACAAACTCTTCTTTCGTCACAAAAGAATCCACCCCGATCAACGGATAGACACGATTTCGATTATAACCGGATGCATTATACGGGTGCATCGCATAAATGAACGA
Source organism: Jutongia sp. SJQ-6 (assembly GCF_054161275.1). The sequence goes on along the minus strand of NZ_CP195314.1, from coordinate 2,795,005 downwards.
CCCCTGCCTGTTTTTCATGTCCCATAATAGGGACGGCGTTTTGGTATGTATGTATTCCAAATAGGGATTTCCCGGCAAAAATGCTTTCGTACAGCCGGTCAAAAATTCAAACTCCGAGTTTGCTGTATAACCGCCATAAACGGATGACTGTGCAAACCCTTTTACCGTATTTTGCTGCAAGCTGTCCCAAAACGGCATCACGGCTCGGTTTGTCTGAAAATCTCCCCATACACGCAGATCACTAAAGGCTTCGTTCATAATCATGATCAGGTTGGGCGACTGCTCCTGCCCTGTGGAAACTGCCTGTTTTTCATATTGCTGCAATATCTTCTGAGCAGCCGCTTTACTATACCCTTCCGGCTCCGATACCGTATGTACCTGTGCATTGGCAAGGAAATAAACAAAGTAGCCATATTTTTGCATACCGATCTGATGATCCCAATATACCGAACTAACACCATCCATCAAAAGTCCTGAGCCAAACATCCCCACTGTCATCCCGACACATACGATCAGTCCGATCAAAGAACCACGCAGTTTCCAAGCAGTTTCCTTCGAAAGCAGCCCACACACTGCAACAATCTGCAACACCGCTACCGCTGTCGCCGCGATCAGGCACGGTATGATCTTAACGGTATACCGCCCCGCCACTGTCATCGCCGTAGAAATAGCGTAAAAATCCATAAATATGATTCCATAGCCACGAAATTGCAATACGAGATAATTGATCCCTCCAATAAGGATCATCAATATTCCACCAAACAATAATGCAGGGCGCATTTTGCGAAAGAAACAAAGCAGCACGCCATAATAGATCATGAACAAAAACATATTGCGTGCAATCCCGTTTACTCCTATTGTGAAAGGATTCGCATCAAGAAATAACTGCATCGTACAATACGATGCGAAACTATATAGTATGAAGAAAATAACTTTTGCATACCATTTTTTCAGCATAACATTCCCCCATTCCACGAATTCCAAAAAACGATTCGTTAACAAAAACATGCTAAAACCGCATTCTTCAGAAAATAACAATAGCGTTATTATGCAACGCAAAAGACCCGCCGTCAATACGGCAGGCCCATTTATTTCTTGCTCAAACTTCGCACATCCAAAATCATCTTGTCGATACATATTGCTTGTTATGTCAAAGAATACTAAGTATTTTGCAGCCACAACATAGCGATTTCTGCCGTCAGAGAACTATAGTAATTGCCTTACCGCATTTTCGTTTTAGGTGATTTCTAAATTTTGTTGTCTCTGATGCTTGATTTACATGCCTTACGGAGAACTCGACGTCCCGTAAGCAAGGTAATCATCATTTTTGAAAGGGACTTTGCGCTCGTCGTTACTTATGTCTCGTGTTTCAGAGACATTAAGTAACGTGACGTAGCGCATCGTAGCGAAAGCGTCCCGTCCAAAAATCGATGATACCTTGCTAAACCGGGACATCTCAGACATTCCGTCAGGCATGTATTCATCAGAGACTTAACAAAACAAGAAATCACACAAAAACTCTGCGTTCTGCGGCAATTATCTTAGTTCGCTGACGGCAGAACAAGTTAGCTTGTCGGCTGCAAAATATCATATTTATTGCTGACATAACAAGCAATATGTGATCGGACAGCAGCTTTGGATGTGCAAAGTTTGAGTTTCTTATTAGAGTCTTTCTATCATGTATCTATTAGTTACCAAACAAATCTCCAAATCCGAACAAATCGTTGCCGGATCCGCTGTCGCTGCCGGAATTTCCGTTGTTACCATTGTTGCCATTCTGGCTGTTGTTGCCGTTGTTGCCGATGTTACCATTGCTACCATTCTGACCGCTGTTGCCATTGCTGCCGTTCTGACCGTTGTTACCATTCTGGCTGTTGTTGCCGGAATTGCCGCTCTGACTGTCATTGTTGGACGATTTGCCGGAACTTAAACCGTTTAATGAACTGGAACCTTGCAGTGTAACTTTCACTTTCTTTTCTTTATACGTTCCAGAATCACTTCTCTGCAAGATAATCTCTACCTGAGTTCCCTTTTTGTAGCTATTGGCTTTTTCCTGCAGACTTTCGATAGAACGGACTTCCATATTATTAATGGATGTAATGATGTCGCCTTTCTGGATGCCTGCTTTGTCTGCCGCACCATTCTTAGATACTTCTGCAACATAAACACCATTTGGCATATTGTAGGCTGCCATCTCGTCAGAAACCGTTCTTCCGCTGATTCCTAAATAGCCTTTTTCACTATCTTTGAGGTTTTCTTTATTCATCAGATCCTCAATGATCGGTTTTGCGACGGAAATCGGGATCGCATATCCAACACCTTCTACTTCAGAAGCTGCGATCTTAGCAGAGTTAATACCGATAACCTGCCCCTGCATATTGATCAAAGCACCACCACTGTTACCAGGATTGATAGCTGCATCGGTCTGAATTGCCTTGATCGTATTAGAGGAGGAAGAACTGGAGCTGCCACTCTCAGATTCTGAAATTTCACGATCTTTTGCACTAATATAACCAACCGTTACCGACTGACCATAACCAAGTGCGTTACCGATAGCAACTGCCATCTCACCAACTTTAATCTTGCTCGAATCGCCAAGATCAGCTACGCGGATCTTGTTCATCGTGCTCTCTTTGATCTTAGATGTCTGTACTGCGATAACAGCCAGATCATTGCTGCTGTCTGTTCCTTTTACCGTTGCCTCGTAAATCTGCTCATCAATAAACTGTACAGAAATTGTCTTTGCACCGTCTATAACATGATTGTTGGTTGCGATCAGCAATTCTTTATCATTCTGTCCTACAATAAATCCGGAACCGGCACTGGTCGTATCCTGTCCCTGATACTGCTGTCCAAACAAGTCATAATAGTTCGCACCCTGTGAAGTGCTTGTGATAGCAACGATTGCCGGCATAGTCTGCTCCGCGATACCGGAAACGTCTGTGGTTCCTGTCTGCGTAGTCGAAGGAGAAGAAGTGCTCTGTGCTGTGCTCGCACTCTTACCGTCTGTTGTTGACTGCAGTTTCGTGGTAGATGATGTTGTCGTAGGCAGGAAGCGATTCGTTATATAGCGAACGCCTTGGAAACATATTCCGGAAACAACACCAAAGATAACGGCACATGCAATGCAAAATGCAATTTTCTTTCCGGTACTTACGCTGCCCGGCTGTTTTGATTTCTTTGCTTTCGGTGGTTTTTGGTTCGGCTGTCTGAAATTCATCTGTGGACCGCCGTTCATCTGCTGTGGGCCACCGTTCATCTGTGAACCGTAACCATTCATTTGCTGTGGACCGGCTCCGCTTTGCTGCGCAGATTCATTATTTGGCTGTGCAGCTCCACCGCCATAATAATCTCCGGAGTGTGTACTTGTGCCCTCTCCATTCTTGTAAGAGTAGCTGTAAGTACTGCTCTGCTCTGCCTGTGCGCTTGCGCCCTGCTCAGAAGCAGACTGCGCTGTCTCACTGTAAGCCGCCGCATTTTCTGTTTCTACCTGTGGTGCATCGTTGTGCTCCACCGGATTACCGTACTCACCTGTGTATCCTGAATCTGTTCTTTTGTTCTCTTCCATATCTAACCCTCCATTTCTATTTTATGTCCTCTCGGTATCTTCTCAAAACGAGTTACTCCGAGCGTACATTTTTCGTTGGTCAGATTGTCGAATGTATCTCATACGCTCTAACCATTTACAACTAAGAATCTCATGTGCTGTTCTTAGTTTCTGACTGTAAGTCTACCAGTGATTTGTGTTCTTATTGTGAAAACTTCTTTAAGAAAAAGTTAAATCCCAGTTGGATATTGCGAATAATGGAAGAAAATACTATAATACTGTGGTAGCTGATAGATTAATAAAAGCGGGAGGTTTATATTACATTGATACGAGAAAATCAACGATTATTGAATTTATTTCATATTATAATAGATGCCCTTATTATTGCAGCAGCATTCCTGCTGTCTTACGAACTGCGTTTTAACGAGCTTTGGAGTCCGTTGATCCGTCACCACATTATCAGTCCGCCCATCGGATATTATTTGCGGCTGGATCAATATCTCAACACATTGGTATTTTTGATCCCATGTTTTATCATTATATACCGTTTCTGCGGCTTATATGATCCAAAGCGAACCAACAGCAAACGTCATGAGCTTTACTGCCTGATCAAGGCAAACCTGTTTGGTATCGTATATGGTACAGCGATTTTGTACTTTATCAAACAGACTGATTACGCCCGTCTGTTTTTGACCATGTTTATTATGATCAACCTGACTGCAGATTACATTTTCCGTCTGATCGTAATGAGCATATTGAAACTGTTGCGCAAACGCGGCAAAAACCTGAAACACATCCTATTAGTTGGATACAGCCGTATGGCAGAGGGCTATATCGACCGTCTTCGTGCTCACCCGGAATGGGGCTATTATGTACACGGTATTTTGGACGATAACAAACCGGTCGGGGAATCTTACCGAAATGTGGACGTGATCGGCAACACCAGACAACTTGCCGATCTGCTTGCTACCAACAAGTACGATGAGATTGCTATCACACTTCGCATCCAGGAGTTTTTCAAATTGGAAAAGATTGTGGCAACCTGTGAAAAATCGGGAATCCATACAAAATTTATCCCGGATTATAATCATATCATCCCGACAAAACCATATACAGAGGATCTGGATGGCATCCCTGTCATTCATGTGCGCCATGTGCCGCTTAGTTCCTCCTTTAACAATGCGATCAAGCGTATCGTTGATCTGTTTGGCGGCATTGTGGCTCTGATCATATTTGCCATTCCAATGTTACTGTTGTCTCTTATCATCAAGATCACCTCACCGGGACCGCTTATTTTTAAGCAGGTACGTGTCGGACTGCACAACCGTGAATTTGCCATGTACAAGTTCCGTTCTATGCGTGTGCAGGAAGAGTCTGCTGAGAAAAAGGCTTGGACAACGGCAAATGATCCTCGTGTTACCAGCATTGGTAAATTTATGCGTAAGACCAATTTGGATGAGCTTCCACAGATCTTTAACGTGCTGAAGGGTGATATGAGTCTCGTTGGTCCTCGACCGGAAAGACCATATTTTGTCAATAAATTTAAGGAAGAGATCCCGCGTTATATGATCAAGCATCAGGTTCGCCCGGGTATGACCGGCTGGGCGCAGGTAAACGGATACCGCGGGGACACATCCATTACCAAACGTATTGAATGCGATTTATATTATGTAGAAAACTGGACACTTTTGTTGGATTTTAAAATACTGTTTTTAACATTCTTTGGACGCAACACCAACAAAAATGCCTATTAATAACAAGAGGAAGGGTTTGATAGAGGTATGGCAAAGGATTATGAAGATTACCGTCGCCGCAATGAGCGTACGCAGGAGGCAGTGCGCCGCAGACGCAACGCTGACTATGCAACACGCCGCAGCGCGGGATATTATGAGGATGAAGATTACAGCGAGCCGGTCAGACGAGCTCGTCAGACTGGTTCGACAAAAAGATCAGGTACCAACGCAAAGCGCAGACAAACTACGAGATCGGGCAACTCAACCGGCAGCCGAAGTCATAGCGGACGGTCCGGCAGTTTCATCGGCAGCCGCAGTCATAACGCACGCTCCGGCAATGTAACAGACAGCCGCAGACGAGATATGCGCTCTGTTGGTGCAGCAGGTAGACGTAATAAGAAACGCCGCCATCCGATCCGCCGTTTTTTACTATGCCTTTTACTGATCGTTGCTTTATGTGTCGGCGGCATATTTGTTTATTTGGTAAAATCACTGAATACGATTGAAAATCATCCGCTATCAGATGTGACACTTTGCGGGGAACAGGATGCAAATATCAAGAATTACACCAATATTGCCCTGTTCGGCGTGGATTCCCGTGCCAACGACCTAAGAAAGAACACACGAAGTGATTCCATTATCGTAGCAAGCATTAATAATAAAACACACGACGTCAAGTTAGTGTCCATTTACAGGGACACTTATGTAAAGATTCATGATCATGGCTGCACTAAGGTCAACCACGCTTATGCGTATGGCGGTCCTGATCTTGCCGTCAATACACTCAACAAAAACTTTGATCTGAATATTAAAGATTTTGTCACGGTAAACTTTAGTGCTTTAACGAATGTTATTGACGAATTGGGCGGTGTTGAACTCACGATCAAAAAAGAAGAGTTAAAATGGGTAAACGCCTATGGTCACGACGTTGCGAAGATCAATGGTCAAAAATATACCAAGATCAAGCATCCCGGCAAACAGACAGTGACCGGCGTACAGGCTACCGGCTACTGCCGCGTACGCTATACAAAGGGTGGCGATTTCACCCGTGCAGAACGACAGCGAACCGTCCTTCAGGCTATTTTTGCCAAGGCAAAAAAATCGAGTCCTACTGCGCTGATCTCTGCTATGAATAAAATCTTTCCGCAGATATACACCAGCCTATCGACATCGGACATCCTGTCACTCATGAAGTACCTGCCTTTTTATGAGATTGGCGATCAACAGGGATTTCCGTACAAATTAAGCTGTCACCGCGGACGGGACGGTATATATTATGACTTCCCAACGACACTCGTATCCAATGTAAAGAAACTGCACAAAGAACTATTTGGAACCGACAATTATGAGCCAAGTAAACTTGTGCACACGATCAGCAAAGAAACCAGCAATTAGCTTAACAGTAGTCGGTGTACAACACCAAAGGAACTTGTAATCAGCTTGACGATGATGGTTCCATAACTACTTTGGGGGATTGACTATGAAGATTCGTACCAAACTTATTATTGCCTTTTTGATCATGATCTTATTTCCATTTGGCATGAGCGTACTTTGCGTACACTTCGTGATGGAACGACAGACAACATTTCTCAAAAGCAACTACGATATTGAATCTTCGGACTACGAATTATCTCTCAATCCGATCACGATCATCTTTAATGTAACGATGAACGACTATGTTGCCCTAGTGCAGACGGCAGACCAGAATCCGGATCGCTTTTACGATACTGATTATCTCCAGAAAGCAAATGACCATTTGGCAAGCCGCGACTCGTTCCTTATTTTGAAAATAAACGGTAAAGTAACATTCACCGGCAATTCTAAGCAGCACAAAAGAATGGAAACGCTCCCAGGCTTTATTAAATATGAAAAAGGTACCGACAACATTGTATATATGGATCAAGGTGCTTCAATGGTAACTAAGAAAAAAGACTTTTACTTCTCCAACGGAACACAGGGACAGCTCTTTTTGGTGACCAATTTAGCATCTCTGGCACCTCATTGGAAAAAAGCGATATTTGATCTGATCTACTCTTTCTTAGCGATCATTTTGATCACCGCGCTGCTCCTCGTGATCTGGCTCTATCGAAGTATCGCATATCCGATCAGCATACTGCGCATTGCCACGATTCAAATTGGTGCCGGTAATCTGGATTACCCGATCCATCCGATATCGTCGGATGAAATTGGTGAATTATGTCAGGAATTTGAGGAAATGCGTATCCGCTTAAAATCTATGATGGATGAACGTATTCATTACGAAGACGCCACCCGAGAAATGCTAAACAACGTATCTCATGATCTAAAGACGCCATTAACAGCGATCAAAGGGTATTCCGAAGGACTGTTGGACGGCATAGCGGGCACCGAGGAAATGCAGCACAAATATCTGCATACCATTTATGCCAAAGCAAACGATATGACCTATTTGGTCGAAGAACTTTCTCTATTTGCCAAAATGGAACAGAGCAGACTTCACTATGATCTCATCCCAATCAATCTGTCCGATTACTTTACGGATTGTATGGAAGATCTTTCCCTTGATCTGCAGAGTTACGGCATGACATTGTCCATGTTTAACTCTACGCCGCCAGACACCAAGGTGATGGCAGATCCCGAGAAATTAAAACGAGTGATCTTTAACATCGTGAATAATGCTGAAAAATATATGGATCATTCACCGTCTACCCTGCACGTTATTATCACCGAAGAACCCTCTAAACCGGAGCAGCCGCCATTGTATCGACAGCTCAACAAGGACGGTTCCGAGATTGAGCCTGCATTGCCACCAGACGAATTTATACGGATCCACATTGAGGATGAAGGCCCCGGCATTGCCGCAGCCAGTTTACCATATATATTCCAACAATTTTACCGCGCCGATGCCTCTAGAACTTCATCAACAGGTGGAAGCGGTCTGGGACTCTCCATCGTCGAGCAGATCATTTCTGCACACGGCGGTAAAGTGTGGGCTGAAAGTGTAGAAGGCGTTGGAACGAGCATTATATTTACCCTGAAAAAAGCAAAAAACACTGATTTATCCTAAGGAGGTACATTCATGAGCAATATTTTGATCATTGAAGATGACACTGCCATTGCAGAATTAGAAAAAGATTATTTAGAATTAAGCGAATTTCATGTAGAGATCGAACATGAGGGCAGTGAGGGTGCTGCCAGAGCTATCGATGAAGATTTCGACCTAATCTTACTGGATCTGATGTTACCCGGCATGGATGGTTTCGAGATCTGTAAGCTGATCCGTGAGAAGAAAAACACACCGATCATTATGGTTTCCGCCAAAAAGGAAGACATTGATAAGATTCGCGGTTTAGGTCTGGGGGCTGATGATTACATGACCAAACCGTTCAGTCCAAGCGAACTGGTAGCTCGCGTCAAAGCGCACCTGTCCCGCTACAAACGGCTCACCTCTGCCGGGCAGGAGACAAATGAAGTCATTGAGATCCGCGATCTGGTTATTGATAAAACAGCCCGCCGCGTCATTCTTGCCGGTGAAGAGAAAACATTTACCACCAAAGAGTTTGATCTCCTCACCTTTTTGGCAGAACATCCAAACCATGTTTACTCCAAAGAAGAACTCTTTAAGAAGATTTGGGAAATGGAATCTGTCGGTGACATTGCAACCGTTACCGTACACATTAAAAAAATTCGTGAAAAAATCGAGGAAAACACCTCAAAGCCAAAATATATTGAAACGATCTGGGGCGTCGGATATCGTTTCCGCCTCTGATCCCTTTCGTATATTAGATATTATTTGCATCTCTAATTGCATTTCGGGGATTAGATCGCAGTTCCGTCTCTAAACCATTGTTTTATTTATGATGCAGTTTTTCTTCCAGCCGGCGCAGCCGTTTTGCGGCCTCCGGCTGTTGTTTTTCCAGACGCTTCTCCAACTTCACACGGCTAGCCTTCAATTTCTCTAAAATCTCAGGATTATCCTGTTGCAGCTGTCTGGCAATATGACGACGACGTTTTTCGATCAATTCCAGCACAACTCTGCGATTATGTTCTTCTGTCATATGCTCCGGTAATTCGTCCATATGAAGTTCCATACGACGCAGGAATTCATCCTCATCGATCGCACCAAGCGTATGCCATGTTTCCATCAACTCCTCAATTCCCTGCTCAGCCAACTGCTCGAGATCCGGCATCTGATGGATATGTTCCAACACAATATGCACACGCCGCTCAATCTCATTAACCGTATCTTCTCCAAATGCCCACGCAAATTCTTCCAAAGTATTTTCTGCTTCTGCCGGAATATTCATAATAAACTGTCGTTTCTGCTCCGGCATTGAAGTTACCGGATAAGGCTCCCTAATACCTGCATCATGTAAAGCAGCCGTAATTGTTCTGCGCACATATCCTTTTTGGACCATCTGCCCTTTACCAAGCTTTCGCAACTTAGCGTTGATCCCCTCGTGATGCTCTGTCATATAAAATGCAATGCCTCTGCCCTGCAAACTGTCTGCAAGCTGTTCCAACCGATCCGCCGCTGTAATATCAATATTTGTGACAGCTCCGGCATCGACAATGACCACCTTTGTGTCATCCGTAATACTTTGCTCAATATCATCCACAAAAATTTTGATATTTGCAAAAAATAAACTCTCACTGAACTGATACATAACAACATGATCGATCGGATACGCAAAACGATTTTTGGTGCGGTCATAAAATCCATCCCGACCCGGAATAATCCCCAAAAAGCAGCGTGGAGGATCAGTTTCACGCAGAATGACTTCTACAAAAGATAAGATAATACCAATGATAACGCCGTAAATTGTTCCAAGCATCAGTACACCAAAGAAAGCTGCCATATAAATATAAAATTCAATCCGACTCACGCGGAATAATCTCACCGCCAGATCAAATTCCACCACTTTCATCAAGGCTGATATCACGATAGCGGTAAGCACCGGTACCGGCAAATACCCTATAAATCCGGTACCAAACAGCAACACACACACCATTGTCAAACTCGCTGTGATCGAAACCAACTGCGTTTTGCCGCCATACTGGTCATTCATGGAAGTACGTGAAATGCTCCCGTTGACCGGACAGCATCCAACAACGGCTGCACCAAAATTTCCGACAGCACATGCCAAGATTTCACGATTATCTTTGATCTTATAGCCATTTTGAAAAGCAAAGTTATTTTCAGAAAGCAGTGTTTCTGCCATCACCACCACTGCCACGATAAGTCCTCTTCCGACGGCCTGCGTCATGTTTACTCCGCCCGGATCCGGCAGACGAAATGACGGGAGACCATTTTTTACATCTGCAAGCATACGCACGCCATATTGCTCTAAGGAAGCATATTTCGTCAAAAGCACACCCGCCACCATCACAACAACGACCATCGGAAACTTCGGCGCTATTTTACGGCTTATTACAATGATCAGCAAAGAAACGCACCCCAATACTACTGACATCCCATTCACGTGATGCATAGTTTTCCATAAATGGTGCAATAGTTCCGGAAGCTCCCCTGTTCCGGAGGAATCACCAAGTACCTTTGGTATCTGCATCAAAATGATCGTCACGGCAATACCGCTGACAAAACCACCCATAACCGGTGTCGATATAAAATCTACCATCTTTCCGGCTTTCAATACATAAAACAGCAGCAACCACAATCCGGTACATAAGGCGATCATGGAAATATAATCGATCGCTTCCGCAGATCCAAATACAATTCCAAGGGAGCTCACACTGGCGCCAACAATTGCTGCCGGTGCGGCATCCACGCCAAAGATAAACTGTGGCGATGTCGAAAAGCAGGCAAATAAAAGAATCGGAAGTACCGAACCATACAGCCCATAAACGGCCGGAAGGCCCGATACTTCCGCATATCCCATGGCGATTGGAATAGACACTGCCGCCATTACAACGCCCGCGATCAAATCCTTTGCCAAATAATTCTTTTTATAATTATGTAATGTAGTAAATAAACGCATAAACAATCCTCCCATCTCAGACGTCTTTGCCGGCAACCGCATCAAGGCCGCAGCAAAAGGTATCCGTTGTCTGACATGCTCACTTGTCTATCATTTTACCACATTTTTCGACGATCTGCAGGCAAAATCTATTTCTACGGATTTACTACATCACATAATCTTCCGTCAAAACCTATTTCTACGGATTTGCTACATCGCATGACCTGCCGTCAAAACCTATTTCTACAGATTTACTACATCGCATGACCTGCCGTCAAAACCTATTTCTACGGATTTACTACATCGCATGACCTGCCGTCAAAACCTGTTCCTGCGCCTTATTTACCGCATCACATAATTCGCCAAAATAAAACATCTCATCTTCCTGATAGCAGGCTGCCAGCAATGCATCCAACTCATACATTGGATTCCATTTACGCATACCACATGCTGCAAATGTGCTGTTGACCATGTCACGAAAAACATCTAGAGCTTCTCCCTGCTCATATCTGCTCTCTTTTTGCTCGATCGAACTTTGATATTGCTTTTGCGCAACATACAGTATCATCGGCAGAAAATCCTCGCGCTGAATGAGCTGGCATCTTCGATGATGTTCTTTGCTGAATTTCTCGACCCAGACCTTAGCCTCCAAGACCGTCTCCGCATAATAACTATCCTTCGTGTAATCTGCAATAAATCGACCGATCCATTCCGGGCAAGCCTCCTTTGACTCCATATCGGAAAGTACATTCAGTGCAATATTGGTGCGTATTTCCCGCTCTTTCTGTAAAGGAGTATTTAGCATATCCGACAAATGTTTGGACGTTAATTCCGGCAGGGGTGATTGCTTTACCTCATTTGAAAACAGTTCAATGATCGTAGAATTATATGCCTTCTTAGAATTGACCATATGATTCAATTCGTGAAGCATTTCCAATACATCATTATTTACATCTTTTTTCTTGCGTCTGGCTCCGGCGATATATTTCTCGATCAACTGATACTCCTTTTCAGATTCCGCAGAACATTTCATCCTGATCCATGTTGCAAAATCTGTCTCGCGGATCAGATTATCCAGGCTGCGTTTTGCATCCTCTCTGATCACGTCTATTATCATATATTTGTAAGTATTCAGATAGTCTAGAGTTGTCAGACTATATCCCTTGAAAAATTGGCTGTTTTCCCGCATCCACTTCATGAATGCCTCTTTGCTGCTGTTTTTATGATAGGCAAACTCCTGCATGAGCTGATTCGTACTATGCGTATGTATTAATTGCGTCTGCGTTTGGAACGATTTCTCATAGCCATCGATCATCTTAAGTGCCTGTTCATAAGAATAATGATGATCCAAACAATATAAAAAGATAACTTCTCTGTAATCATTATACTGTGCCGCCGGCTGACCAATTCCTTCCTGCAGAAAATGATTCAACCGCTGCACACTAAATCCCAAACAAAAGCTGATCATGTATGCCTGAGCTCGATTTGGCGTAGCCATGCCATTGATCCCAAACCACCGGCGCATTGTTGGTCTGGAAGCCGGATATGGTTCGGTCAGCTTATTCATCATAATGCGGAATGCCTTTTTACGGTCTGCTTCTTCTTTCCCCTCCACACCCATGAGTTCCATCATATACCAGCTACTCTCCCGGTGCTTTTTCTTCAGGATATCTTTTACTTCCGCATAAAATTTCTTTTTTGATTCATCGCGTCTTGTTGTATTCATGCCGTACGTTCTCCATTTCTTCTTACTGTCTTTATTCATTAAGGAATGACACCAACAAACTTTTTCTTAGATTTGGAAGGTTTCTTCGTCGCTGTTACAGTTCTCTGTGGAGATACTGTTTCCTTGGATCTAGCAGTGCTTTTTGGCTTAACAGTCCGCTTCGGTTTCGCTGACTTTTTTGGTTTCGTGGTGCGCTTTGGCTTTGCCGTTTTCTTTGGTGTCACTGTCTGCTTTGCATCCGCTGTCTGCTGCGGATCCCCCACTGTCGATGTTGCGGGATTGTTCTTCTGTGCCCCTGCGGAAGCTTTCGCATTCGTCTCATCCGCATGATCGGTACTAATCGCCTGTCCGGAAGCAGTCTTTGATTCTGTCATGCCTGGTCTGCCTGACGCCACAGGTGATCCAATGGCTGACAATTTGCCGCCCGTTGTCAAAAGCGCACAGACAGCTAACACTCCTGCCAACACCACTGCGCCCCCTGCCAACAGTACGCGTTTGCTCTTGTGCTGAAAATACAATACCACTCGCTGCACCCAGCCTCTCGATTCATACAGTGCCGCTTCTAATGATTCCATGCTTTGAAATCTGCGATTTGCTTTGACCGCCATGCCTCGCATGATCGCATCCTCTTCTGTCGCAGACAACCGAATATGTGGCATATCCCGCAACAGCTTGATGTCATCATGGATCATTCGCTCAATCGACTCGTTTGGCACGATCCCCGTCAACATAAAATACATTGTCGCACACAAAGAATACACGTCAGACCAAGCTCCCCAATTACCTCTGCCGCGATACTGCTCCTCCGGCGTATATCCGCGCTTAAATAACACCGTCATGCTCTGTGTCATAGTCTGACGTTCTGCTCTGGCTGACCCAAAATCAATTAAGACTAACTCTTCCTTTTGATTGACTAATATATTATCCGGGCTGATATCTCTATGAATGATCCCTGTCTTATGGATCGCAGATAATGCTTTGATCACCGGATGTATCATTTGGAGTACACGCTCTCCGGCAATCGGACCGTGCTCTTTGATATATTCTTTTAGCGTGATCCCGTCTACATATTCCATAACCAAATAAGCTGTTCCATTCGCATAAAAGAAATTAATAACAGAAACCACGCCGGCGATGCCGTGAAACTTTGCTAAGATCTTTGCCTCATTATAAAATTTTTCCAGACCATTCTTGTAACTTTCGTCCTCGTCCCCGGCATACACATATACCGTGTTTCCCGTATCACTTTCCTCTTCCAACATATCTCTGCTCACATGATTGATCGGAAAATATTCTTTAATCGCTACAATCTGGTCGAGAAGCATATCCCTGCCAATATATGTAATGCCAAAGCTCCCCTCACCGAGAACTCTGCCTATCAAATATCGTTCTTTTAATATACTCCCCAGACGAAGGCAACGTGGTGCTCTATCATAACTTTCCAGAGAAAACCCACACAATGGACAAGTTGATCTTTTGTCTTTTCCCTTGGGAAAGGCTTCCATGCACCCCATGCAGTATGTCATTCGTTCTGTCGTCATACGCAGTCCATCCTTGTTGTTCATTACTTATGCTTACACATTTAAGAATAGTATATCACAAACTTAATATACATTAATTTTTTTCCGTTTTTTTCATTCTTCATCGTATCGACACTTTCGCAACATTAGAATACACACTTTTTACTTTTTTTCCTCGCACTTTTCGATAGGTCTTCACCCGAAAATAATATGTTTGTCTGCGACTGCTGCAGCGTATACGAAAACGACGGCGATTTTTTCGGATCGAACTGGATGTTAACGGCAGTCTCTTCCAACCTCTTTTTTTCATGCGGTAATAAATTATAACATTTGTGCCCTTGTATTTACACAATCGCAGCGAAATATAGCGGATCACGCCGACCCGTCCTGCACCTGCTTTGATCTTTGGACGTATCATATTATTGGCAGCCTTTTGTCTGGATGTCGTCATCTTTTTGGATACTGCATTTTTCTTTGGTTTTGATTTCGCTGTCGCACGTGGTTTCACGGTTGGTCTGACCGTTGGTTTGACCGTTGCAATCGGAATGATCCCCGTTGAAGCATCAATGTCCTCTTGCGTGATCGTATCATTTGCTACCTTTTTACCCGTCATCGGATCCCGATATGTTCCGTTTTTTAGATCATTGAGCGCCGCCTTGAGACCGGTGATCGTAAACGTGATCTCTATGCTGTCCATCGGTACCGCAATATCGCCATATCTGGCAGCCGCATATAACGGTCCGCAAGTTTCCCAGCAACATGTCAATGCATAACAGGCAGCGTCCTCGTTTTCCAATAAAACCGGAGTAAGTCCTTGTTCTACCGTCACACCATCTACTTTCAGAGAGACATTAGAAATGTTAACTCCGGAATAGATTCCTGTCCCATTTTTCTCTGTCTTCACAGACAGATCCGTTGCGATCTGCAGTATATTATACTTTTGAGACGCTCTTAAATTAATTCCACTAATGCCAACCGTATACTCACCATCCCGGTTAATAAACACATCTTTCACGGTTGTCGTTGCCGCATCCACTTCCTTACCATTTGCTCGAATATATGAATAACTGTATAGGTAAGTGTCTTTGGTAAAACTACTGCGATAATCCCAAGTCGAATCCATCTGGTAGGATACATAGGCGTGTATGCCTTTCTGCGCCCAAAGCTCGTGATCGATATACGGTGCCGGCGTTGCCGTTGGCTTCTCGTTCGCGTTCCCATCCGCATTTCCATTTCCATTCGTATTGGTATTCTTTGAAACGTCGGATACCGTAAACGCCACCTCGATGACAGAGCCGGCGCCTAACGTCAGTATCTTTTCGCTGAACAGATCGATCATATCCCATTCATTAAAACCATATGACGTATACTCTTCTCGATAATTGTTGCAATAATCAGCAACATAATAATGATATGCCAAATACGGATTTAGAATCGTTGCTGCGTAATTTTTTTCTTCATCCGAATCACGATATCCCCATAAACTTCCCGGGTGCAACAGTTTTCCATTAGAAAAAGAATACTCGTTCTTCTGTGTACCGTCCGCAGATGTGATCGTCATACCGGTAACGTCTACTTTCATCTTGCTTCCCGAATACAGATTGGTATCCAGCCAGATCATCTTCATTCCATCATCCAATGCTGTCGTGTAAGAAATGGTATAATCTCCCTCTTTTGTGATCTGCATCACATCTGTAGTTGTAAAATCTGCAAAGATCACCTCATCCCAATTCTCTGACACATAACTGATCCCTACACGAAAGTCATCGTCTTTCCCCTGGAACTGCTGTGGCGCTTCATAATTTGGCGTACCACACACTGTCTCATTTTCCTCAGCCGCCGCTTTTTGGATCATGCTATTTGAAAAACCTGGCATCGAAAACAATAATGCCAGTACCACAATACACGCAATTCGCCTTTGTCTTATTTTCATAATGCTCCCCTTACCATAATTCTACTCATTTACCATAAAAATCTACAGGATATTTCCATCCGTTCAGATTAAACTCCTTTTATTATACCGATAATCGCCAGCCGATACAAGAAGCAAAAAATCAAAGAAAACGCTTTGCTTTTATCACACTACACAACAGCAATTTCCTATTAAAACAAAAAAGCATAGTCTTTTCGATCTCTCGAATTGACTATGCTTTTTAGAAAGAAGGTTTATAAGTATTGTCCGCACAGGATCATTGTTCCTGTGCGGAACACAGGACAAACAAGATAACTCTCTTATTTCTTGATCTTTATCTTCTTCGTTTTACTGTATGGACCAAATATCTTCTTTCCCTTTCCATCTAATCGGTAAGCGCGTACACGAATATAATAGGTCTTCTTTTTCTTCAGCTTCTTGATCGTCAGTTTTCTCTTCTTCGTCAGTTTCGTTTTAGCCTTTTTGAACTTTTTGTTCGTGCTATACTGCACGCAGTATCCATTCGCTCTGGCAACTACTTTCATGGAAATGACTAACTTCTTGGAAGCCTTGTTCTTAACCGACAAGAATCTCGCTTTGCCAACGACAATCTTTGGTGCCGCCTTTTTCGGCTTATCACTTGGTTTTATAGTCGGTCTCACCAGCGGCGTATGTGTTGGTTTGACAGTCTGTGTTGGCACCGGTCTCTTCGTCGGCTTAACAGTTGCAACCGGATTCTGTGTCGGCTCGCCACTAGGAGATGGGGTCACATTTGGATCATCTTCCGGCTCCGGTGTCGGAATGACAACCGGATCATCGCCTTCCATCTCATAGGAAACATCAGGCGTTGCATCCATTCCAACATCATACGTCTTGCCCTCCTCTGCTCCCAACTTGACATCGATCTTCTTCGTCTCGATACCATTGGATACGATAATGGTTCTTGCAACCTTCTTCTCGTAACGATTATATACATCCAATGCTTTAAGCTTTCCATCTTCAATGACTGAAGTAAACGTCAATGGTCTGTCATACTGCTTCGAAGGTTTTACAATACTAAAGGCTGCCGTATTATCGATCAGATTCAGTTCCTCTGCTGCAGCACTGCCATTGTATGCTGTTGCCTGCAACGATATTGATACATTCTTGGCTTCACTGGTAAATTTCGGTGTGTAGTTAAACTGTAACACATATTCACCACGGTTGATCGCTTCCATAGCATCTTTACCACTAATAACGATCAACTTCTTATCCTCATCAAATGATGCACCGGCAGTTGTCGGCTTCACAGTCACTGCTTTCTTATCGACCGATGTCAAAGCAACACGGATCGTATCATCCTCTGTCAACGCCTTTGTGCCGGCATTGCTGATAACGACCTGTACAATACGCTCTCCACCTTGCAGATTCTCTACCACTTCCGGATTACCAAGTACCATATCCGTACCAAGCAGTGTTAACTGTGCCTTCGCAGTTGCTCCATTGTCTGCTGCAACCTCAAAAGTCTCATTTTGCAAGGTATTGCCAAGTGTGTAACTAAAGCTCACCTGACCACGCTCTCCACTCTCCAAATGAATTGGAAGCGCATCCGCAACCGTTGTACCTGACTGTTTCACTGTGACAGAATCCATAGCCTTCCGTCCGGCATTCGCAAAGGACAGTGTCACATTGATGGTACTATTCTGCTCCACGTTCTGTCCAAAAGTATCTGCCGATACCTCTGATAACTCATTCTGAATGGTCTTCGTACCGGTGATCAGTCTTGCCGGCTGCTCCTCGTCCTTTGTCTGCGTCAGATCGGTATCTTTCGTCATCTCAGACTGTGTTGCTGTCTGCGCACATGAAACTGTTGTAAAACGGTCACCATCTACTACCACACTGCCTCCTACCAACATCTCATTAGCAGACGCCGTACCGGTAATCTCATACTGCATCGACAGCGTACCCGTCTTTGCATTCAAGTATTTCACATACGTATGCATCTTAGAGTCATCGCCTGCCGACTGCCAATACACAGCAGTGTCACTGATCGTATCTCCACCTTTGGCAAAATCAAAATTCTCCGTAACTTCTCCGGAGTCTTTCATAGAAACTGCATTAGCACTGCCGTCTTTTTGATAACCCTGTAATGCCAAATACGAATCTGTAAGTTCACCTTTTTTGTATTCCGACTGCTTCCATGCTGCTAAGAACATTCCACCGTCGTTCGTTACATATTTCACACGTGGCTGCGTCTCTCCCGCATCATTACAGGTGATTCGGTTTACACTCTTCTGGGCTCCATCCTTCACAATATATGAATAAAGCTCTCTCTCCTGCACCTCTTCACTGCTGCCCATGGTTGCCAATACCATCGCCGTACCATCATCAGACAGTGCTACATCATACGCCTGGGCTCCCTTAATCTCGCCACGTTCCAAATAAGCCGGTGTACTCCAATCTGTTCCATCATAGTAACTATAACAGATCTTCTTTTCTCCCATCATATCTTTTTGAAGTGTTTCCGCATCCGTATCCGCAAGATTATAGGTGTCACTCTGCCATATTACAATTGCTTTTCCGTTGTTTACTGCTACTTCCGGTGCCATATCGGCCACATTATTTGCAGTAAGCGTCGTATGCTTTCCATTAACATATACATGGATCTCGGAGGAGTTAAACACAGCGTTTAATTCTTTGTTGTCAACATTTCCATCCGAATCAATGTCAGAATCATACACGGCAGAATCAAAGGCTAATACCTTTAAGCTGCCATCAGAAGCATAATCTACTGAATTAACCGTTTCCGATTTGCCTTCTGTTCTCCATGAAGTAAGTACTTCCGGTTTCGTCCATTCTCCGCTTTCTTTTGTGCTAACCGCAGGATTAATACTTACAAGATCCTCAAGCGTATCCGAATAGGTGAGTCCCATACTGTTGCCATTGGCTGCAAGCACCGGCGGCACATCCGGATTGATATACTGTGTCCAATCTGCGCCCTTCTTCTTCGAAGAATACTGTACCACCTTACCGGTAGTCTCATTACTCATATTTGCAAAGTCCAACGGATTCGGTCGCCCTGCCGGGAATTTGTCCCAATCCTGATACGTTCGTACCTTACTGAAGCCGGTTCCGCATATTTGCTTGTGATACCGAATAAATAATCCTTTGTACTCAAAATCTAAGGAGATGCTTCCGGTAAAATTCAAACAGCCACCATAATAGGCTTTGGTCTTCTTAAGATCACTGAATGTAACGATACGATTGTCATATCCGATAGATAACCGTCCAACCGGGCCAAACTTGATCTTTACAATCTTACCATCAAAACCAATTCCTCCACTGGCACATACATAACCCTCTACGCCTACGAGAATGTCTGATACAAAATTATATTCACTGGTAACCGTCAGATTATTCGTCTGGAAATTCATGCCAACGAACTTATCATGATATGGATTCTGGCCACTGAGCAGCGCATCGACACTAACAGTACATCCCACTTTGATTCCATAATAGATCGGGATGATGCCAACCATCGTATTGTTATTAAAACCAAATTCATAACCCAATGTTCCGGCAATACCACCACCGGTATAGGTCAAGATCCATTTGCCATCAATATAGTCTGCCGTACCAAATGCATATCCGGACAGCGTCTTGGACACTTTATTGTCACGCAGATCATTGATCGTCTCTGTCACTACCGATACAACATTATTCTCATCGAGTCCCGCTGTACCAATGGCAACCATAAAGGTTTTCTTCAGCGGATTGTCGGTATCCTGGTATGCGATCTTCATTGGCAATACCTTCGGAATATTAAAGGATAACTTACGGTTAATGACCTCTCCGGCTGATATCTGCGGCGTCTCGATCGTTCCACAGAAGTTTACCTCTGTCGGCTTCGCCGGCTTACCAATCTCTGAAATATTACATACGGTATAGTCTGCCGGCTGATCTGCAAGCACCTCTCCACTCGCTGCTTTGATCTGATACTGCGGCGTAAACTTACCTACTGCTGCGTTTTTGGTGTTGATCGCAAATTCTGTTTGCTTCCACTCATATTTCATACCATCGACGGATGCCACGCTCTCAGAAACGCTAGGGATCTCCTTGTCATTAATAAACATGGAAACCGTATGTTTCTGTGAAACCTGAGAGTATACGATCACTTTCTTATCATATCCTTTATAAAGCGTAAGATCGCGAACAAACTCATAATTTTGATCTCTGGATGTTAATACGCAGTCATTCGTTCCATAGCAAGGCTGCAGCCATATGGACGTTCCGGTATTTTCCTGATATCCGTCTCGATACAATGGATAACGCACAAGTTGTGCCGCATAGGCATCATCCTTTGCCGTGACCTCCACTAACACATCGGCGTCCTTCAGTTCCTGCACATCCTCATACTCTAATGTGATCGTCTCTGAACTCCTGGACAATTTCTTCGCTTCTGTTTTGTTAGCGGAAGCGATCACGTTTCCATCCAGATCCACGATAAAGGATCGAACTGTAATATCAATATCCTCATCATCATGTCCATATCCTTTTAACGTCACATTTTGTTTGTAAGTGGACGATACCGGATATATATTGATCGGATAAGAGCCATCACTCTCACCACTCTTCAAATCCTCTAACGGTACTTCGGACTTGCACACGCCACAAGTTACTCCGACATCACGATAACTTGTTCCCAGCTTCCATACCACAGCATCTCCGTTGGATAACTGTTTCACCGTTTGATTGGAAGTATTCATCTGTGTCCATTTAACATTCTTCTTAACCTCTGCCTTTGCTGCATAGCTTGCTTTGTCATTGTCCGCCAAATAGGACTTGTAGCTGTCAGCCGTGACAGGTCTGATAATATAAAGCGCATCCTTTAAGGTTGTCACATAAACACTCAGACGGTAAATCTGTTCTGTGGTCTCATCCGTGATCGTCACATAGGCAAAGCCTTCATTTTTGCCGATCAGCGTAAGCTTCGTCCCCTCTACCGAACAATCTAAGATATCTTCCTTTGAAGATACCGCCGTAAATACATCATCTTCCGATGCACCGCCCTTAATATCCAAATGACGTACCATCGTAGCCTGATTCAGCTCATTGTAAAAGGTATCCGCATCATCTGCATTTTTTACTGCTTTGGCAATCGCCGTCCGATTGGAAAGTCTATAAATTTTTGATATAGGTTCTCCATTTTCCTCCACAGAAAGCGGGGTCTTCTTTTTCTCTTCCCAAGTAGCATACATCGTTAAGGTCTTTTCACCCTCATAACGGGAACCGGCCTCATACATATCACCGGTACCGTCCTTCTTGGTATTCCAACCTATGAACTCATATCCTGTTCTCTTCGGCTCTTCCACCGTAAGCACCGAATTATAAGTATCCTCTTTACACTGCGTATTCGGCGATTCGATCACCTTATCCGTAGTGTTCACATTGTAATTCAATGCATACTCGCCATCTGCCATTGCTTTATCCGAAAACGTATCGACCGCATCCATAACCTCCGGCGTAATACCGTTTGTTACCGGCTTCTCCCAAGCAATGTAGTCGCCCTTTTTATATCCTCTGTTGCAAGACATATAATAGCCAAATCCATTCGAGCTTACAAACTGGATTCCATTCTCATCATATTTCGTAACTTTACCCATGCACAGCAAGCCCTTAATACCATCTTCATATACTCTATTCATATATTTTTTGCCCTTAACGGTCGAGCATACATTATCCGCTGTACCGACTAAAGATTTGTCCGGCAGATTCTTAGACGTGCCAGCAACAACCGGCTTATCATTTTTCTCATACATAAACAGTGCAAACGGATATCTGTCATCTCCGCTATAACGGAATATAAAATAACGATCCTTTACCTGCTTCTCCGAATACTGATGTCCCCTTGAGGCGTTGGCCGTTCCCCAAGAAGCATCATATGGATAACCATTGATCTTATTTGCTGACGTTACATTATCAAAAAACTGATTGCTGCTTAACTTTACCTTAAACAGACCGGACTCATAATGGCGATCCCACGTTGCATACATGGTCGCAGTTCGATTGGAAGTATACGTACCGCCGGCTGCATACGTGGTGCCGCTTCCGTCTGCCCGTGTATTCCATCCGGTAAAAGTATATCCACTTCTCTTCGGCACTTTTGAAGACAACGTCAACGGCTGTCCTCCCTGTTTGACCTGATCTTCCGGCATATCCGTAACCGCTTCACCATTTGCCTGATACATGACTGCAAACTCACCGGCAGTCAACTGGTGTGACGAATAATCCGTCATTGCAGCAAGCTCTTTCACGGTTGCCTTCTTCGCAGTCGATTCCCATGCAATCTTCTCTCCAATACCACGCCCCTGATTGCCGCTCAGGTAATAACCAAATTTATTTTTACTTATAAAATACATTCCGTTAGAATCTGCTTTTCCGACCTTGCAAAGTGCCATAACACCTTCCACACCATCGGCATACGTTTCCTTCATATACTTCTTAGCAGTGGCCGTCAGTGTGACATTTTTCTCAAGTCCGATACGAGATCCCTCGAGCAGGCGATCCGATTGATCTACAACGACCGGTGTACCATTCTCGTCGTACAAACACAGTGCGATCGGATAATCCTCGTCACCGGAATACTTGAGAACAAAATAACGTTCCTTCATAATTTCCGTTGTCAGCTGCTGACCCTCGGAATCATTAGCACTGCCCCACGATGCATCATATGGCAGTGCATTCAGTCTACCGGTACTCATGATATAGTCAAACAACTGATCAATACCGTAGCATCCTGAAAAAACACCTGTCGTGTATTCTCCTTCCCTTACCACAGACTGTGAGTCTACTGATGCTGCCTTGATCGTGATTCCCTCAAAGGATGTTGACGAAAAGACCATTCCCAACGTCAGCACACAGCAGATCACACGCTTCATAACCTTGTGTAAATTCATAGGTTCCCTCCTTCTTCTATTGTTTCCATTGTCTGTTGCAAAACAAAACCTCATACATTACTATACTTTCTTCAACCTGCCACACCGCATTCCTATCACATTTACCGGCTGGAAAGTTGATTTCCCCATGTAGAAATTATATCATCTTTGGAGGGAGGGGGTGCCCACGTGGCGTGAATGGTCAAAATAGGGTGTGAAAAGTATGAGGGGATGAAGGACACAGAAACAGACAGAATAGAAAAACAGGGCTGCACCTCAACTTATATTGTTAAAGTGGCAGCCCTATGTTTATATACTATTTTCTAATATTTTCGTCATCATGCCTTAACTACTTTTACATTCTTATTTCCCTTTTTCTTTAAGAATTTCTTGTATTTTTTCAGCATCTTCTTCGGCACTTTAATGACTAATTTCTTATGTGTTCCCTTAAAGGCATTGCTTCCAATGGAACTGCTTGTTAACTTGGTCGACTTGATAACAATGGTCTTAAGATTCTTGCATCCTCGGAATGCATTTTTACCTATGCTTGTAATATTGCTATCAATTGCTACCTTTTGTAATTTCTTATTGTTTGCAAATGCTTTTGGCGCGATAGAAGTAACTGTATAAGTAATTCCGGCAATTTTTACTTTCTTCGGTACATTTACCTTTTTACTTTTTGTTACATTACTATACGCCACCTTTGGTTTCTTAGCATTAGAAGAAATCACTTTGTAAGCTCCCTGCTTATTTTTCAAAGTTGTTCCTTTAGCCGCCGGTTTTTTCACTGGAGCCGGTGTCTTAGCAGGTACCGGAGTCGGTGTAACATCCGGCTTATCACTAGGCGTTACTGTCGGCTCTTCCGTTGGATCTATTATTGGCTCTTCGGTCGGAGCTATTGTTGGCTCATCTCCCGGCGTTACCGTTGGTTCAGCACTTGGGAGCGGCACCATCGTTGGTGGCGTTATTGACGGGACTATCGTCGGTGTTGCACTTGGCGCTACTGTTGGTGCCGGTACTGCTGTTGGCTCTGCACTTGGCACTAATGTTGGCCCTGTCGTTGGTGTCGTACTTGGTACAGTTGTTGGCTCTGTACTTGGTGCTACTGTTGGTTCTGTACTTGGCACCAAAGTTGGTTCGACACTTGGTGCTGTTGTCGGTGCCGGCATTGCTGTCGGTGTCGGTGCCGTACTTGGTACAGTTGTTGGCTCTGTACTTGGTGCTACTGTTGGTGCCGGTACTGCTGTCGGAATTATTGTTGGCACAACCGTCGGTGCCACGGTCGGCGTTGCTGTCGGCATCATAGACGGCACAGCCACAGAATTATCCACCGAAGCATCAATATCAGCCTGCGTAATATCGGCATTCTGTATATATTCACCCGTCATCGGGTCTTTATATGTACCATTTCGCAAATCAGTTAATGCTGCTTTTAGACCTGAGATGGTAAAAGTAATCTCAATGCTGTCTTCCGGAGTCGGAAGTATCTCATCTTTGGATTCAACATACAACGGACCACTATTTTCAATGCCAAAACAATTTTTTAAAATGAAACAGTAAAAGTTTTCATTTTCTTTTTGAGGCAGATTCATTCCTGATGCAATTTCTTTTCCGTCAATCTTTATTGATGCATCCGTCACTTTCACATCCGAATATATTCCATTACGGTTATTTTCGGTTTTCGCCGAAATGTCTGTCGCTATACCGAGAATATTAAATGCTTTCGAAGCAGAGAGGTCAACGCCTTTTAATGCAATCGTATATTGTCCGTCTCGATTAAGAAATACATCACGAACCTGTACATCCGCCGCATTGACCTCTTCTCCACCTGCCTTTATATAGTTATAATTAGAATCCGTCTTACTGGTTCTATATGTATTTCGATAGTCCCATGTTCCATTCATCTGATACGCAATATATGCATGAATACCTTTCCGTGCCCAAAGCTCATTATCAATGTAATCTTTTGGCTGTTGCGTTGCAATCGGTGTTGCTGACACTTCCGGAGTATTCGCAGGCTCTGATGATGGAACAAATGTCGGTGGCAGCGTTGGGTCGCATGGCTCTGTTGTCGGCTCTGCCGTTGGTTCTGCACTCGGCTTTATGACCGGTGTTGGCAGTGGTTCCGTTGTTGCTTCCTTCACATTCTTTACCTGAAATGACACAGTAATCGTCGAGCCTGTTCCTAATGTTTTTACGTCATTAGCAAACATATTGATGGAATCATCTGAATCAAATCCATATTTTTTATATTCATCTCTATAATTATCAGCCGAACTATTTATGTAGAAATAATACTTCAAATATGGATTTAATATTGTTGCTGCATAATTCTTTATGTCATCAGAATCCCGATATCCCCACATGCTGCCTGGCTTGATCATTTTCCCATTGCTAATGTTATATGTATCCGTCTTAGTTCCATCAGCAGAAGTAACCGATACACCGGTAACATCCACTTTCATATTGCTACCCTTATACAAATTAGTATCCAGCCAAAGCATCTGCATTCCATCATCGTCCGCTGTTGTGTATGAAATTTCATAATTTCCTTCACCTGTAACCTGCATCGCATGCGAGGTAGTAATATTTGCAAAATAGTCCTCATGCCAATTATCTGACGCATATGAGATTCCAACTCTAAAATCATCATCCGTTCCCCTAATCTGAGGCGTTGAACTATAATTAGGTGTGCCATGAACAACAGGTTTTTCCGTAGGATCTGTACTTGCAGACGGATTACTCGTCGGATTTACACCTGGCGAAACCATTGGTGTACTCGTCGGCTCTGAGGTGGGCGCTCCTGTCGATTCCTCATAATCGTCACGTTGTTTCACAGTATAGTTAACTGTTATTATTGCCCCCTCTTGAACTGTAATCTTGCTTTCCGAAAGCAAATTCACCCCATCCAATGCATTGAAATTATAGGCAACATATTTTTTACGATAATTATCATACTCTTCACTGATATAATATTCATACCTTAAATTCTCATTCTTAATTGTTGCTGCATAATTTTCCTTGGCATATGTATTTCGATATCCCCACAAGCTTCCCGGCTGTCTCAGTTTTTCATTGTCAAGCGTATACAGCTTTTGATATGCTCCATCAGGAGTCGTGATCGTCACACCTGTGACATCCACTTCCATTCTACTACCTTTATATAAATTGGTATCCAGCCACAATAATCCTATGTCAGAATTTGTTGCTATAGTGTAACTAGCCGAGTACTCCCCTTCGCCCTTTACCTGCATTACCTGATCTGTGTCAAAATCAGTAAAATTGTTCTCTTTCCAATCGGCTGAAACATAAGTTAATCCAACACGAAAATCATCATCTGTACCTCGAGTCTGCTGAGTCGCACTGTAATTAGGTGTTCCATGAAAAATTGGGTCCGGTGTTTCTGTCGGAGTCGGCGTGTATGACGTTTGAACTGCGCCGTATAAAGTAACTTGCACATCCTCAAATTGAAGATAAGATTCTTTATCTAGTGCAGGAATTCGAACTGCCATATAATTTGCAAATTGAATTAAGGTATCCCCTCTATAACTGACAGTGTAGTATGCATCTTTTGTTAATTTGGCCGTAGTCGTAGCAACTCCACCATCCGTAAAATTGTAAATATCCTCATTATTACTATCAAAATTTAATTGTGCCTCTGCCTCGCTATCCTCTATCGTCTCTAGCGACAGATTGACACGCCTAGCATAAAACGAAATGTCAATTCCCGTGAAACTCCATTGTTTTAATCTATCCGAAAATTCATGTGATGGATTACACCATTTATTACCTAATTCCAAACGACAGTCTCCGTCAGCACCATAAGACCATTCTGAACTTTTCAATTTTATCGTCTGCACAGAACTAGTTGTATCCGATACCGTCTCTTCTGATGCAAAAGCACTTTTTATTCCAATATTATTGAAATCACATAATGTACATGCTAATGCAAAAACCAATAGTAATGCTATTTTTCTTCGTCTCCCTTTTGTCATAACTTTCCTCCTATCATCTCAGCGGTGGTCAAATTCCATTGAACCAATTAACATGTTCTTTCATTTGAAATATACTGTAATGTAGCGTCAACTTATCATTTTCTTATCACCACCTTTCTGTTTCCTTTTTTCTTCAGAAACTTTTTGTATCTTTCTCTTGTTCATTTTCATCATACTACCTCCTCGTATCCTTTTAATGATACTAGCCGTACATACTCCATCATATGCATTTTATTTTTGTAATCTTAAAAAAACTATAACATATTATATTCATGATTTTTTTCCGTTTTTTATTCATTATAGATTTTATATGTTGCTTATGCATACCATATTTTCAGAACTTTTCATCATATTTTCGCGTATTAACACCACTCAAATTGTATATAATAAACAATTTTTTCAAGAAAACTTTGTGAATTATTTTTCATTCTATGTAGCCACGTCGCAATATACTTTTACGAATATCTCTGAGCACACCATTGAAATAGTGTCTACTAACTTTCTTTTGCATCCTCCTTTTCTCCCTAGCATCTATTTTCCAGCATCATCCACCAATATCTGTTGTGTTTTCTCTTTCCCTGATAAATTATTATCCGTACTTTGTTCTGGAATTAAAGCGATGATCGCCAATGCCATTACTAACAACAATGCTGCAATTTTAATAAGATTACTTTTTCCCATGGTATCTTACTCCTTCCCTCTTCATGCAACTTTTTTACTTACCTCACGCTAAGCATACACCATCTATGTTCAAATATTTCTCCGTTTTTTTCATTCCTTTTATAATCACTCCAACGATCGATTTTATCTGATTTATTCTAGGTTTCTATCAGTATAAAAAATAATTTTTCTTCGACCGCCACTCGACAATTTATAAATTATGCATAATTTTCACTCATAATTTTTGTGAAAGTTTTTTTCAAAAAAAGAGGATCGCTAAAATAACGATCCTCTCTTGCTACTACTTGCCAAATGCTATCATAACTTATGTACAGTTAGGCATTTCCGCATATTATTTTGCTACTACATACTGAACCCATCTCTTAACATTACTAATACTGTCAGATGCCTCTACCTTTGTAGTAGACTCTTTGCTTTCGACCTTCTTCAGATAATATGTGTATACTTTAGAACGGTCTGCATAACGATACTGTGTTTTATAGGAGGATACCACTTGTCTTGTAGATTCTCCATACCAACATGGAGCACTTCCGTATAAATTGAAATAACCTCCAATTTGTTTTGAATACTGATTACCTACACAGGCAAGCTGAGCTCCCCAACCTCGTTCCTGATAATTGGTGCAAGACTTTCCACCCCACACACCAGAACAAGGTCCGGATGTTCTTCCATCTGCAGATAAATATCTAATGTAATTATACTGCGTGGCATATCCATTAGGAACAGACCGCGTCTCAACCTTTCTAGAATCACTGCCACTAATATTACCATCTGACCAGCCGCTCCAGCCTCCATATGGTCCCCATACCCAAGAAGAATCATATAAGGTATAACCTGCTACCGAGCTATTGCTAGACGTAATTTTTGTTGTGTAATCATACGTCCACTTTTCGCCAACAATTGTAGCATTATCTGGAACTTCTGATTCCAATACCCAATCCATAGAACCATACTTTAACTTATTGTAACTGTCCTCATTAATTGTCACAAGTTTTCCACTTGTAAAGTTCAGCAAAGAATCGCCTTCCACTTTACCGTAGATCATATAGTCACCTGTCAATACTAATTTACCAACAATATTAGCATTCAATCTCGTCAAGGACACATCTTTGGACAATACAACGTTAGAACTTGTCGACTCCAACTTAATCGTACCATATAACGAAATATCTGTCTTATCAGCAGACAATATCATGGCAAATCCATTTGTCTTAGCGGATATTCTTGCCAAATTCAGTTTTTCAGAAGAACATACAATCGGAGCTGATTTATTGTCTTCAAACACAAAACCGTTCAGTGTAGTTTCTTTAGCATCGGAAGAAATCTTAAGTCCTTTATATGCTTTATTACCACCATTTAATTCAAAATAATCTGTTGATTTGGTTATATCATATGTCTTATTTGCTAACGTATCTTCCATATCAGCCAGATTAACAATTAACTTGGTAGCTCCTGAGGTAATTGCCGCATTGGCAATATCACTATTCTTGGCATTTACTGTAACTTTTCCTGCTCCGGTAAATGCATTTTTGCCAAGCTTCTTAATGTTTGTAGTTACCGTAAAATCATCCAAACTACTACATCCACTAAACGCCTTATCGCCAATAGTTTGTAGTCCCTCTGCCTTGACAGAAGTAAGTGATGAACATCCTTCGAAAGCTTGATCCGGTATTTCCGTAATATGCTTGCTAAGTTTGATCGACTTAAGCTTATCATTTCCGGCAAAAGCATCTTTTTCGATACCAACAATCTTAACAACAGACGTTGTACCGTCTCCGTTTTCAGTAGAGATATAGTCCGGAATATACACATCGGTTCCTTCGCCAGTATAGTCTACAACCGCACCTGTTTCACTATCATAAACAAGTCCCTTGGATCTTAGCAAAGCATTATCAATATACTGGTTTACTTCAAACGGAACTTCAAATGGTAAAATTCCATTTTCATAATCATCAAAGCTATGTGTCTGTTTCGAATAGTCAA
Source organism: Jutongia sp. SJQ-6 (assembly GCF_054161275.1). The sequence continues at coordinate 2,765,037 of NZ_CP195314.1, read as the reverse complement.
TGAAATCATACGTATCATCGTCCTGCACGCTATATGTATATACATAATAAGAACTAGACGCAATATCATATCCTACAACTGCAAAGACATGAATTGTTCCAGCGCATACCATTCTATAATATCCCTCCGGAGCATCTGCATTCGAATATGTCTTAGAAGTCGTTTCCGTCTTTTGTGTCGAATAAGACAACGCCGACGAATATTGATTTGACTCAGATGACGTGCTGCTGTCTGATGTAGATAGCGCTTCTGAGCCTCCTTCTGAATGCGTCTTGTTGTAACCGTAGGTATCGCTCACCTTACTGCTAAGCGTCTGAGAATGTGATGCACTTTGACTTGCAGACTTGCTAAGCTGTGCACTACGAGACGATCCCCATGTTTTAGATACCCCCACCGTTGTTGTATCTTCATGTGATGATGATACCTCTGTATTTACTTTTGCAGTTAATTTAGCGCCTACTTCGCTGCTAGCACCAGCACTAAAAGGTCCCTTCTTAACTCCTAAGGATGCAGAAATTTTAGATGATACTTCACTTCCAACTTCTGCACCTATTTTAGCCGACACACCGTTTTTATCTGTTCTTGAAGCATCATAACTACCACCCCTTTGTGCACTATTTAACAATACAGAGCTTTCACTAGTTGCGGCACTGCTGGCATCGACCACTTCTTTTCCACTTTCATCAGTATGACTCTGCATCAAAGTTAAACTATTATTCCAATTTTTCGATAAAGACCACGCAGTTGTACGCGTTGTTGAATTTGCAATCGCATTAACAATTGATTTAGATGTCGCCTCTGTAACCGTTCCACTTGATGTGATCGTTTCAGATACAGTGAGACCACTTGTATTACCAAAATCTTTAATTGTATACAATGGAACATTCTCCATCTGACCAATTTCATAAGCGAACAAATACTGCCCCTCTTTTTCATCCTCGACAATCATTGGCTCGCCTAATTGTTTTACCGGTCTTGTCTGATTTCTCTTACTGGTCCAGTTTGCATGTAAGGTAATGTTTCCGGTTTTACCCAATGGAATCTTATCAACAAGATTATCTTTCTCATCGGTCCATCCCATAAATGTATAGCCAAACCACTCAGGATTTGTCAATGTCGCACCCTCATTTACCTTGTATTTAATGCTATCCACTTTTGCCAATGGTGAATCAAAAGTAATCGTATACTCTCTTGCTGTCCAATGCGCATACAGATCAATATTACCCGTTTCGCCTGTAGCAATCTGTTTTACCTGCTTGGCATTAGAGCCTTCTCCATCATACCAGCCTTCGAAAATATAGCCTTCACAACTAATATTCTTCAATGTTAAACCAGTTTCAGAGCTATATGTATTCGGGTTTGTATTTTCAATTTCCTGCTTCTGCAAATATGCATCATCCTCATACAGATGATAGGTAATAGAATTCTCTGAATTCTCCAATATTGGGACAACTTCCTGTTTTACTAACACTGCGCCACACTCACCACAATGTGATCCTTCTGTTAGCCCTGTACTTTCTGTAGTAGCAGCTACTGCAGCATCTACCACGGAAACATGTCCCTTAGCTGGAATTATAGTATCTTCCAATTTGATATTATTAAGACCTTTTTCGTCGCTATAATATTTACCACAAGAGGTGCAGTAATAATAAGCCTGATTACCCTTTTCAGTACAAGTAGCTTCCTTTGCCTCAACTGCCTTCATGGTATGGGTGTGTTTCTCCGTTGTCGTACCAAGATTCACGCCATATCCTCCTGCAATATATCGACGCACAAGAATAACATCTGCTGAGTTAATTCTTCCATCCTCATTGACATCACAAGCTTTCTCGTTAATAGTCTGCTCATATCCACCTGCTATCTGTCTTCTCATCATAATGACATCTGTAGAATTAATTTTGTTGTCCTCATTAAGGTCACCCGGTGTAAATGCAGAAATTCCAATTTCGCCATCTTCTGTTTTTACATCTACAGCATTCAAATCTGCATCAACCATATCTCCAGCGTCACAAGATACACTAATCTTATAGCTTTCTCCTGATTTTGCAGTGTCGCTCACCTTAAAAGAAAGTTTTAAGATGGTGCCATCTTTGATGTCATCCGCTGTTATTTCCTGTCCATCCCATACGAATTTACATGGAGACTGTATTTTTCCCGGTTTTGTCAATACTAGAGAAGAGAACGCATCTCCTGCAGTTGCATCAGTAAGCGTCAGACCCTCATCATATTTCAAACTAACAGCTGCTCCTAATATTCCCGGATTATCTTTTACATCAACAGTAACATCTACTGTTGCACCAGGCTTCGCTGTCTGACTTTGCACAGAAAGTGTAACCTGTTTTTTAGCTATGTCTGCCTTTACATAATGCGACGGACAACCGGTCACAATCATAGCAGCAGCAAGCACACTGACAATAATTTTTTTTGCTATTTTCATAAATGCTCCTTTCTCACATCTAATGTTAAGATGCGTCTTTTACTATAGTTATTGTTCCATTGCGTAATTCCAGATCAATTGGCATTAAATCGCCATTTACAATATCACCGGAATTATAATAAAATCCAATGTCATACTCTCCTTCTGCAGCTTCTTCCGAAACATCAAAGGTCAATAACAGCATTACACCGTCTTTTACATTATCTTGGGTGATTGATTCACCATCCCACGTAAATTTGCAATTATTTTTTAAGATATTTGCCTTTGTCATAACTAATGCATCTTTAAGTGCATCTCCATTTGAGGCATCTGTTAACGTCAGAATTTTGTCGTTATAATCTATCCCCAAAGTCATGCCCAAAATTCCAGGATTGCTATTAATATACACTGGTACTTGTACTGTTTTCGCACCTGGAGATGTCTTTACATCTCCGACAATAATTGCCGAAGTCATATCCTTCTCATACGTTGCTGTGACAAGCAAATCCTCTGTCACGTTATCATACGCCTTATCCCATGATTGGAAATTATAACCTATTCTCTTTGGAACATTTGGTGCAACTGCAGCTTTCCCAGCCTCCACAGTTTCTTCTTTCAGGACTGTATTGTCATAATCCACAAACTTCACCTTGAACGTTCCTGTAGGACTTGCCGTAGGCTCACTACTTGGCTTAGCACTTGGTGCTACCGTAGGTTGCACTGTCGGTTTACTACTTGGTGGCACTGTTGGTATTGTTATTGCCCCTGGGTTCTTTGTTGGTTCAGGTTGTCCAGAAGACGAAGGTAACTGTATGTATTTTAGTCCCTCAAAACAAAAGGAAACTGATATTACATCACCTTTATTCACAGGTATTTTCTGTGTACCAAGTGTTTCAGATGCATCATCAACATAGTCATATGGATTCCTTAACTCAAAACGATAATACCCATTTTCATCACTATCAAACCACCCTTCACCCAATTCGAGAGAACGATCATTAATCTTAACTTCTGTAACGAAACCAAACATTTTATCTTTAACATCGTTATATTTCATGTTGGTATCAACCGTCAATACCGCAATATCTGTGTCTGCATTTTGCACAGTATATGTTGCAGTATATGTTCCATCCTCTGTAATATAAACTGCACCATCTTGATAACCAAATCTATAATCTTTCCAATTCTTTCCAGCATATCCTATTGCTGCCTTAACTGCCGGTCCGGTTGGCTCTGGAGACGGTGTTATTGTTGGCGCATTTGTCGGAACCGGTTGTGTAGAAGCTTTGGGAGCTTCTGTAACACTTGGTTGTTTTGTCACAATCGGCTTCTTCGTTGCTGTCGGTCGCTTCTTTATTGGCTGCACAACGATGCGGCAAGAAGCCTTTGCTTTTTTGTTTTTCTTGGAAATAGCAGTGATTTTTACTGTACCAGCTCTTTTTGCCTTAACAACACCTGAATTGCTAACTGTCGCAATACGTTTATTGCTAGATTTCCATTTCACTTTTTTGGTTGCTTTATTGGGCTTTACTTTCTTTACTTTTAACTTATACTTTTGCCCAACAAGCATCTTTTTGGTTTTCACAGACAAATATATTTTTTTTGGTTTCTTTGTCTGTTTTGCATCTGCATTTGGTGCAATACTTAACACAGTCAAACACATGATCAGACCAATTGCCAGATGCTTTTTCATCTTTGAAACATAATCAAGTTTCATCACTATCCCTCCTTCTGTATTTTTTGACCATTAATGTGTAATTGTTATTTTTCCATTTGCGATTAATGGTGACACGGGCAATAAATTTTTATCTATCACATCTCCTTCCTCATATTTTATTTTTATTTGATACACTCCCGAAGTCGTTGACTTAGGAATGTCAAATAACAACTCTGCTATCTCTCCATCCTGAATTTGATAGTCCTCAATCTGCTGTCCATCCCACATACATTTACAGCCATTCTTTAATTTTCCTGCTTTTGTTAATGTCAAAATATCTTTGAAAGCCTTTCCATTTTTAATATCTTTCAATTTCAGCCGGCTGTCATCATAATATACAGACCAAGTCATTCCCAAAATCCCAGTGTTGTTTGCTATTTTTACCGGTACCTTCACATTAGTTTGTCCTGGCTGCACTTTAACATTTGCAACTGTTATCCTAGTTACCGTATTGTCTTCTTTATAAAGTGCTTTTATCTGTAAATCAGATTTTATATGTTCATAAGATTTATTCCATTTATCAAAACGATAGTTCTTTCTTTCCTTTACCATTGGGGGTGTTGCATTTTTATTTTGTAATACAATTTCAGTTTTTAACACATTATTGTCGTAATCCACAAATGTAACCTTATGTGTACGTTGACTGCTTTTTTGCTTTTTATCAGATTTTCCAACCGCAATGCGATTTCCATCCGAAAGATGAAACATTAGCTCACGATTGTCATCCGTAGCGTAACCAACCACTCTAACGCGATCTTTTTCTGCATAATGTTTTTTCTTTGTCAAGGAATACTGTGATATTTTTTGTTCACCAATCTGACAATTCTTCTTATCAATAACCACCAACTTATCCAGTAGCGAATCGCACCATTCTTTCTCTGACCCCTCAAAATTATTATCTCCAATTACATGCGTAATAGCATTTTGTCGGCTCGCTATATAGATGCCTCCTAATGCCAATGCCACAGCTATAACACTTGTCCATACAATTTTTTTATTAAATTTCATCTGTAATAATCACTCCAAGCTTAAATTTTATATTTTTAACGTTCCTATCATACCCTATCGTTTACCATTGAAATTTCCAATTTTTTCAATATCTTTCATTGACCTCGATTTAATTAAATCCGCTCTATTTCTGCATCTTATTTTTATGCTGATCATGTTCATTCTACATTACACCGGGTGAATTGTATAATTTGCACAATTTTCACATGTGAACTTTGTGAAACTTTTTCGTAAAAAAATATATTTTTGCCCCGCCGTCTTAACCTTACAATTCTTCAGCTCGCTTTCTATAAACATCCGTACTATAAAAGAGACCGCCAATCGGCGGTCTCCTCTATATCCCACAACACTTATCTTTCTTTAATTCCTTGATATTCCTATTTTACCTTGATCTTTACGCTCTTCTTTTTGCCACTGCCATCGGTTGCATAAACTGTAATCTTCACAGTACCTTTTTTCTTGGCCTTAACTACACCCTTTGCAGATACTGCAGCTATTTTCTTATTAGAAGATTTCCAGCAATACTGCGTGGATGCCAGCTTTTTGCCCGGTTTTGCTTTTACCTTTAATTTCAGCTTTTTGCCTTTCTTAAGGTTACGCTTTCCTGCCTTAACGGTAAGTTTCTTGACTGGCTTTTTCATGACTTGGATACGAACTTTTTTGCTTAATCCATTGGCTGTCGTAATCGTAATGACTGCCTTGCCTGCTTTTTTGCCTGCTTTTACAGTACCATTTGCCGTTACTTTCACGATGGACGGTCGGCTGCTCTTAAATGTTAGTTTTTGACTTGCAGCATTTCTCGGAACCCACTGAACAGTAAGTTTCATTTTTTTCTTAGCAGCAAGTTTATAGCGAGAACCCACTGCAATTTTACCTGCTCCCTTAACTTTAGCATACACAACAAATCCTTTCGCCGTTACACTTGGTTTTCCCAGCTGATGCGATGGCGTCGCACTCGGACCTGCACTTGGGCTCACGCTTGGGTCTGTGCCCGGATTCACACTTGGACTTGTACTTGGGCTCACGCTTGGCGTTGTACTCGGTTTCGGACTCGGCGCTATGCTTGGACTCACGCTTGGCGTTGTACTCGGTTTCGAGCTTGGTGCTGTGCTTGGGCTCACGCTTGGTTTTGTACTTGGTTTCGCACTTGGCGCTGTGCTTGGACTCACACTTGGCGTTGTACTCGGTTTCGAACTTGGTGCTATGCTTGGACTCTCGCTTGGAGCCTCGCTCGGATTCACACTTGGCGTTGCACTCGGTTTTGTACTTGGTTTCGCACTTGGCGCTGTGCTTGGACTCACACTTGGCGTTACACTCGGATTCGCGCTTGGTGCTATGCTTGGACTCACGCTTGGAGCCTCGCTCGGATTCGAGCTTGGTGCTGTGCTTGGGCTCACGCTTGGCGTTGCACTCGGTTTTGTACTTGGCTCTACCGACCCATTTGCCTTTGCACCGCTAACAGCAAAGGTAATTTCCACTGTATTGTTTCCCTGATACGAAGCGTTATTAAAGGAAGCTTTTTTCTGTCTTTCTGCCGACACATCCTGAATATGTGTCATGACATCTGCCCAAATATTAATAAAAGAAAAATCAAACACATTATTTGATAGTCCATCGGATGCTGCCGATTTCAGACTGCCATCATAGGTATACGTGTCATCTTTGATCGTGTACTGTTTCCCATTTACTGCTATTGATTTCAGCGTAATAACTGCATAGTTAAGTGCCGAATCTGCCGCTTCGGCCGCCTGTATATCTTTGATATATAATGAACCGATATTTTTAAGCTGCGTATCTGTCGGCTTAACAGATAACGTGAATTCTTCGTCTTTCGTTGAAATATCTGCACTTTGTTCACTAGCGATCGTCGTCCAGCCGGATGTATCTAACATATACAGCTTTGTCCGTATATAGGAAGGTTTTGGCACGGTCACTTTGCACGTTGCCTGACATCCGGCCGCAATCGCTGCCGTAATTGTGCAAGTACCTGCACCTACTGCTGTGACTAAACCGTTGGAATTTACTGTAGCTACTTTCTCATCATCGGATGTCCATTTAATAACATCTTTGCTGTCAGATGGTGTTAAGGTTGCATTAAGCTGTGTTCCCTCATCCCCAACATGAATCGTGATTTTCTGCTGATCCAAAGCTATCCCGGTTGCCGTGGAAGATGCTCGATAAATCTCCATCATTGCATCAATAATGTCTTGATGCGTTACCTGACAAGAATACCGATTTATCAGACAAAAGCCATAGTCACCATCGAATCCATTATCCCATGCAACAGGCACCAGTTCGTACTGTTTTGCATAATAACATACTTTCTGATAATAATCGGCTCGACATGCCTTATTCCGACTATCATAGTTTGCTTTGTTGATGGCTCCAAACTCGCCAATGATAACGCCATATCCCTGTGATACGAATTTATCATTCATTTTCTTAAACTGCGAAGCCATATAACTTTCATCGCCCCAAGTCGGTACTTTGGATTGGTTTGTTGCCTCGCTGCCCCACTGTGTTTTGTCGGCTGATTCTGTACCACAAAAATCCCATGGATCGTAGTAGTGTACAGAAATCATAATTCTTTTTTCGCCGGATGCAATATCAGACGATAAATACTGATCCGTTGGCAGCACAAAGCCATAATTGTCTGCCGTATAATTAATGTTTGTATTCCAACCAGGTATCAACAGCCATCTGCGATCGTTGTTGCCACCGGTCTGACGAACCGTATCCACAAAAATCTGATTATAATCATTGATATTGTTATATGCTGTCTTATTTGGAGTACCATAGGTTCCATCAAATTCTTCGTTCATTGACTCAAAAATTATATGTTCATCATAATTTTTGAAGCGATCAGCAATTTGCTCCCAGCATGCCTTGTACTTGGCTTTGATCTTGGTCTGATCGCTGCTTGCGCAGAGTAGCCAGCCACCGCTTACCGTTGTGTAACCGTCTCCATGCATGTTAACGATTGCATACATATCGTTCTGTACACAATAGTCTACTACTTCTTGTACATGATCCAGCCATGCAGAATCAATTTTGTATCCATTGTTATCATCGATTTTGCTCAAATAAGATACCGGAATTCGAATTGATTGAAATCCTGCTGCCTTTGCTGCCAAAACAAATTCTTTGGTTAAAACCGGATTCCCCCATGCTGTCTCGTTTGGAGTTCCTCCGCTATTTGCTTCCAGGGAGTTTCCTAAATTATATCCAACACCCATTGCCTCCGTGATCTGTTGTCTGTTTAGATCTTGGAAGGAATCTGTCCCCGCCGTCTTCTTTGTTGAAACTTTCTTTGTCACGCTGGCGACTTTACCATTTTCTGTTACGCTTGCCGCTTTCTTTGTCGAGGTTCTGTCCGTCACGCTAACGATCTTACCTTTTTCTGTTGTACCTTCTGCCTTTCCTGTCGCGCTAGACATTGTAAATGATGTTACAACCATCGCCGCACTTAGCAAGTACGCCCATATTCTCTTTTGTTTTCGCATGTTTTCACCATACCTTTCTATTATTTGTTAAATTCTTTTTCCCACGAACATACACTTTCCTCCGTACAACAAATACGATAAATTGTTCATGCACATCACGTCCCTAAATACTTCCTTCATTATACTACAAAGCAATCTAAGTGGATACACTTTTCTTATATTTTTGTCTTTCTCTCCTACTTCGGTGACTGGATTCTCCATTTTCGTCATTCCAGCTTGCCTTCCTCTTGTTTCGGTTGACTGATTTGACGATTTCGATAATTCCAGCTTGTCTTTCTCACCTATTCCGTTGACTGGATTCTCTATTTTTGTCATTTCAGCTTGTCTTTTTCTTGCTTTGGTTGACTGATTTGATGATTTTGATAATTCCAGCTTGTCTTTCCCTCCTACTTCGGTGACTGGCATCTTAATTTTCAATTTTCCAGTTATTTTATATCGGCTTTCTCCATGACAGTATTCAATCCCCCTCCAAAAAGATATCAAAAAATCTCTCTAGTCCAAATAGATACCAAAAAATCTCTCATCAATCCAAATAGATTTATTACAGAAAATGACGTTCCACTGCAGAAAATGATGTTCCATTGCAACAAATAACATTTCCTTGCGTCTATTTAAATGTAACCAACTCATAAAAACCATCCATAAACGCAGATTTCTGCGCATCGTACCACGATAGAGAATCTTCCCTATTCATGGTATGATAGATGGAATCTTACAGCACTGACAAAAAGGAGGGAATCATGGAAGACAACGATATTGTAGCGCTTCTTTGGGAACGGCAGGAGCCTGCACTTGCACACTTACAAGATAAATATAGTACATATCTTATGCAGATCACGCGACGTATCATCATTGATGAAGAAGATGCTAAGGAATGTGTCAATGATGTTTGGCTCAAAGTATGGAATTCTATTCCACCCGGCAAGCCCAAGCATTTAGCAGGATATCTGGCAAAAATCGCCCGCAATCTTGCATTGGACAAATACCGTCAGCACAATGCCGCGAAACGAGGAGGGGGACACTTGGAGGCTAGTCTTGAAGAATTGGAAGAATGTATTTCCGGTTCTAACGAAATTGAGGAAAAGATTAACATAGAGCATCTAAAAACCGTGATCCAACAGTTTTTGGAACGCTCACCGAAAAAGAAACGAATCATTTTTTTACAGCGTTACTTTTATATGTTAGATACTGCCGAAATCGCATATATGATGCAAATGAAAGAAACCAGTATACGCTCTATCCTTTCACGCATGCGAAAGGAATTAAAAAGCGTTTTAGAAGAAGGAGGGATCTGGGTATGATGAGAGAGCAAGACCATAACCGCAAATCAGAACTGTTATTGCAGGCAATTGGCGAGCTGCCGGATGAGATGATCGCACAGGCAGCACCACAAAACTTACCACTTACGAAGCATCGAGGCGCAAAATTGTTGCGTCCACAAATGTTTCCCGCTGCTGCAATGGTAGGTATTGGTGTCGGTCTATGCCTGTTGGCACATCATTATACGTCTCAAAATAATGGTGATCCAAACGCAACAAATTCATCAGAATATGCATATACCAACACATCTCCAAATCCAGACAATAATAATGCTTCCGGGGCAGATACAAACGAGATGGAGGACAATTCGAATTCCATAGCAAATCTTGCTTCCTCTCTAGGTCTGCAGGTGATCGCCTACGCAAAAGAAAACGAAGGCAGCAAGGAATACGGTTGCTATAGCAGCCCTACAAAAGCACCATCGGACGAAACTGATGATGAGGGTACAGCTAAGAAATCTCGTTCAAAAGGCGACACAGAAACTCCTACAGAAAACTCTCGTTCGAAAAGCAATGCTGAAATACAGCCTGGGAACTCTGATGCCGAAGATGCGCAGCAATCACAGACGGAACCTTTAGAGGATTACAAGAAAGTCACTTTGAAAGCGGGAAATCCATGCCTTCTTGGTGAATATTCTCCTTACATGAGTTCCGTTCCGGCTATGCCATTTTCGTTTGAATTGTCTTCTTCTGCCGAAAACATCCGCATTGAAGTTGCAGCCGATTCACATGGCAGCATACAGCTTTGGGGCAAGAATTCATCCGAAGGCAGCCTAACTATGACAAAAGAAGCGAAAAAACTTTCCTGCAAACCCGGTGACATTATTTACTGGGCACCGAAGTCTTTCAAACCTGGCAAAAGCCGTTTAACCGTGCGCTTATACAAAGGCAACGAGCTGCTCGGAACACAGGCTATACAGATCACTTGCGACAAGAATTATAAATACCGTGCAAAATTACTGTCCACGGATACAGCCTTTGCCACACCAAAAATGGATGCCAAATGGTATTCAACCAACGAAGCTGCCATTCAAAAACGACTTGCATCGTACCCGGCATCATACTCATCTGTGAACGCTGCTGCCAAAAAACAGGTTCTTATGATTCCAACCATAAACAGTTCTGCCAAGCAAGCACAAACTGCGACTGCGATATTAAACGAATTTGTTTCACGTTTTCAAAAATGTAAAAAAAAGCAGCTTTCCTATAAGCAGGCATTAGTGATCGTGCAGTTTACGGTAGAAGGTGATGCGATTTATGATTATATTCTAAATAAGGATGGCGTCCTGTATATCTACGAAGATACGAGCCGCGATGCATATGCCGGCGGTAATACCAGTCGCTTCATACGCACAACTACTGTACGCAAAACAGTACAAAACAAGGAGGACAACCAGCTTATTACTTATGAATTTGGTCCCGCCGATAACAATTGCAGCATCACTCTGAATAGTAGCAAACAATAAATACAAAATACAACATAAGCAGAAAAGGCACCTGTACCTCACTGTGCAGCAACATAAGCAGAAAGGACGTCTACAATACACCGCAAATATAGCGTCAGAAAAGAAAAGCACCCTCTGAGCGGACGTAAATCCAACGATCCGTCCCCAGAGGGTGCTTTTTATCAAACTCGCAAATTCGCTCTTTCAAAGCTTTTCCGTTTGTTTCACAAACTTACTTGCTCGTTAACGAGCCCAGAAAAACAAATGTCTGCTTCGCAGCCGCTTGTTTTTCTCTGAGGCTCATCATATCACAAATTCGCTATGCTACCTTCTTACTTTTAAGCCATTTCTTATACGCTTTTTTCTTGCTCTTTGGCACCTTGATCACAACCCTTTTCGCAATACCAGCAAAGGACTTCTTCGTAACTTTCTTAAGTTTCTTCGAAGTGATCTGTACTTTTTTCAGTTTCTTACACTTGCTAAAGGCGTTGGCACCAATCTTTGTAACATTCTTACCGATAACAACGGTCTGCAGTTTCTTCTTGCCACGCAAAGCTCCTGATGCAACTTCTGTTACCTTGTAGTTTTTACCCTTGTATTTGATTGTTGCAGGAACGGTCACTTTCTTGACATCCTTTTTGATACCGGTCATCTTGACAGTATTTGCGGATAATTGCTTATAACGGGCATTTCCCACTTGGATAATTTCTGTCTTCTCCTGCGGCAATGGAACTACCTTCCCCGGCGTCTTTGTCGGCGCTGGCGTTGGTTTCACGGCTGTGCCATCCTGAACAACCACGCGGCATACCTTTGCTTTGTCCATTCCATTCATAGTTACCAAAATATAAGCTGTACCTGCTTTTTTCGCATGAATCAGACCACCGCCGAGAAGCTCAACGATATCATCGTCACTGGATGTCCAGTAAAAGGATGCATAGACTTCGTTTCGATCCGGTTTCAGGTTCAATTTCTTCTCCTGTCCCACTTTCAGTACAATATCATTTTGATCCAAAGTGAAATCTGTCGCAGTGTATGCTTCCTCATTCTCAAAATATTCTGAAATTGGAATAACATGGACAACCAATTTGGCAGAGACACCATTTCCTGCCGAAATGGTAATCGTTGCCGTTCCTGCTTTGACTGCCATCCAATCACGTGAGTCTGGCTCTATATAATCAGAATCTTCATGATCTGATTCTTGTAACCGCACAACAGTATTGTCTGAACTCGTCAACGTAACATTCGCTGTGTTGGCATTATACGGTGCTACACCATAGTTAATATGGAATTCATGCCACTCCGGTACATAAATCTCTGACCGCTCCAACGCAATCTTAGTTGGCTTTACTAACTTACTCTCATCTTCCCACTGTGCTGTTAGAGTGGTATCCTCTGTAAAGATGTCTCCCTTTTGCTGTCTGACACTGAAATCATCTTTATCATAGTACCAACCGGTAAAAATATATCCCTCTTTGGTTGGTGCGCTCGGAATATCGTTTTCCTTTGTCGATGTTGTGGTGACTTTCTTGTAAACTTCACCATCCACCATGTAAGTCAGTGTAACCGGCTTTGGTGCAATAGCGTCCAGATTATTATCAATCCAGTCAACACGATCTGCGATCCAAGTTTTCAAACGCTGAATTTCCTGTGCATAGCTCAACTTTCCTGTTGCGCTGTTATAGTTATCGTCATACCCGCCGTCACTAAAATCGTTAAATCCCCATTTATTGAAATTGTTATCTGCGGATACCGCAAGTTCCTGTGCATACCGGTCCAAAATTCCACCGTCAGCAATGGCATCCTCCAATGCTCCTGCTAGCGTTACCCAATACTCTTTTACCTGCTGTGCAAACTCCGGATCTTCCATCAAGCGGTTAAACCATGTTCTCTGAGTAACAAATCCGCTATAGGAATCTTCCTCTTCGCTATAGTCATTGGAAGACCAGGCTACATAATCAAAGTCCCACAACGGTCCCCAATATAGCTTACCCTTGGCATCCGCTGTGTCCTGTTTTTTGTACAGATAGGTGCTCGTGGAAATAAATGCATCTCCATTCATAGAGACCTCCTGCATCCAATAATAGGCAATTGCTGACTTCACATCCATTAAGTCTTGATACGATGTTCCATCCTCATTTTTGAAGTCATCTCCATAAATTGCATCCTCTGTCTTCTTCATGTAATTCTCGATATAAGCCTTTGCCTGTGACTGACACGCTCCCGTTTCCGGAGATTCGATCAAATACGAATTATACGTTGTTTTGATCACGTTGTCTGTCTCTTCGTTTGGTTCCATGGATAACAGATAACCACCGCTGACATCGGCACCTTTATCTGCCTTTTCAAGATCATTTTCATCCACACGATTCTCATCCAAACGAATCTGTTCGCACAGCAAATAGCTGCCTAAATACTCATGATTCATAATGACGTCAACCGGTACACATTCCGGTGTATATTCCATGCCAAGCTTACGTCCCAAATAATAGGTCAGGCGATTACGTACCAAACTATTATCATAATAATTTGCTAACAATACCCAATGCTTATTTTTACCCATGCCAAACAGATCCGCTTTCTTATCCAGCTTGATCTTATATGGTTTCTTTGGGACAGTCCAAGTTGAATTGCCACGGCCGCGTATATATTCCATATCGTAGCTGCCAGCCGTCTTCTTCGCTGCTGCCTCCGGATCCTTGCCATACTCTGCTGCATAGCCTTCCGGTACATCGATATTCATCTTACCATAGCATTCCGTATTATGTGAACTATCACCATTCATCTCGCTAATGCTTCCCAAAGACTCATCAATATCAAAAGATACGGTCGGAATACTTTCCTGCACGAATTGGATGGAACGCAGCAGTACGCTTGTCTTTTTGTCTGCTGCCGTTGTCTCATCCTGAAGCTGAACACGTACCGTATGTTTACCGGTCAGTTTCTCATTCTCTGCAAATTCATAGCTGTAAACTTTGGTCCTTGTCCAATTGTCTGTCTTTGGCTGATTTGGAATTCGCACTCTCACAGTTGGTGTAACAGCATCATCCAAATACACTTCCATATAGGTCTTTGTCGCTTTCTTAGCCAATGCATCGATCTGGATACGCTGCACCTTGTCTGTGCCAAAATCCAATGTGTTCTTTAATGTAATAGCCGCTCCGGATACTACCTTATTCTTGCCGGTGAGTAACAAGTTGTCGGCTGCTGTTTCAGTGTCAAATGTAATCCCCTCTGTTGTACAAGAAAGCCCCCCCTCCTCATACAGTTCTGCAAACTTCTGTGCCTTAAAATCCGCTGATATCGTTTTCAATGCTGTTTTCGAAACCGATTTCTTATTTGTGTCCCTCTCTGCTGTCTGATTAACTTGCCTTCCTATGCGGGTTTCAGCTTTTGCTCCTACCGTACCAGGAACCAAGCTAAAAATCATGGCTGCAGAAAGTACTAAGCTTGTCAATCGTTTGTGACGCTTCTTAAATTTCTCCATATGCTTCCTCCATTTCTTAATAATATACACTCAAGATTCTGAGAGTACATAATGCAGTGCTGATATCCTATGCCGGTTATTTTGAACAGGACTCTTCCCCCTTCGTAAACCAGCGTCACCCATCAGGCAACAAAACATGTTAGCACTATTTTTTCTACGTTTACATTGTAACACAACCCCAAATTCTAATAAATGACATTTTTATTACAACGACATATTTTTGCCACATTTTTGTCAAATTGCAACGCATTTGTCATTTCAAAAATTGTCATGCATCTCTTGTTCTGCTATACTTGAGATAATACGCGTTGAGGGAGGGCGTATCACGGAAAAGCATTTACAGAGAGCAAGAGAAAGGATTGAAAATTTTTATGAAATTAGAAAAGTTAAACAAAAAAGCATTATACTGCATGTATTTGGTCACCTCTATCGTTTGTGTGGTCATTGCCGCCGTTCTGGGCGTCATTGTCTTCTTTACCAGAACTGAAGCTTTCACTTCCAATAAAACAGTCATTGGATGGGTTACTATCATCTGCGCCATCATTATGATACTCGAGATCATTGAAACGATCGTATCCCCACTTTTTCGCTACCAGCGTTATGCTTACGGATTGACCGATGAAGAAGTACAGATTAAGGAAGGCTACCTCTTCTTAACACACACGATTGTGCCGATCAGCCGCCTTCATAAAATCGAAATTTCTTCCGGTCCGCTTGACCGCCTGTTTGGCCTTGCCAAAGTTGAAATCACTACTGCCGGCGGAGACGTAACGATCAAATTTCTTGAAAAAGATAAAGCAGAACATATTGCTGACAGCTTGAAACAGCGCATTAACGAAATCGTAGAGGAGGAACGTGCTAATGGACAATAAGTTTCGAAATCACCCGTCTCTAATGTTAGAGCAGCTTGGTGTATTCGGTGTCATTATTATCACATTTTTAATATCCTCCTTGGATGATCTTGACGAAATACTGGGCGATATCAAAAATTCTGATAGCACCACACTGCTTATCATCATATTAGTAATCCTTGCCGTGATACTATTTCGACTGGCAGTTAACACCATTGTTTGGTATAAGACTTGGATCACGGTAGATGAAACCAGTATCACGATTACGAAAAATACCATTTTTCGTTCTGTAAATACGATTGGTCTGCGCAATATTTCCAATATCAACATCGAGCGTAATCTATTGGAACGCATTCTCGGCACCAGTACGGTTAAGATCGATACCGAAAGCCGAAGTACCGCCGATACTACAGACGTCACCATTCTGCTTCGCAAAGACAAAGCCGAGGCACTTAGAGAGAGACTCTTAGCGGGGGCAACCGCTGCCAAACATACGCAAACTATAGCTGCCAACGAACAGCTTGATGGAACCGCAGGGGCTGCTGCTTCTGTCCCAAATAGCGAACAGACAAGCGATCCTACTTCTGTCCCAAACGACGGTCAGATAAGTGATCCTACTTCTGTCCCAAATAACGATCAGATAAGCAGAGCCACTTCCGTCCAAAATAATGGGCAGATGAGTACTGTTTCTTCTGTCCCAAATAACGGACAAGTAACCTCAGCAAATGCTGCTCCAAACAGCAGACAAGTATTATCCGAAGTAGCTTACAATACCAAACAAGTGCTTACCCACTGTGTTTACAGTGCTTCTATTATAAGTCTGCTCGTATGCCTTGCCGCTCTGATCGCCATTATTGCTTTTTTCTTAAAAATGGTTGTTTTCGGCGATCACAGCATCGGTTCCTTGATCCAAATGATCCCAACTGCATTAGGTGGAATCGTTGTCATTGGCTCCTTTGTCTATGCAGCACTGCGTAGTCTGATCGGTGATTTCTTCCGCTATTACAGTTTCCGGATCAAACGTATGCCGGATCATCTGCATATGGAATTTGGTCTGTTCAAACGCACCAGCTATGAAATCCCAATCAAACGCATCAGTTCGATCATCGTACAGCGTCCGGTATTTAGCCGTATTTCAAAACGATGCTTTGTCGATATTATAAATATCGGTATGGGCGATGAAAAAGAAGAAAACACGCGTTTACTACTCTCTATCCCAGAGAAACACTTACCGGAATTACTGCATCGTCTGCTTCCGGAATTCGATGCTTATTTCACCGAAAGTGATACCGCATCGATCCGTCCACCGAAAGCGATCTGGTGGAAAAAGATTATTGGTTCTGCCAAACTGCTTGTATTTTTAGCAATTGGGTGGACTCTTATGATTACAGTCTTTGGCGTAACCGGTCTACCGGCAGTCCTGGGCTGTATCGGCTCTTTCGTGCTAGCAATGTTGATATATCTGATCGGCTGTTATGGCACTTACAAAGCCAACAAATTGCAGCTTCGTGAGAATTACATTGCAATAACAAACGGAATGTTTGCATCCTCTACACAATTTATTGATTATCACAAAATACAATATATGGAATTGCAACAGACTCCGGTAGAACGCCTGCTGCATCTCCAGCACGGAATCGTCTATATCCTCGCCGGAGCGATGAATAGCTTTGCTGGTATTCCATGCTTTGCAAAAGAGCAGATTGATCCGATCGTACAGCTCTTCTTGGAGGATAGCTGCAACCGCAGGAAAAAATCTCAATAACACTAGCTTGAAAAAACTAAACTTCGGTCACATAGAAAGGATGGTTCGCCTTGGAATATACTCACGTTGTACATGAATTTGCCCCTGTATACGATGCAGATTCTACCGTATTGATCTTAGGATCCTTTCCATCGGTAAAATCAAGAGAACAGCAATTTTATTACGGGCATCCGCGCAACCGCTTTTGGAAAGTGATCGCTGAATTATGCAATGAGCCTGCCCCGGAAAGTATCGCGGATAAAAAGGTTCTATTGCACAGACACCATATCGCACTCTGGGACGTAATCGCCGAGTGCGATATCAAGGGGTCTAGTGACAGTTCTATTCGGAATGTGATCCCTAATGATATTCCTAAGATCATAGCCCTCTCTTCCATAACCGCTGTCTATGCCAATGGACGCAAAGCATACGACCTATACCAAAAATATGTGTATGATAATACGGGGCTGTCAATCGCACTACTACCATCGACCAGCCCCGCTAATGCAGCTTGCTCTTTTACACAGTTACTAAATACTTGGAACCGTATCCTAAACTAATCTAACTTTTCTTTCTCATAAGCAACACATTTATCATATCCTGCCTGTTTCACCTCGCGGTACATCTTCTGTATACATGACTCAAATTCTTGATCGTCTTTGGCAAATATAGCATTCCAAGTCCCATCTTGAATCACTTTGCAAACTTTACGCAGGCACGACGGATACTCTTTTGTCTCGCCAAAGTCTACATCCAGATCCGGATAAATCGTATAGTTCCCTCTATTTTCCAAATACTCTGTAATCTCTTTGGCATTTTGATCCTTCTGCCACTGCGACAGAACCGTCTTATTATTGGCAGCCGCAAATTCCTGTTGTCTGCTCTCCGCTTCCGAAGACCAGCCGGAAA